>JAGOHK010000014.1 GCA_017996175.1 Leptospiraceae bacterium
TTATTTTTATCATTTTCAACGTCTATGATCGTACCATCAGGATTAAAACGAAGTTTGGACATTTGCATTAAAAATTTGTGAATATTATTTTGAACTGACAGTTCCATAGCTTTACCAGCTCTTTCGGTTCCAAACCTTGCTTGAAGAAATTTAACCTCCCCCGTAGAATCTATTTCCATTATTTTTTTAGGAAAACCCTTAAATAAAACCTGGTATTCAATTTGGATTTTTACTTCTGCATCATATAAATAAAATCCCCATTGCTTTTCTAGTTTTTTGATTATTACATCTATTGTCCAATTACAATTTATTTTCTGAAATTTTTCAAACCCTCTTGCATTTGCAATGGAATCCGAAACAGATTGCTTCAAATTATCATCATCAATATAAATAAAAGAAGGCTGAAATTTTTCTGTATCCAGCGAACTTCCGACCCCCCTACCAACGCAAATATTTTCTCCAATTGGATTCACAAATCCATAGGTTGTAACTTCCATTTGCCTTGCATTCGCTGAATAAGAAATGCAATTCAGCATATTCCCCAAAATAATTAATAAAATTATTTTCTTCATTTTAAAAATTCCTATCGAATCAACTCAAACACTACGCAATTTAAAACAATTACAAATTTCCAAAAGTATTTACATTTTTTGTTCCAGTAGAAAAGTAATGATTTAAAATGGCAAGAGATTAAAAAACGGAAGTCAGCAAGCAGGAGAAAAGAACGATGGAACTAACTACAATCGGTGGTGGATGTTTTTGGTGTTTAGAAGCAGTGTATCAATTGGTAGATGGTGTGAAATCGGTTACGTCTGGTTATGCGGGTGGGGATAAAAAAAATCCAACTTATAAAGAAGTATGCGATGAAACAACGGGACACGCAGAGGTAATCCAAATAGAATTTGACCCAACTGTTATTTCCTTTGAAAAAATTTTAGACATCTTCTGGACAATTCACGATCCTACTACTTTAAATCGTCAAGGCAACGATACAGGAACGCAGTATCGCTCTATTATCCTCTACCACAATGATTCTCAAAAAAAAATCGCAGAATCGTCTCGCGTCAGTGCTGCGGCTAACTGGAAGAATCCTATTGTAACAGAAATCGTTCCACTTGAAATATTCTACCCAGCAGAAGACTATCATCAAAATTACTTTCGAAATAATCCGTACAATTCTTATTGCAATTATGTTGTAAAACCGAAAGTGGACAAATACAAAAAAGTGTTTGGATAATTTGAGATTAACCTAATACCAATGTCTAAAATGTAGTCTGAGTTAATGAATTTTTTTAACTTTGCTATTAACATAATCGGCAAAGTATAGATTTGTCCCGTCCGATGTGATATGGGCAGGACCACTGATTTTTGCAGTAACCCCACTTCCATCCAAATCCCCTACCCCAGCATTACCCACAATAGTAGTCACAGTTAAGGTACTGAGAGTAATTTTTCGAATGCGACTAGAAACATCACTCTCAGTAAAAAAAAGGTTAGTCCCATCACTCACAATTCCATCCATGGACTGAACCCGGGCAGCCGTACCTATACCGTCTAACGTACTACAAGAAACGGTAGGTGGTGGAGAGCCTATAATTGTTGTAATCGTTCGCCCAGTAATATCTATTTTACGAATGGAACAGTTTGCTCTATCATTCAAATAAAGATAAGTCCCATCAAAAGCTATCGCTCCCGTCGCAAGTCCAAGTCTACCTGATGCAGCACTTCCATCCGCATAACCATTAATAGCTCCAAGAATCAGAGATATACTATTATCCGCTAATTTAAGACTATTTACTTTAAAATTTTGATTAAAATACAAAAATGTTCCGTCGGTAGTAATTCCATAAGGATTAGCTAAACCAGAGGCTATCGCTACAACTTCGCCAGTTGAAATATCCAATTTTCTTATCATACCATTCAATGAATCTGCAATATAGAGCATATTATCGAAATACACTAACCCGCCCGGACCATAAAATGTAGCCGAAGTACCAAAGCCATCACTAGAACCTGGACTACCACTTCCTGCGATTATGGTAAATGCTCCGGTAGAGATAACTAATTTTGCAATTGTATGATTATCATATACCGCCAAATATATATTAGCCCCATCAGTAGTAATTCCATTTACACCAGTCAATGCAACAGCAGAAGGGATTGTAGTAACTGTCACATCTGCTGGAATTGTATATGGGATTGGATTAAATATGGTTCCACCGACCAAAGGACCAGAAGCTGTTCCAACTTGACATACAATATTTACATCTGCTACATTTGTTTGAATCGTACCAGTTCCATTTTGAATAACACAATATCTATCCGAAGGTAAAGATTGAATAGCCACAGAATAGGAATTGGATAAAGCTAATTTAGTCATAAATGTAAAATTACCATTTGTGGTTAGAACTAATTGCTCAGTAGAATTTAGTGAAAGAGTAATACTATTTGAGCCTAATCCAGATAAATTACCACTAACGGTAAACTCTAAACTAATCAAAGATTTTAGTTTGGGTTCATTCTTAATTTTGCAGCTCATAAATATAATTAAGAATAATAAAAATAAATTCCTCATAGAGTCCTCGAATGCCCCTAGTTTAAGCTACAGTAATATCTTAAGCAATCTTTTTTTAAAAAATAATCGATAAATCTATTTACTATTTTAAAAATCCATCGAACCCAATTTCTATTTGTCCATGCGCGGAATTGAAATTCTAAAAGTTCTTCTCTTAACGAAGAATCATAATACAAAATTTCTTTAAAAAATACGGCTGCATCCAGTGAAATTTTACTTTTTATAATTTCATCTGTCATAAAAGCCACCCACTTAGTCGCTTCTACACAATCCATGGTATCATGAACCCAATAAGGAGACATACTAGTCTTTGTATCCATTACCCGCAGCCCAAACTTTGATCTATTTTTCTCAGAAAGTATGGGGACTTCTGTAACTCTTACGCTAAATACTACTAGAAAATAAAAATCAGGTGGAGCCTCTTTCATAAACTCCAGTGTAGTTCGAATCGAATTTTCTGTTTCTCCTGGAAATCCTATGATTAAAGAAATAACAGTCGTTAGCCCATGTTTTCTACAATTAGAAATAGCCTGCTTATTTTTTTCAGGACTGATTTTTTTATTCATGTTCTGTAGTACAGTCAAGTCTGCCGATTCAATTCCTATTTGCACTTGAATACAGCCTGATTTTTTTAATAGTATAACTACTTCCTCCTCGCAAAGATCATCGGCTCTGGCATAACAAATCCATTTAACACGAATATTCCTCTCAATCAGAAGATTACAAAATAAAATCAGTCTTTGTTTGGGCATTGTAAAAAGAGAATCCAAACAAGTGATTTAATTCGATGCTCTAACCATTCGTGACTTGCATAACTAGATTTTGCAAATTGCTTTTTTAAAAAACTGGAAAAGGTAGATTTATCATCAATTAAAAAACTTCCCGTAACTACTAAGACCTTTTTTTCTTTCATAATCTTTTTTTGAAATAAAATCCTATTTTGTCAAGATAACAAACTTGCAATTGTAGAGAGTTTTTTATTCATATAAAAGAATGGCTTTATTTAGTAGACTTCTACGAACAGAACTTCTAGAAAAAGGAATCGACGAATTTAAACTTTTAGAAGAGGGTAAAGGCGAAATACCAAACCTAGCCTTTGAAGACCTAACACATGAAATTCTACGTGAGTTTGTAAAAGAAAAAGGGATTGGACTTACTACTTCTCTACTCTACAATAAATTATTGTACAAATCTAAAAGCTCTGAATTCATCAGAAAATTAGATTCGATTGAGCCCCATTTAACCAATCTCCCGAAGCTCTCCGGCAAATTACTAATAGCCCCTTCTGGGTTTTACAAAGAACTTCCAGAATACGCAGGGGATGGAAGTCTTGTTATGGAAATTGCCAATCAATTTGGACTGAACTCCGAAATCATACCAGTTAATACTAAAGGTTCCATCACAGAAAATGCAAACGTCATTGTAGAGTATTTAAAAAAAGAGCCATCGGATAGAATTATTATTTTTTCTTTAAGCAAGGGTGGCTCTGATTTGCTTCTTGCACTTGAGGCAGCGCCGGAATTACAAAAGAAAATTTTAGTCTGGGTTTCTTTCTGTGGAATTTTTAAAGGCACACTCCTTGCCGATCAATTTCTTTCTAAAAGAGGAATTCGAAAATGGTTACAGGATGGAATTTTTAGAACTCTCGGAATAACCCGTGAATTTCTCCCAGAATTTTCTTATACGAAAGGAGTTCTTGCTAAAGAGGTTACACTTCGTTTGCCGAATGTTATCAGCGTAATTGGAGTTCCAATAGAATCTCATCTGCGCGGAAATCTTTTACGTAGATTTAGAACACTTTCTCCAAACGGTCCGAACGATGGAATCTCTCTTCATCTAGATTCGATTTTACCTGAATCCAAAATCTATCCTGTTTGGGGAGCAGACCATTACTTTCGATTTTCCGGTATCTCCAAGTTGATTTATAAAATCTTTTATTATATTGAAGAGCTGGAAAAATAAATTGAAATCTTTTCCCTCCTCATGGTATTTTATAGCGAGTAGTAATGAAATTACCCGCAACTCTATTTTTCGATTAGAAATTTTTGAAAACTCTTTAGTCTTTTTCAGAAATAATAAAAATGTAGTAGTAGCATTGGACTCGAGATGTTCTCATCTAGGTGCTGACTTAGGAAACGGATTTCTAGATAAGGATAACTTGGTTTGTCCTTTGCACCATTGGAAATACAACAGTATGGGTAAATGTACATATACCACAGCGTCTAACGTTGAACATTTTTCGCAAAAAACATTTCCAGTAGTAGAAGAGTTTGGTTCTGTTTTTGTTTTTCTGGGAGATGAGTTTTTTTCTTTCCCGGAGTTTGTTTTTAAGAAAGATTTTGTCTATGAGGCACTTCCAGAAGTCACTTTAAATACTACTTGGGAGACATTAGGGGCAAATGGGTATGATACGCTACATCTTTCAGTTGTTCATAAACGAGGTCTTCTGGAAAAGCCAATCTGTAGTTTTCCCGAAAAACATATTTTCAAAATGCAAACCAAAGCATTTGTAGAAGGAAATGAATTTTCCGATAAAGTGATAAAGTTTTTGTCTAAAAATAAAATTTCTGCGGAGATTACATCTTTCGGTGGCGTCTTTATTACATTGGAATCCACTTTAAACAAAAAGAAGAGTCTACTCCTTGTATTCCTCCGTCCCGAAAAGGAAAATGTAAAGGTATACGCAATCGCTGGGATTCGAAAGAAAAATAAATTCCTGGATTATTTTAGAAAAAAAATCTCCTCTTTTTTATTTCAAAAATTTTTATTCAAAGATATTATCCCCTTACAAAATATGAAACTTCGCCGCGAAAATCTTGCACTCGATCCAGTTTTGAAATTGTACGATGAATATTTAAAGAATTTAGGATTTTAGGTTTGAGAAGAACAAAGTTCTGTTCGATATAATGATTGATCCTACTAGTTTAAATGTCATCCCGAAACTTGCACTGAGCCTGTCGAATGTGTTTTCAGTCGGGGATCTGTAGAAATTGAGATTCCCGACAAAAGAACTCGGGAATGACAACCCAAAAATCTTGTCGAATTGTTTTAATTTTCCATTTCGAGCTTATAATAAAATTATGAAATTTCCCTCTAAAAAAGAATTTATCGCTTACGCAAAACTCTATTTTCTCCTCTCAATTCTATTTACCCTAGTCTATGGCTTTACGAATTGGTTTACGCAATATAGAGAATGGAAATTGCATTTATATTTCGACTTCGAACTGGGAATTCCATTTATTCCTGAATTTATTTTTATTTATTTTTCTATAATGCTTTTATTCTGGAGTCCGATTTTTTTTCTAGAGGAAAATGCTTTTTATCCGCTTGCTAAATCTTTTTGTTTTGCGACCGTCATTGCCGGTTTACTCTTCTTAGCCCTTCCTGCCGAACTTGGATTTAAAAGACCAGAAAAAGTTTTAGGTTTTGAAACAATCTACTCCCTACTCTACCAATTGGAACTTCCCCATAACCTAGTTCCATCCTTGCATATAACCTACAGTTTCCTCCTTTCGTTTTGGAATCTTGCCTATTCCAAAAATAATGTTTGGAAATTCGTATTCGCGGTATGGTTACTTCTTATTTGCCTCTCTGTTTTATTTGTGCATCAACATCATATTTTAGATATTTTCGCAGGGATTCTTCTAGCGCTCATAAGTTTCCACATATTCCACTCGTGGGAGGGGCAAAGGAGGAGTATCCGTATTGAGTCTAGGTCCAGTCCAGAGTCTTAAGTACTGCCAGAAATAACCGATTGGTTTGATTACCTTATTTTGGAGCCCCTCTTCTTTTAAATAAATCCAAGGTAGGGCAGGTTTTAGATGATGTTCATAATCCCAATTTCCATTTAAAAGTATTTTTTCGAATAGTAAACTCGCTTTTAGATTATGTGCTCCTTCTACTACATCTCGCTTTGTAAACGCATGAGTGATATACTGTCTAGTAGACCAGTTGAATGCAAAACATAGATAGAGAACTAACGTCTGCTCCCAATGAAGTCCTACAACAAAAAATAAAAAGCACCAGAATAAAATTCCAAGAATAGTTTCCTCTCGAATATGTCTTACATCTTTTGGTTTCATGTCTTCAAACATGATATTAGAACTTTTGATTTCTTTTACCAGTTTTAAGTTGATTACATTTGGATAGAGGGAAAGTAGAATCGGTCCAACAGGAACCATAAACCAAAACCCACCAAGTAAAACTAAATACCAGCGCAAAATCTGTATATACTTGAACTGATTTTCATAATAACAATCGAACATTTCATGGTCTGTTCTGTTACAACAATGGTGTTTAATATGCGTTATCTTCACCATACTAAAAGAAGTTGGGAAGAGTAATCCGGCTAATACTCCGTAAACTCTATTCCATTTTGGGTCTGCGTGCAGATTCAAATGGGTAGCTTCATGAAGGAGTGCATACGATGTTAAAAGTAAGAAGGAATATCCAATTCCTATCGGAAAAGAGTAAAGGAGTGGTAGTTTGGATGCTGTGATTAATATAGCTATGCTCCAGAAAAATACTGTTAAGGTTAGAATTGCATTCAGCCTTACTGGGATTGGATATTTGTTTTCTTCCATTGTTAAATTCTTTCCTTTAAATAGTAGGGGTTGAATATATTCAACCCCTACTCGTAAAATATCGACTCGTAAAATGTTCAAAATTTCAATCGCAAAAGTGAAAATTCTTATATACAAAAAAATGCGGGAATCTTAAAAATAATCTATGATACGACTCCTACTATTTTCTTTTTTAATTTCACTTCTATTTTTCGTAAATCCAATTTTCTCGGAAGAAAACGCTGAGATTCACAATGAACTTAGGGCTTTTAAACAAAGTCTGGAAAAATCTTTCAACGAGGAAAATATTGATTCCCTTGTATCTCACCTGCACCCTAATATTGTAGTCACCTGGCAAAATGCTACTACCACTCGCGGCAGAGAAAACACAAAAAAATACATTGAAAAATTAATCAAAGGTCCAAATAGCATAGTTCAAAAATTCAAAACCTCTATCGACGTAGATGAACTTACTATTTTATACGGAGAAACCGGCGTTTCCTTTGGAAGCTCTGTTGACTATCTGGAATTACGCGAAGGAATTTCCCTCGACTTAAAAGAAAGATGGAGTGCAACTCTAGTCAAAGATAAGGGCAAATGGTATATAGCCTCTGCTCATATTTCTGTAAACCTTTTCGACAATCCAGTATTATCCTCTGCAAAGAATACTCTCTACTGGGCAATCCCACTTGCTCTTCTAATAGGTTTTTTAATCGGGTTCGTATTTCGCTCTTTGAAAAAATAGAATGAAGATAACGCTAATTTCTCCCAAAGGTCCATTGTATAAACATAAAACTGGAATTTTTAGAAAAGACTTACGGGCTTCCCCACTAACACTGACTACGTTAGCCGCTCTAGTTCCCAAAGAATTGAATGCCAAGATTGAAATCTATGATGAAGGTATTGAGGATTTGCCTCCTAATTTAGATTCAGACCTAGTAGGGATGACTGTAATCACTGGCTCTGCTCCTCGATCGTATGAACTTGCAAAACAATTTCGTTCGAATGGGATGAAAGTGGTTCTAGGCGGTCCCCATGTTACACTCTTACCCGAAGAAGCTATGTTACACGCAGATGCGGTAGTTACCGGTTATGCGGAAGAAACCTGGCCTGAGTTACTTAGAGACTTTTCAATTGGAAAATTAAAATCCCGTTATGACATGAGCCATAGCTTTTCACTTGAGAGAAAGGAAAATCTTCCCTTTGCCAGAAGAGACTTACTCAGGAAAAATTCTTACAAGACTACTTATACATTTGAGGCTACTCGTGGTTGTGTGCATAATTGTGAATTCTGTGTTGTGCCCACTGCCTGGGGAAGAAAGCCCTACCAAAAACCAGTCTCTCATATTATAGACGATATACGTCAGCTTGGTGCAAAAAGGCTTTTATTCTATGATTTAAACTTAATTGCAAACAGAGCTTACGCCAAGGAACTATTTACCGCACTCATTCCTTTAAAAGTAAAATGGGTCGGACTTGCGACTACCTTACTGGGCAAAGATGACGAATTATTAGAATTAACCGCTCGAAGCGGATGCAAGGGAATGCTTTTGGGTTTTGAAAGTATATTTCCTGATACTCTCAAATTAAATAACAAATCCTTTAACGACCCGGAACAATATGCAGAGATTATAAAGAAATTGCAAAAAGTAGGAATTGCAATCAATGGGACTTTTGTATTTGGAAATGATACCGACACAAAAGATTCTTTTGATGCAGTTCGAGATTTTGTTCTCACAACTGGAATTGACCTTCCCCGTTTTTCCATTCTAACTCCATTTCCACGGACTCCGCTTTTCCAACGACTCGAAAAAGAAAATCGAATCATCGAACGAGATTGGAGTAAGTATGACGGACAACACGTAGTATTCGCACCCAAACAAATGACCGCAGATGAGCTAATGCGCGGGCATGAAAAAGTCTGGAAAGATGTATATTCATATAAAGGAATTTTTAAACGAGTACTACAAAATTTTATGACTCCGATTTTTCCAATTGTAGTCGGGGCTAATATTGCTTATAGGTATTATGCATTTAACCTGTCTCGTTTTTATACTTGTAGAGGAGGATTCATTTGAGGATAACATTAATTCACCCTTGTATTGGTCGAATCCCTGGCAAAAAGTACATTCGTGGTTGGCAGATGGAACCGCTCCCTGCCGCTCACTTAGTTGGGTTAACTCCAAAAGATATTGATGTGAAATTTTATGACGATAGAATGGAAGAAATTCCATATAACGAAAAAACCGACTTAGTCGCAATCAGTGTCGAAACCTATACCGCAAAACGATCTTACCAAATCGCAACTGAATACCGCAGACGTGGAATTCCAGTCGTCATGGGTGGGTTTCATCCTACGCTTATGCCAGACGAAGTTTTAGAATACGCAGAGGCAATCGTAATAGGAGAAGCGGAAAGTTCCTGGCTCGACTTAATTTCTGATTTTAGAGAAGGGAGATTAAAACGAATCTATAAATCAGACAAACGACCGGATATAACATCTGTTAGCCCCGACAGATCCATCTTTAAAAATAAAAACTATCTTCCTATCGGGTTAATCGAAGCAGGCAGAGGTTGTACTTTTAAGTGTGATTTTTGTGTGATACAGACTTATTTTAGCTCAACGCAAAATCATCGCGGTATACAGACGATTATCCATGAAATTTTATCTCTTAAAAAAACAAAAAAACTTTTTTTCTTCGTAGATGACAATATTGTGTCTCACCCTAAAGAAGCAAAAGAACTATTTCGCGCGCTCATCCCTCTCAAAATTCGTTGGGTAAGCCAAGCTGCCATCACGATGACTCATGATGAAGAACTTCTTTCTATCATGAAAGAAAGTGGATGCCAGGGTGTTCTTATCGGTTTCGAGTCATTAAACGCTGAGAACTTACTCAGTATGAACAAATCTTTTAATAATCTAAAAGGTGGCGCGCAGGGAGCGATTGACAGGCTGCATAGATTTAATCTCAGGTTATATGCTACTTTTATTTTTGGATACGATGGGGATACTCTTGATTCGTTTCAAAAGACTATTGACTTTTGTATTTCCAATTCTATCTTCATGGTTGCGTTTAATCATCTTACTCCGTTTCCAGGAACTCCTCTGTATAAACGACTCGAAGAAGAAGGAAGGCTTTTATACGACAAATGGTGGTTAGACGATAGATATGCTTATGGGCAAGTTCCATTTAAAACTGTAATTCCACCCGATACAATTAAAAAAGAATGTGTGAGAGCGCGAAAAGAATTCTATGGATTTAAATCTATATTCAAAAGGATTTTTCACAAAACAAACTCGGGGAACTTTTTTATGCTACGAGCTTACCTATTTATCAATCTACTTCTAAGAAGAGAAGCTACAGAAAGAGAAGATTATCCGCTTGGCGATAGAGCATTCAAAGGGGAATTGTTAAAAGTAAAAAATCTTGTAGAGCATGAGCCGCGTTAAAATTTTAAAAGCAATTTTAGAGGATAATGAAGGTTTGCTGGAATTTCTAAAAGAGAATCCTTCACCAGGGTTAATTCAAATTCAGCTAGACCGTACTCCTTCCTACTTCGATTCGATTCGAGTGGAAGGTTTTCCAAGTGATGTGATGATTGGAAAAGAAACGAATACCGGAAAAATCGCAGGCGTAGGAAATCGAAGTGAAAAAAATTGTTTTGTAAATGGAAAACCAGAACAGTTAGGTTATCTAAGCACACTTAGAATTAAAGAGGAATATCGAAATTCTATTTTTTTAGTAAAATCCTATAACTTTTTAAAAGAACTCCATAAAAAATCAAAAGTAAAATTTTATCTAACGACTATACTCAAAGAAAATAAATTAGCCCGGGCTATTTTGACTTCCAAGAGAGCTGGTTTGCCTATTTATGAAAGTATTGGATTTTATCATACCTATATTATTTCTAAGAATCAAAAAATCAATACTGCGAATAATAATTATTCAGTGCAGGTTGCAAAAGAAGAGGAGATAACGGATATTATCCTTTTTTTAAATTCTTATGGCAAGGAAAAACAATTTTTTCCAATCTACACGAAGGAAGATTTTTTAAATAAAAATACTTTATTAAACGGAATTCAAATTAGCGATATTCTAATTGCCAGAGAAAAAGGAGAAATCGTAGGAGTTATTAGTTTATGGAAGCAAAATTCTTTTCGAAAATGGATTGTAAAAGATTACGAACCGATTTTGAAATATTCTAGACGGATTTACAATATCTATGCTTATCTAATGAGAAAACCAGTATTACCCGCTCTTGACACTGAATTCAAATACCGGTTTCTATCCACTGTAACCATAAAAGATAATAATTCCGAAGTATTTAAAGCCTTACTCAATGTTGTCTGGAGTATTCTAGATCAAAAGACAGATACAGATTATTTAGTCGCAGGTTTTCATGAAAAAAATACGATAGGCGATGTGGTAAATCAATTTCCGCATTGGAAGATCACAAGTGAAGTTTTTGTTGTCTATTGGGAAGAAGAAAAACAAGATATTCCAGATTTTAGAAATGGAATTCCTTACTTGGAAGTTGGCTCTCTATGAAGCAGCTAACGGCAAGTAAGCTTCTAATCTCAGACCTAGAAGAATTTCAAATCCTAGAAATGTTCTCTCTTATGGAAAACTATTACAACCATGTGAGCATTTCCCAATTTAAAAAAGACCTTTCCGAAAAAGATATTCTTATCCTCCTAAAAGATTCCTCAAACCAAATACAGGGTTTTTCTAGCCAAAAAATATTTTCCTTTCAATATAAAAATCAGAGTTTACGAATTGTATTTTCTGGAGATACTGTAATTCATAAAAATTTTAGAGGTAGCCTTGAGCTTCCGATTGCGTGGGGGAAATTTATGTTGGAAGTAGAATCTAACTTTAAGGAAGATCCTCTTTACTGGATGTTAATCACCAAAGGAATTCGAACGTTCCGTTACCTTCCTGTATTTTTTTACGAATTTTATCCAAATCCTTATACACCAATTCCAGAATCCATTTCAGATCTTCGTCACACACTTGGACTTTTTAAATTCGGGAATCAATATGACAGAATAAGCGGTATTATTCGCGGCAAAGAAGATTCCCAGTCGATAAAAGAATTAGAAGAAGATGAAGAATTTATCCTAAACCGAAGTTTTGATCCCTATATAGATTTTTTTAAAAACAGGAACCCCGGTTTTGGGAATGGAGATGAATTACTATGTTTAACTAGGTTTACCCGAAAGAATTTACGTCCATTTATCGTACGCGCTTTAGAAAAGGAAAATAAAAAATGAAACCTCTACAGTATTTATCTAATAGTATTTGGAAAATTATTTCAAAAAGTAAATTTGATAAATTTATCATTGCTTCGAGTCAAGTGTCCTTAACGCAAGAGAAATATCTTTTAGATCTTTTAAAGCGAAATCAAAATACCAGTTATGGTAAACGTTACAATTTTAAAGCATTTCGAAACAGTAAAGATTACCAAACAAAAGTGCCAATAACTGAATATGAGGATTACAGGCATTATCTAGAACAAATTCGAGACGGAAAAAAAAATATACTAAGCTCTGATCCATTTCTTAGATTTACACTGACAAGTGGCACAACCAGTTCCTCTAAATGGATTCCGTATAACGTTAGTTTAAAAAAAGAATTTGAAGAATCTATCGGGACTTGGGTTTATAATTTATTTGAAGTTTATCCAGAATTGCTGAATGGAAGCGCATACTGGTCAATATCTCCTATTTTAAATGAGGAAAAATATGACTCTAAAATTCCTGTCGGATTCGAAGAAGACTCTTCTTATTTCGGTTTTCTAGAACGATTTTTAGTTAATTCTATTCAAGCAGTTCCGGCTTTGGTATCTAAGATTTCTAACTTCGATGATTTTAAGTACGTTACTCTTCTTTTTTTACTCTCCGATTCAGAGCTTCGTTTGATTTCTGTATGGAGCCCAAGTTATCTTAAAATACTTTTAGACTATTATAAAGAAAAATCTGATTCATTGCTAAATGATTTAGAAAATGGTACAATCTCAATTAATATCGAACAGAAATTTAAAAAAAAACTTCTTTCTAAACTCCGAAGAGACCCCAAACGTGTAGAGTATTTAAAAAAGATTTCTAAGGGGAAACATATTTCATGGGAACAAGTCTGGCGACATCTAACATTAATTAGCCTCTGGACAGACGGTAATTCCAAATTATTTCTCCCTGAAATCCAAAAGTTATTCCCGAATACTAAAATCCAAGGGAAAGGATTATTATCCACGGAAGGATTTATTACTTTTCCATTCCATTTGAATGATTTTTTCGGTAATGTGCTTGCAGTCAATTCGCATTTTTTTGAATTTAGAGAAATTGAATCTGGAAAAGTATATCTAACAAATGAATTAAAGATGGATTCTATTTATGAAATTATACTTACGACTGGTGGAGGATTATATCGTTATGCCACAAAAGATAGAGTTCAATTAACCGGATATTATAATCAGGTTCCAAACCTAAGTTTTTTAGGTAAGCAAGAGACGATCTCAGATCTTGTTGGAGAAAAATTAAGTGAACAACATTTACAGCAAGTTTTAAAATCAGAATTCAAAAAGTTTAAAATTAACCCTGAATTTTATTATGTTAAACCAGTGATTAACGAAAATGTAGGTACATATATTTTATTTTTAGAAACTTTAAATAATTACAATAAGAAAAATTTAGCCAATTCAATTGATTCGCTTTTAATGGATAATATCTATTATGCTCATGCTCGCGAGGCTGGGCAACTTTCAAAATTTCAAATAGAATCTCTACCGAATGATTCCATGAAGGAATACCTTGAATCAAAATCTAAACGTAATCTTATCGGAACAACTAAACACTCCTTATTTCATCATAAAACCGATACAAAAAAAGATAACAAAATGCTGTAAGGATATGCCAAATAGCGTGTCCTTGTAAAATATGATTTTCTGGATCACATATAATTCTTTTGAAATCTAAAATCCAAATTAAAAAAGCAATAATAAAGCAGGAAATAGCAAGTAGAAAATTTCGATAGTAAACAAATGAAAAAGATTGATGGGCTGACCTAAGTGATTTTTCCCTACGAAAAATTTTAAATTCTAAGAAAATAGCGGTTACTAAGTGTAAGCCGAAAATAAAAACTCCTATACTCTTAAAAATAAGAAGAAGGGACATGGAAAAAAAGATTAGAACAATAAATATATAGAATATTTTTTTATCATTAATTCCATTTAATCTATGCCAATTTAAAACAACTAAAAGAGAAGAAAAAAAATACATCGAAGACAAATCAAAAAATTGAAAAAGAAAAGTAAAACTTGCATGATATAAAAAAGAAGCAATACCAGTTAGGATGGCGGCTATCGGAAATAAAACTAGATAAGTAGGCGTGTTACCCTTTTTCTTAAAAAACAAATAGGACCCAATAATGATATAAGCGATATTCGACCATGTATTAGCTGGAGTTGTAATGTAAGAGCAAAGATTTCTCTCGCAAAACTGCATAGTTGGTGGTAAAAAATTAGACCAAGGGCAATTTAAAGGAAGTAATTCAATTGTCATATCACAATTGAATTTTCATATTCAAAAAAAACAAGAATTCATTTATACCCCTTTTGTGAAACATAAAATTACCAACATCTTGGGAAAAAGAAAAGTTTTGATTGTAAAATTTATGGCAGAATAGTTTAAAGTTAAGTAAGGTATCTATGGATAATTCTCTTTTTAAAATCGTTAATTTTAGCCCTGGTTCTTACATCACTCTAGAGGGAGAAAGAAAAACAGCAACCCAATTCTATATCATAAAAGATGGAAGAGTTAATTTACAAAGAACATTTCCTGTAGCCAATGAAAAATCTAGCGAAGTAATCGGTCCTGGAGATTTTTTTGGAGTAATTGCGGCTATGAGTCAATATCCGCAAATTGAATCTGCGATTGCAATGACAAATGTTACACTCATCGCAGTTGGTCAAAATCGGTTTGGAGAATTAATTCAAAAAAATGCAGCACTTGCAATGAAAATCATTCGCTTTTTTTCAAAAAAACTAAGAGACTTTGACCAAGGACAATCCAACAAAACCGTAGGCTCCAAAGTAACAGGAGAAGAAGATTTAAGTTTACTCTTTTCTATGGCAGAAAATTATTTTTTACAAGGGAATATGGAAAGCGCTGTCTACCTTTACCAGAGTTATATAAAATACGTCCCGAAGGGCGAGTTCACAGCAAAGGCAAAAGAAAAACTAAAAACATTAGGCAAACCCTTAGAAATGCAAGCGTTAAGTGGGGCAAACAGAAGTTATACGCAAAACCAAATGATCTTCAGTGAAAATGAACCAGGACACGATTTATTTATTCTCCAAAAAGGAAAAGTAAAAATCACTAAAATCATTAAGGAAAATGATGTACTTTTAAATATAATGAAGCCGGGAGATATTTTCGGTGAAATGGCACTTCTTGATAATAAACCTAGATCTGCATCTGCGATTGCAATGGAGGATGTAGATTTACTTGCAATCAATAAAACAAATTTTGAGTCAATGGTTCAAACTCAACCACAACTCATGAGTAAAATTATCACAGTTCTTTCTGAGAGAGTTTGGAACGCATACAAAAAGATTGCCAACGCAATGATTGAAGATATCAACGGTCGAATTGCAGATATGTTACTTACACTAGTAGAAAAAAACCGTGTAAAAATTGCTCCCAAAGCAGATTATAATTTTCAAATTGGGATATTCGATCTTTTAAAAATGCTCGGTCTCACAGATAGAGATACAAATTTAATCATGAAATTTATGACAAATAATAAATTCATTCATCTAGATGGAGAAACTCTTATTTGTTCTGATTTAGCATTACTCGATCGTTTAGTTCACTATCATAAAGAAGGCAAACGTAAAAACTAAATTCGGCTAACACGGTTACGCCCCTGCGCTTTTGATTTATAGAGAGCCTTATCAGCTCTCTTAATTATATCAAGCACCGATTTGTCTGATTTTTTATAGGAGCTTATACCAAAGCTACATGTCATAAAAATCTTTTTTTTCCCAAAATCAAATTCCGTTTTTTCGATAATTCGGCGAATTCTCTCTGATGCAATAATAGCTTCCTTTGATTTCGTTTCAGGTAACAAAATCACGAACTCTTCTCCCCCATACCTTGCGAGCACATCTTCACTTCTTAATTCTAATTTTAAAATATTAGCAATTTCTTTTAAAAAGAAATCTCCTGCATCATGCCCAAAAGAATCATTTACATTTTTAAAATGATCAATATCGCAAATAACCATCGAGAAAGGGTTGAAATATCTTTTTGAAATTCTAAAAAAATGATCTGCTTGTTCGAATAATTTTCGACGATTTCCGATTCCGGTTAACGCATCTGTACTTGCTTCTTGCGAAAGAACCAACTCAATTTGTTTTCTTTTTTCTATTTCCTCTAAAAGTTCATCCATTTTAGAATGCAATTCACTTTCTAAACGAGATGATCTGATTAAAATAAAAATAATCGTTAAACCTAGAATTGAAAGCACTCCAAAAAAACTAAATAACTGCAAAAATTGATTTGGTGTGTAAAGATGCTCCGGAATTTTTTCAGTTGTAAGAGACCAAATCGCACGAACAAAAAAAATAAGACCTAATAAAAAAGTATAAATAATTCCAAGAGTATCAATGAAAAAAGTCTCTTTTGTTTTAAAACGAAAAAATAAAATAACATGATTAAAAAAAATATAGGATCCCCAGATAGAAACCCCAAAAAATCTACCCCTCGGACTTTCTAGAAAAAATAAACAAAAGAAATAAACAAAAATCGGAAATAGTAAGTGAAAAGAAAGAAAAGTTTTGTTGTATGTTAAACCAAAAAATCGCCTTGTCCCAAAGAGCAAAACAGTATTACCCGTTAAGAAAAAATAATTGCCAAATAATAAAATTAATTTTCTTATCAAAATATCTTGTTGAGTTAAAAGAAAGGGGAATATACAAAACGCAATAAGTAGAAAAAAAAAACCTACACTCCACTCCCCCATTCCCCTAAATCTTCTTTGAGTTAAGTAAATAAAGAAAATACTCAGAGTACAAATCAACGCAGCAGGTACCAATGCAAATAGTAAACTTGGTTGATCTACATAAAGGGAAAGTTGGTAAATATAATTCATTTTCTTAGCTTGAAAACATATTTTTTATAGACATACAACTAGAAGTCATTCTAATTTTTCTGTCTGTAAAATTATTTAATAAATTCAGAAAAATACTATTCTATATAAAAAAACCCTTGAAAGATCAGACATTAGAAAAAAAATGGCAGTAATATTTAGGGCCCGTAGCTCAGTTGGTTAGAGCACTCGCTTGATAAGCGAGGGGTCACAAGTTCAAATCTTGTTGGGCCCAATTTAGTTGATAGAAGATAGTTAATAGTAGATAAGTCGTTTGAGGCTTATTTCTTATAACTACAACTACCCACCATCAACTATTTACTAACATGGGGCTTTAGCTCAGCTGGGAGAGCATCTGCTTTGCAAGCAGAGGGTCATCGGTTCGATCCCGATAAGCTCCACATTTCCTTCTCTTATTATTTCCCCTGTTCAACAGAATATGATTTACTTTACGGTGTTAGATTCTGTATGGTTTCAGAATGCCACAGAAAAATTCCATTACGCCCATGAATACCAATATAAAAAAGAAAACCTCATTAGGAAAAGATAAATCAAAACCAGAAAAGAAGAACACTAAACCCAAACGAACAATCAAAGAGAGTATAGATAAAACCGTTTCTGTTTTAAAAGTCGGTGCTGCTAAGGGTGTCACTATTTTAAACGGAGTTGTAGGAGATACACTTGAAGAAAAAGTAAATCCGATTGCACTTAAAATGCAATTCTATAAAGGCGGTAAACCTATCACTCTAACGAAAGAGGAGATAACTAAGATTTACCCCAAGCCAACTTCCAAAATCTGCATACTGGTTCATGGTTTAGTCAGTGACGAACTGATGTGGAATTTTCCTAAGAGCAAAGATAATTATGGTAATCTATTACAAAAGGAATTGGGGTATACACCGTTTTACCTACGGTATAATTCCGGACTTCATATTTCGGAAAATGGAAAAAATCTTTCTACTTTAATTCACACCTTATTTAAAAATTATCCAACGACAATCAAAGAATTAGTTTTAATCGGGCACAGCATGGGTGGTCTTGTTATCCGCAGTGCTTGCTACTATGGGGACAAACAAAATGTAACTTGGATTTATAAAATAAAGAAAATTTTCCTACTCGGATCTCCGCACCTAGGCGCACCCTTAGAAAAATTCGGAAACGTGGTAACTAACGTATTAGATAAAATCCCAAACCCATTTACTAAGATTACTAAAAATGTAATCAATCTAAGAAGTGCGGGTATTAAAGATTTGCGCTATGGATATTTAATTGATGAAGATTGGAAAGGAAAAGACCCAGATGCTCTTCTCAAAAATTCCAAAAATCCAGTACCGCTTCAAGAAGGAGTAAAGTATTATATAATCTCAGGAACAGTTACCGAAAATCCAGAAAGTATATTTGCTACTTGGTTTGGAGATGCAATGGTGCGAAAACCTAGCGCACTTGGAAAAAGTAATAATGAAAAATACAATCTACCAATCCCAGAAGAAAATCACAAAGAGTTTGCAGGTATTGCGCATATCGCTCTCATGCATGAACAGAAGATTTACAACCAAATAAAAGAATGGTGTGAGTAAGAAACTGATTCCCACTGACTTGCAAAGTTTGATTGATGGAAGAAGTAGAGTGGAAGCTTTGTCAAATAACGTAACTGCGCGAACATCGATAAAAAATGATATGAATCCGAACTGCGTTGCAAATATTCAAGAACTATCTCATCTTTTATCGGTGTCCTCGGTGTTTATCGGTGGTATTCTTTAAAATTTTTCAAATCATGTGGCACCCTAGATTTCGCTCGGGTGTTTGATGTAATAAATGGAAAGCCACAGCGTGCCCAGTAGCACCACAACATAAGCGACTAACGCACTGGTGAAATCTACTATCGGTAGAATGGATGCAACGATAGCAATTTTACCCGCAGTTAATCTTGTAGCTTCACCAAGAAGTAAAAAGATTCCACCAAGTGCAATTAAGTGAAATCTACCCATTGTTTCTTTGCCGACCCTTGCGAATCTAGCAAAAACAGGAACAGCAAGAAGAGCCATAGCAAAAATTGTGATCTCATTCATGATGAGCCTCCTAAATACAATTAAGAGGATAACACAGAATAGATGTTAAAGATACAAAAATTTTAATTTGAAAGAAAAATATTGTTTCACTACCAAAATTGAAAAAGACTCTTTCAAAAGTCAAGCGGTATTTACTGCTATTTTTTTATTTATTTGGAAAGGCAAAGGAGTCTAACGTAAAACAGTTTCGACCATCGAAAATTAAATTCATGTTATTGATTTTAATAGGAACGAATATAAAATTAATCGTAATGCTCAGATTTCTAATCTCACATCACCCGATTAGAAATCTGGATAATAGGAGATTATTAGATTGGACAAACTAGCATTATCAGCAAGTGTAATGAAATTTTTAGAAAGAAATACAACTCAGTCTTTTTTAAATGCGACTCAGAACTTTTTAAACCTGCTCGAGATGGAAATCTCTGTAGAAGAAATTTTTTGGAGAAAAATTCATTTTGCATTAATTGATTTATATAGCACGGGATTCAATTTGGGAGAAATAGAATTAGACGTTACTGAGAATACATTCAATTCTCCAAAAAAAGTCTCTCCAAAATATCCTATCAACTTAAAATTTAGCAAGAAATATTGGAAAGTAATGAATCCTCTGCAAATAGAAAATCCCATTGAAGGTGATATTGCTCTTGATTTGGAAGACATTTACCACAACTTAAAAATGGAACTAGAGAAAATAAAAATAGGAACCGACGAAGCAGTCGAAGACGCACTATGGCAATTGAAATTTAGCTTCCAAACTCATTGGGGAAATCATTGTGTAGATGCGCTAAAGATATTGTACTATTTTTCTCATGATGAAATTTTTTAGTACCGAATAACTTTATTTATCCTTAAAATTACTAAACTCGAAAAAAATTTAAATTTTTGCGCACAAAAAGAAAGTTTTTTGCGCTAGTAATAACATGATAGTATTTCAAAACTCAAACGAATTTCTGCTAGATACAATTGAAGATCGAAACCACACCGTGTCAACTCTGCTAATTCCAGCAAATCTGATGCCCAGTTTTTTGTTTTTACTAAAAAATCATGGTGCGGATAATGTCACGGTTTACCTGAGAAATCTGCTCTCGATGTTCCGAACCCTTACTCACTCAGGAATGATTCCTAAACCGGTCAAAGTCAAAACAGAATACCAAGAAGAGGGACAAAATCTCTGCCGTGTGGGATTTCGTCCAAATAATGCAGACTGGATTGAACTAGGTGAGCTGGCTCTCGCCTATGGCAAATCTCGCTGCTGGTTGTTCGTCTATTTGCTCAAGCTGGACATCATGGGTTTGTGATATCTTCTCGCTCATAGTGGATTGGGCTTTGCAGTTCCAACATCCCCCAATGTTGAACTAGAAAGCTATTGGACTTTGCAGCGATCTGAATTGAACTTTGCACGGAAGTATTACGTAAAAGTTTAGTAAAAGCACAAAAGTTCTGATAGCCACAAAGTTTTTCTTAAAATGCAAAAAGTCCAAAGTCGACTTATACCATTTCTCAATTAGAATTGCGTCAAACTTTCACAAATAAGTCGAAATGGTTTATACCAATTCACTTTTCTGTTAAATCTTCCGCACTGTTTAAATAGAATCAGTATATACCTACAGAATAAACAAAACATCAATTAGGTCGATTAGTTGCTATTTACCGATTCACAGTAATGCGACTATGTAAAAGTATTGCCACTGTAAATATTTTTGTTCTTTTTTTGCTCATATTCCTTCTCCTTTGAAAATACTAGGTTGTAGACAAAAAAATCAAGTTTTTTAATTTCAAAATGAACGATTTGAGTAAACGGATACTTTTACATTTTCGTTAACGTTTATACTAACCAAGTAAAATTATATTAGACAGGATACAGGAAAAAGTTAAATTATAAACACCTGAGTATTTGAGGTTAAAAAAATGAGATTTATTAAGAATGATGGGAATAATAATGATAAGCCAATGAAAAGGATAACTGGTGCTGAATATAAAAATGCAGTAGAGAATAGTCATTACCTTCGTAAAATATCTGGTGAACTATTAGAAGCAATGTAAGAAGAATTTGAACAAATGAAAAAAGAAGACGAATTAGAATTAAAAAATATTAGCAAAACTGCAACTAGGGTAACTTCATCGAAAGATTTCAATATTCCGATTTATTTAGAAGAAGATTTAAGGGGATACTTTTTCGGTTATGCTAAAAAACACAATCTGGACGAAACGGATTACATTAATAATCTGCTACTAAAAATAAAAATCAATATTAACAAGGTAATTTTATGAAATACATTTTATTTCTATCACTTCTATCTCTATCAATTTTCGCTGAAGAAAAAATGAAATTCGAGAAATACAAAAACCCACTCGATGCTGCAATTTGCAAAACCAATAAATTTGCAGATTGCCTTGCTTATAAATACATACAACACTATCATCCAAGCGCAAAGGCTGCTGATTGGTATAAAAATATTTCAGTCGGACATTATTTTGAATATAAAGTAAGTTACCAAAACGAAAGAGAAAAAGGAGATATTCAATTTTCATTTCAATCATATTCAGACGGGCTAGAATGGAAATACTGGGAGGATTCTGTTATTATTCGTATAAAAGATCCGATGAGACTAATTGAGAAAAAAGAAACTCTAGAAAAAATAAAAGAAAAGTTAGAATCTAAATTTGATGAAAAATACGAAATCGAAAAAATTACTAAAACAATCAGTCGTGAATTAATGCAGGCCCAACAAAATCCAAAAGAATATTACTCTATTGAAGAAAAGTTCAAATACAAAATTCGAGTTAATGGAAAAAATTTATCCTTTGATGGAGTCGGGGATAAGATTGATTAACTATTCAGTAGCCTAAGTATCACAGCCTTTTGTGCATCCAAACGATTTTCTGCTTGTTGGAAAATAATAGAGCGTTCTGATTTTACAATTTCCCGAGAAATTTCATAACCAGCGTGAATCGGCATATCATGCATCACTTTTGCCTTGGAGTTTTTCAATAATTCAGAATTAATCTGATAGGGCATCATCACTCTTATACGTTCTTCTTTTTCTTTTGCATAAGATGGTTCATTGAAAAATTCCATATCCACCCAAGTATCTGTATACACATACTCATTGTTATTCACAGCATGTTTCAAATCAGTTTCCCATGTAAGAGTTCCGTGATCGGTTCCTCTTTTTATGATATGCTCTAGCGCAGCTTCTTTGGGAACAATGGGTGTAACAAGCGTTAGGTGCACTCCAAGCGCAGCCGTAATTCCAATAAGAGAATTTACAACATTATTGTGAACACCCACATAACAAAGAGTAGCCCCTTCTATACTTCCCTTATCTAATCTAATCGTAAGCATATCCGCAAGCGCTTGGCAAGGATGAAATAAATTGCAGCACCCATTGATTACCGGAACTTGCGAACCTGATTTTAAAGTAAGCAGGTCTTCATGTTTTTTCATCCGAGCCATGATAATAGAAACGTTTCGTGATAAATACTCTGCTTCAAAATCAATATCGGAGAGTTGAAAGTTAGAAGCTCTCCAGTCTAAATAAATTGCATGACCACCAAGTTCTGTCATTCCTGCTTCGAAGGAAACTCTTGTGCGAGTAGAAGTTTTTTGAAATAACATAGCCATCGTACGCCCTTGCATATGTCCTGCAAAGTAAACACGATTATTTTTTACATAAACTGCATAATCTAATAAGGACTGAATCTCATCATCTGACCAGTCACTCCAACTGATCAAATGTTTTACTGTGTTGTATGGCATAGATATAATATCGGCAACAGTAATGCTTAGATTTATCGACTATTAAGATTGTGGTTGTTTTAAAACCTCTGCGTAAAGTACAATAGAGCTCATCAGTTCGCCATCTATCGTAAATGCAAGAGAATATTTCCCAGGAGCAGGAATGGTTACGCCAGCAGTATTAAAGATTAATTCGATTAACTCTTCTGGATTTTGAGATTGTATCTCTCCTGTAATCGGAAGAATATCTTGATTTGTTTCCATATTTGTTAGAGTGAGAGCAAAATCATGTTTACCCACAATATTTGTCGCTGCCGCATAAATGCCCCAAGGCGCAGTTTGGACAGGAAACGTTTGCGCAAAAATTTTGCTAAATGTTCCTATAATTCCTTTTTTTCCGTTGTTCTCAACAATCACGCGATCAGCAAATAACAGTGCGATACAAACTGGTTCTTTCATAGAATAATTTCCTTTTATTATTTATTGATTCAACTATTTCTTAAATTTAGCTTTTAGTTTTAAAATTTCTAGTTGTTGATATATAATAATTCCAATTAAAAACAAAGTCAAAATAGGCCAGATAATACAGAAAATATATACATTAATTTCGTTGTATGAAATCCCGAATACTTTTGCCCAGTAAATTAAAATTTCTACACACCAATCAAATATAATATCTATTAAGCTTTTTCTTACCATTTTCCAAATCCCTAAATTACATATGCTGATAAAATATCGGCTTTTCGTTTTTCTGAAATCGTCTCACTTCATAGTGCAGATGATAACCCGTAGCCCTTCCAGTATTACCGACACTCCCTAACTTTTGTCCCTTTTTGACATGGTCGCCGAGGCTAACTTCCATTTTGTCCAAGTGACCGTATCTAGTTTCGTAACCCATGATATGTTTTACAACGATTAACTTACCGTAGCCGCCTTTCTTTCCTACAAAAATAACTTCCCCGTCTGCTGAAGAAATTACATCCGTCCCTTTTGGAGCTGCGATGTCTAAGCCACCATGGAAAGTTTTCTTTTTTGTAAATGGATCTAGCCTCGCTCCAAATCCAGAAGTTAAATACCCTTCGTTTAATGGCGGGTTAAATGCAAGACCATAGAAAAAAGATTTTTCAATTTTACCAAGAGTTTTTCCTGGAACAAACCATTCTTCTCTTTGTTTATCATAGACAATCAAATGATTTGGCATACTGTATTTTTCAGCTAGTTTTTCCCGGCTTCTCTCTGACTCAGGGAGATTCTCCGTGTCATATACGCCGCGCATATTGGGGATAAGAAGCGTCATCCCCACGCGAATATCCTGCGGAGAACTAAGTGCATTTACAGAAGAAATCGTGTCGATATTCATTCCAGTTCTTGCCATGATTCGAAAAAAATTATCTCCTTGCACGACGGTATATTTATAGAAGTTAAGCGGAATATAAGAGTCTGCTTGAATTTTTGATTTAGAAACTTTTAGATTGTATTTAACTTCACTTCTTAATTTTTTTAAGACTTCATTTTCGTAATCTAAATTCTTTAAGAGTTCAATTGGAAAAATGTAAATTGGTATAAAACAAATTCCAAAAATAAATACCCATAATGATTTTCCATGAATCGCTCCTTTTATGCAATGAAAGCAATTTTTTTGAATTAGAAAGGTGATAATACTTTTAGATTTCCGTATTTGAAAATTTAAAATATATAAAATTCTATTGAAATTTTGATAAAAAGAAATTTTACAATTAGACATGATACCCGTCATCTCTAGTCTTAAACAAATGTTGCAAAGTTCTAAAGGCTAAATGAATTCTATAAAACTAAAAAGCGAAGTCTCATCTAAAAAATTTTGAGTCAAAGGTTTGCTGAATCTTATTAGCCAAACGCACCAGCTCTAAGTTTATCAAGCGGATAAATCATATAAACCGTTGTTGTTGTCTTAGCTTGGGTGTATGTAAAATACTCTAAAGGATTAAGACCCATACTATAAAACCCTTCATCAATCATAGCAATTCCAAAGCCGGCGGACTCTTTTTCATCTAAAAACTCTGGACGGAAATAATCGGAAGAACGACCTTCTAAAAATAGTTTATAATGTTTTTCACGAGACTCGTTGATTCGATCCATATCGCCTTCCATGATAGGAGAATCATTTTTGATGCGAATATAAAGTTCTTTTTCATCCAGACGAATTTTCATAGAAATCTTTCTTTTCTCAATCTTCATTTTTTCTCGAATCGAGAGTAACAGTTCCCGATCGTCTTCAGAAATTTCTTGTTTCTTCACTCGCACTTTGTCTTCTAAGGAAAGAATATTTTGAACGAGCTTTTTTATTTTTTCAGGAACTACATAACGTTGCATTGCATCCCGAAGAGCGCTCGTATCTAGAATGATTTGGAGAAGTCTGTCAATTTCTTTCTCAGAATTTTCTACATCCCGCAATTTATTCGCTAGTTCATTTTTAAAAATAGTGTAACGAATATTTCCCTTGATGGCATTGAGAAGTGCTTCCATGAGACCGCTAAATAAATGAAAAGAAGACAACGGATCTGCACCTATTCGCTCCAAAAGTCCATTAATAATAGCTGAAATCAAATCTCTAGTGTCACGTGTGAGCCCTTTAAGCTCCAAGTGTAGGTTGTTTCGTTTAATGATTTCATCTAAACTAGCTGAAATCTCGGCGCTGTTTAAGAATTTTTTCTGATTTGCCATATTTCCGTATTCATTAGATTGGTTTTTGTAGTATAGCCGTGAAATTGAAATTTTATATACTTTAAATAATATCGCCAATACTGCAAGTAGGATTTAGAATAATGGAAAGAAAAAATTATTTCGAGCTAAAAACTCCTGATTTAGGAGACACCGACAAAATCGAACTGATAAAATGGTATAGCAAGATCGGGGACAAAATCCAAGAAGGACAAGAAGTTCTAGAACTTGTAACAGATAAGGCAGCGTTTCCTGTAGAAGCTCCTGTGAATGGAATTCTATCCGAAATTCGTGTTCCAGCAGGCGCGACTGTCCAAAAATATGAAGTACTCGGAGTCATGGAACTCGCAAGCTAATGAAATTTATTCATATCTCAGACCTGCATATTCCAGTTCGAATTCCGCTCATATCTCTCCGGGGAAAAATGATTAGCGGTTATTTAAACTTTGCTCTTAGAAGACGCAAGTTGCATCCAATCAGTGCAGTCCACCGATTGATTGAATTCGTGCAAAAAACCGATTACGATTGTCTAATTCTTTCGGGTGACATCACTAACGTCTCTCATGAAAGAGAATTTGCAGAGACTAGAAAAGTCCTAGCTCCCATTTTAAATGAAAAGGCTTTCGTGATTCCGGGAAACCATGACCGGTACATGACCAAGTCCGTAAAGCCAGTCGATTTATACGAAAAATACTTTGGAGAATTTTCAGGCACACAAATTCCGAACACAGAAGGAGAATACATCCGAACAAAAAAAGTAAAAGACCTGACTCTAATTGGTTGGGATTCAAATGAACCTACGCCAATTGCAATCGCAACAGGTTTTGTAAAACCAAAAGTAATTTCGCTCACGCAAAAATTTCTAACGGAAAATAAAATCGAAAAGTATACAGTTATATGCCACCATCCGATTTGGAGTCCACCGGATAGTTTCGAATCCGAATACCACAAAATGAAAAATCGAGAAGAAGTAATCAGCACTCTTTTAACAAATCCACCGCTTGCCTATTTTCATGGACATTGTCATTCGAATTGGATTCGAAATAAAACAGCGGATACTCCTTATTACATCATCAACTCCGCTTCTAGCACAAGGATTTCAGATCCAACACACCGGACTGGTTTTCATGTTGGAGAATTAAAAGATGCTGGACTTCAAATCAAACGTCATGCGTTTAGGAAAGAAGTTCATGACTATAAAGAAGATTCGCTTGTTTGGTATGATTAATTGTAGGAAATTATGCCCAAATTACCCTTGACAAAACCAATAAATTTGTTACTGTAATAAAAGACTTCACGAATGAAATTGGATATAGAGAATGAACGCGATAGAATTAAAATCTGACATACTTAAATTAATCAATATTATTGAAGACGAATCTTTTTTACATGCTATTCGAATATTGTTGCTAAAACAAATTCCGAATTCTGAAACGAAAGATTTCTGGAATGACCTACCGATTCGTATTCGAAAAGATATTGAAACTGCATTAATGGAAGCGGATAAGGGTGAATTAATTCCACATGAAGAAGTCATGAAAGAATTTAGAGTAAAATACCTAAAGGCATGAAAGTCAATTGGACTCCGAATGCGAAGAAAAGCTTTGAACATATTTTAGATTGGCTCTACGCAAAATGGACAAATAAAGAAATCGAGAATTTTCTAGACCAAACAGATTCTACCATCGAACAAATAAAAAATAATCCTTATCTCTATCGAGCATCCGAACAAAATGAGCAAGTTAGAAGAGGTTTGGTAAATCGATTTATCAGTCTATACTATAGAGTTAGAACGAAAGAAGAAGAAATTGTTTTACTCACCTTTTGGGACAATCGACAGAATCCAGAAAGTAATAAATATGATTAAAAAATCTAAAAAAGTAGGGTATTAGTATATTTAGAGGCTACTAGATATTATTTTCTTGGAAGCTTTCGGAAAAGAAGATGCTGATACTGCGATTGGAATTGCTACAGATATTTTAGGTCTTGTGAAGGGCGTATTAAGTTCTTAAATATTCTTTCCTTTTAATATGCTGTTGCTAGAGCAACAATTGCATCTCTTCCACCGGGAACTTTCGCATAAAAAACACATTCACAATCTCGCCACTCATGTCCTTGCCCATCTACACTAAAATCCTTATAGTAATAAGAATAGGATTTAGGTTTACAATTTAGCTTGGTGATCTGAGTTCGCTTTTTAATTACCTCAACTGATTTTGACCAATCAGGTTCTCCTTGACTACATACTAGACTAGAAATACTCGTGTCCGTTAAAACTAAATGCATTTCTTCTTTCGCCTGCTTCGTCGCCGACTGAATACATTTGTTTTGATAGTCTTCTGCTTTCAACTTCGCAGAAAGAATTTCAACCTTACCATAAAACTTTGCATAAAAATAATCGTGAGGCTTCTTATTAATATCCTCAGGAGCACCCGCCCATCCGAAAAGTTCTTTTGGAGTTACGGGTTTATTTGGAGTATCCGCACAGGTTAGGATAGCGAATAGAATTGGGAATAAAAGGACACGAAAGTTCATATTTTAAAATTAACAGAGTTGTTGCGAAATTTAATTACTTAGTAATTGAACCTTGCGTAAAAGGTCACTTCGATACATTTTCGCCGCCGGTTGGTACGTGAAAAACCTTATCTTTTCAAGGTTTTTTAATCGAACCACTGGCGAAAACACTCAGTGACCACCACCTTAATACACAGTCTGTCAATGACCGAAATAATCCCTAAAATTTTATCAGTGTTCATAGCGTTAGCGTGTGCCCATTCCCCCCTGCGCTTAGTCGCGCCCAACGCCTTCGTATGGTAATCTTTTAGTTTTTCTTAAACCTCTTCCTCAGTATGAAGTATCTCCGGTAACTTCTTCTTATAGATTTTATCATTTTTCAAATCAACGAAGTAGACACGTATTTCAGGAAAAGCAATACAAAGTCTGACCCAAGCATTTTTCATGGACTCGATTCGTTTTTTCATGTCCTGTAAAAATTGGATAGGCATGGCGATGATGATGTATTCAGAATCGGGTTGTTCGAGTTGGGCAAAGGCACGAAAAAAAACTTCGTAGAAATCACGAGTTGCCGCTTTGGGAGAGGACTTAAAACCAATGACTTCGACATAAAGATGCATATCATCTTTTTCAGCGATGATATCGGGGCTTACGCCTTCAATTTTTTTATGATGATTCATTTTAAAGCCCTGGTTGTCTAATTTTCTTCGAACCAATTCTTCTACTTCTTTTCGTTTAATTGGTTTCTCTTTTTTATTTCCCATACAATTCCCTCTGTAAAACACTCTTACAATTTTTTGCTATTTGCAAGAAATTTATTTTAATCCAATTCAGTTAATTTTAGGTATTTTTCCCTGTCTCCTACGTCCACCGCATCTCTAGGGAGAAGGTATCCATCCAGACGATTCTCATGACTCAATACTCGAAAAATATCAGCAAGGTCATAGAAAGAATTCCTTGGAATCTCTGCTAAAATAGACGCACGCAAAATCGCCATTCCAACATAAAAATACTTCCCCTCTCGAAAATAGACCTTGCCCTCTTGCAAATCTAAAGTAGTATACTTTGCTCCTAACTCTGGACGAGAAAGAAAAAGCAAACAATCCCCAGAATAATTTTGAATTACTTCAAACAAATCTTTTAAATGCGAATTGGAATTTAGCAAAACATCTGGATTTAAAGTTAGAAAAATTTCATCGTCTTGGATAATACCCTGTATCCCCGTTTTCATTCCTCCACCTGTTCCTAAAATTTCTGGCTCGTAGGAAATATGAAATTTATATTCGCCGTATTTTTTTAGATGTTCGTGAATTTTTTCTGCATAATAATGCGTGTTCACGATAAATTCTTTTACTCCAAACTGGGCGGCAAAATCTATCGAGTGGTCAAACAGTGTTTTGCCCTTATAGGGAAGTAGCGGCTTAGGGAGATTAGTCGTTAAATCTCCCATTCGCTTGCCAAAACCTGCTGCTAGTATGAAACACTTCATGGCTTTTAAAAGATTACCACCGATGGACACCGATTAACACCGATATTCAATTTACGAATGTCTACAAAGCATTTGCACGTTTCTCGATTATTTTATGAAAACCGCCCAAACAGATATCCAGCTTTATTGAATACATAAAATATGTTAAACCATTCCTATCGGTGTTCATCGGTGGGTTATCTTAGTTGATATCCATTATCCTTTGCGAGGTTAATCAGCTTATCCGTAACTTCTTTGATCGCGGCTTGGGTAAAGGTTTCTTTATAGTTCATGAGGGCTACGCGATAAGTCACAGACTTTTTATCAGGTGCGATGTTTTGTCCTGTGTAGATGTCGTGAACCCAGATGGATTGGATTTCGGAAACGCCTAGTTTACTTACTAAGTGTGCATAATTCTCTGTAACCGCAGAACGTTCCATGACAAGAGAAATGTCTACCTGATCCTGTGGGAAATGGGATGGAGGAACAAAGGTAAACTTTTTGTTTTCAGGAAGATTTAATCGTTCGATTGCGTCAAAATACAATTTGCCGACTAAAACTCTTCTTTTGATACTATAGGTGTCGTTGTATTTGGGATGGAGATAACCTAACTCGGCGATTACTTCCCCTGCTAATTTCCACTGGACACAAGCGTTTGGATGGAAATAGGAAAGATTTGTTTTTTCTAGTTCGATATTTTTGAATCCGAATAAGCGAAACAAAGTATCTATCTCATTTCTTACAGTTAAAAAATCATTCTCTGCTTCTATTAAATCATTGGACTTACGATTGCCTAGAAAACCAAAACCGAAAAATCTTTTTTCGTCTGCAAGCTCGTCTGCTTTGAGTTTGTGATAGGTTCTTCCCAGTTCAAAAATTTTGACTGTTTCAAATCTGTCAGCGTTAACCGCGATATGCTTTAGAATAGAAGGATAAATCGAAGTTCTAAGAAATTTAAACTCGTCTGGCATTGAGTTTGCGATTCCTAGTGCTGTAGTATCATCGTCTTGTTCAAATTTGGTATCTTCTTCAGATGCAAAAGAGTAGTTGAATACTTCTGCATAACCCAATTGGGTGAAGATGGATTTGATCGAGCGCTCTACTTCTCGTTTTGGATTTTTGTTTACTGGTTTTACATCTGAGAGGAGAGGTTTACGTTCAATAGCCGCATAACCTAAAGAACGTCCTACTTCTTCTACTAAATCTTCTTCGATTGTAATGTCGTAGTTGTGTCTGTAAGGAGGAACGATTACTACTAGGTCATCTTCTTTAGTGCTTACATGAAAGCCCAGTCTTTGTAAAATATCTACAATCACTTTCTTTTCAAAAATTGTTCCGAGTTTGGCATTTAAAAAGGTAAATGTGGTTTTGATTTCTTGTTTTTCTTTTTTGTGCTCGAAGCCTGCTGGTTTACTGGATGTGAGTTTTGGACATCCATTTTCTTTGAGTAATTCTAGGGCGCGGTGAATCACGGGTAAACTCGAATGTGAATCCAATCCTTTTTCATAACGAACTGCGGATTCAGTGCGGATTCCAGTAACTCGAATGGTTTTACGCACATCTTCTCGTTTGAATACTGCTGATTCTAAAATTGCCTCTGTAGTTGTAGCGGATATAGCAGATTCTTCGCCACCCATTACACCTGCTAGTGCAACTGGAACGCCGGAATTGGATATAACCAAAATGGATTTGTCTAACTCTTTGGTTGTTTTATCCAAAAGTGCAATTTTATCTTTGTCACGGGCAAATTTTACTTCAAGTGCAACTTCGCCTAACTTCGCTTTATCAAAGAAGTGAGTGGGTTGTCCCATTTCAAGCATCACATAATTGGAAATATCCACTACGTTGTTGATCGACTTGATTCCACATTTCAAAAGCCGGTCTTTGATTTTGGAAATGGAGTCTTTGATTTCAAAACCTTTTACACTCACAGCAAAATAGGAGTGTGCGTTTTTGTTTTCAAATACTTTAGGACTTGGGTCATTGGAAAATAAAAATTCGGTGTCAAACGGATCGTATTTTACTTTGATCCCAAGTTGTGCGGCAAGTTCGCGGGCAAATCCAAAATGACTCCAAAGATCGGGTCTATGGGTAATGGATTTATTATCTATTAAAATGATTTTGTCTTCTGAATCTAGAAGCTCGCGTAGGCTTACACCAAGTTTCGTATCAGGGGCTAATTTCATTAGTCCATTTGCTTCTTCACTAAGTCCAAGTTCCTTCTCAGAACAAAACATTCCAAAACTATCTACACCGCGAAGTTTTCCTTCTTTGATTTCTTTTCCATCGGGGAACACAGTCCCAATCATAGCAAGTGGAACAATTTCTCCCTCTGCAACTTGTGCTCCTGTGACAATTTGAATCTTCTTAGTTCCAATGTCGGCTGTGCATACACTTAATTTGTCTGCGTCAGGGTGTTTGTTTACTTCGGCCACTTTCGCCGACACAATCGAGGAAAGATGCTCTCTGTATTCCGACACATCGTCTATTTCACAAATCGAGAGATTGATCTTCTCTTGAATTTTTTCAAACGGAATGGATTTAAAATCCGCAAAATCATTTAGCCAGTTATAAGATAGTTTCATAATGTCTTGTATTACCCACCACAGATGTAGAGACGTAGCGCGCTACGTCTCTACATCTGTGGTGGGTAATGGTGAATGTCCTTTTCAGTTTTTTTTAAAGCGAGCGTTAGCGATCAACTGGATGAATGGGGATAATTAGTATCATCCCCATTCAGGAAGGCGAGCGCGGCGGCGTTATGTAAATTGTAGGGGTTGAATACATTCAACCCTCTACTCGGAAAATGTCGCCGCAACGCCCAATCAATTACGCATAACGGGTTGAATGTATTCAACCCCTACGAGAAAAATCTCTTCACGACTTCGTCTGGTAATTTCTGTCCGGTGATCTTTGCTTTTTGGACTAGTTCCCAGAAATAACGATAGGTTGCGCGGTCGTGTAATTCGCCTGCATGTTGGATTGGTCCCCATTCTGCGTTTTGTGCCGCTATTAAAATTTCGCAAGCAGTTTGCACTTCGCTGTAGTCGGGTGTCATCGCGTCGAGTATTGCTTGGATTTGCGTTGGGTAGATTGACCACATGCGTAAAAATCCAAATCCGTTTCTTGCGCGGCTTGCGTCGCTGTACGTTTGGTATTGGTTTTTTAAGTCGAGGGTAACGTTATGCGCTGGGATTACTCCGTGGGCTAGTGCCGCCGCAACGACAGTCGCTTTCGCCTGACGTAAAAGTTCGTGTTCAAATTGTCCAGGGCTTCTCATTGCTGATGCTGGAATCGCTCCATGGTGACCGGAGATAAAGTCCATTAGCCCGAAGTCAAGAACCTGCATCCATGGAAGAGCTGCAATTTGTTCTACTTCAAGAAGTGCTCCGTGGGTTTCAACGAGAACGTGAATTGGAATTTCTCTTTTGATATTTGCTTTCTTAGCTGCCTCTTGGATGTAGGAAATCATTTCCGCAACTTGGGACGCTTTGGTTGGTTTTGGAATTGTGATGTAGGCGATTTTTTCTCCCGCTCCTGGAACGATGATGTCAACGTCTAATTTCCAATGTGCGTTTGAATAGTCATGGATACGAACGCCGCTCATTTTGTGAACATTTAGGTCTGAGTTTTGGATTCGCACGATCATTTCTGCGTGTTCTTTTTCTTTTCCTGTTTGTGCTCCATCTTCGCAATCCATCGTGATGTCGAAGAGTCCGCCCATTTTGTTTTGGAGTTCAAGTGCTTTGGTGATGAGTTTTTCCGATCCTGCGAAATGCTCGCAAGCTGGAATAATAGGGAATGGTTTTTCTCCCGAAAAGAGTGCTGAATTTGGATGCTCTAATTTTGCCATAAATCTACCTTTTTCTTGCCCTAGGGCGTATTATTTAAAATTTCTATCCTTATACTATGGCTAGGAAAGGGAGTTTGGAGTAAATTCAATTTTTAGGTCAGGGTGTCGCCTTTTATCTTTGGTTCATACAAACAATACTCACTTTTTCCTGACCGTTTGCGCTTTGCCTCATACATTGCTTGGTCTGCGTGGTGTAAAAGTGTATCTGCCTCACTCGCGTCCTGCGGGAAAATGGTAATTCCAATACTGGCACTGACCTTCGCAAAGCGACCTTGCCCAATGTCAACTGCTCGACTCACTTCCTCTAATACTTTATTTAATACTCGCTTGTAACCATCCGGCAATTTAAAATCGCCTAGCAGAATTACAAATTCGTCACCTCCCAACCGTGCCACTGTATCTTGACTGCGGATAATCTTTCGAAATCGCTCTGCAATTTCCTTTAAGACTAAATCGCCTATTGCGTGACCAAACTCATCATTCACTGGTTTAAATCCATCTAAGTCAATGTAACAAATCCCGAGAGAAGTTTTTGTTCGCTCTGAGCGGGCAATAGCTAAACTCATACGGTCTTTTAGTAAAAGCCGATTTGGTAGACCGGTTAACGCATCGTGATAAGCAATTTTTTCAAGGATAGCTTGCTGTTGAATCAAATGACTCACATTAGAAAACACTGCCACATAATTACTAATAGCCCCTTCTTCTGTTTTAACTGCCGATAGCGTTAGCCACTCTGCTTCTAATTCTCCTGTCCGGCGGCGATTCTTTATTATCCCACTCCAATGACCGGAATCGTTTAAAGTATTCCAAAAATCTTCCGCTTGTTTTTTTTCTTTTAAGCCTGACTTGGGTAAACTTAGATCGTTTCCGATTATTTCCTCCATGGAAAATTCCGTTATCTCACAAAAAGAAGGATTCGCTTCTATAATTTTAAAGTCTGGATCAGTAATACAGATCGCATCTAATGTGTTGTCAAATACATTTGCCGCCAAACGAATCTTAGCCTCAGCCATTTGTCTTTGTGTAATTTCGCGCATTAGCTCGAGTGTTCGACTAGAGAGGCTATCATACATAGTCAGTATAGTTTCGATTAGAACTTTTAATGCACCGGTCATTTCCTTTTCTGCGGTACGTTTGGCTTCTTCTAGTGGCAAACCTGCTTTTACCGCTAAAGCTACTTTTGACATACGTTTATCGCTATCTAAAATATGAAACGCCAACCAATGAGTTAGAAAAGAAAGAATATCCTCAATTACTCCATCTACAGACTTATCAGTCTCTTTCTCTTTGAGTATTAAAATATCGGTTACAAAATTTTTATGTTCTGCTTGATGTGCTAAATTTAGAGAATCCTCTCCTAAGTATGTAATCCAGACTTTTTCTTCGGATTGAAAATGAAACAGCGCATACTCCGTTAGTTCGTTGAAAATATTTTCCAACGTAGGTGCATCCGATCGAAATGCTAAATGTCCCGCGAGTAAATTCAATAAATCAACGAGTCGTTTATGCTGTTCATCTATTTGCGCAATTCCCGTTTCAAAATTAGTATTCCATGGGAAAACTTCTACCATCTTTACTTGTAGTTCTTTTTTTTGTTCCATAGAATGCATAAGAAATAAAAATTTATGTTATCAGGTTACGATAAACTTGCTTCACTTGGAACTTCAATTAAGAAATATCCACTTTTTTGGCTTTCTCGAATTGGCAAAAATATAGTTTGAGAATTCGACCGTTTAATATAGATTCCTAATTCTTCCGAATTCTCTGGCGTTTTCTCAATATTTGCCTCTGGGTATATGTTTTGAAAAAAAGTAATGATTTCTGGAATCGTGTGAAAGGTTTCTATTGTTGATCCAGCCTGATGGTTTTCAATTCCAAAAAATTTAAGTATTTGTTCAAATATCATATTTGTTTCCTTTTGCTATTTTCATTTCTCAAAATTTCCTTTCGCATGTTTGACAATCTATTCTGTATATGTGTTCGCAAGTTTCTCCCATAATCGTAGGTTTATAATTTACCTTTAAATAGTCATTCAGATTATTTGCCACGGTTTTTTTACAAAGTATTTTTTCAAATACAATATACTATTTTAGGCACACCATTTTCCATTCCAAATACAAATGCATTTTGTTCAAACGCTTTCGCTAACTTCTTAGCTATTTGTAAATCTATTCCAAATGCACAAAACGATTCTTCTTTCCAAGTATTATCTCCAGACTCACCAATGCCTTTGCAGTATAGAATTTCTTTTTGGATTAGAAATTTTTCTAATTCTAAATTTCTAATACGATTTTCTTCAATAGGCTTTAGAGAAGAATTAGGATTTGCCGCTGTTATGAATGCAAAATTATTTACTCGAAGATCATCAAGGATTTGCTTCATTTCAATTGATACCTTTCCTACCTTTAGTATAATTTCTTTTTGATCAAAAAATACTTTGTAATCAGTATCCTCATATACCTTTCTTAATTCGGCTGAAATTTTACTCATCCTAAATAACAAAACTCGAAATAAAAAAATTAGCTTCCAATTATTTAAAGCTTAAAAGGCAATAAGTTCTTCATTGGAATCGTTGCGGTAGGAAACCATATCAAGACACCAATACTAAATACAAGAAGTAGATAGATAATCTTTTTTCTTGAAAGCGGATTACCAGCATTCTTCTCCGTATGCACAAACCAAAAAATACAAACAAGGCTAAATAGAAATTCGATCCCAATGGCAAGATGCGGAAATTTTAAATAAGAATTTAAACCAACACTTATTGAATCAACTCCTAACAATTGGTGTTCAAATCCGACAATAAAATCACAAAGCACATGAAACAAAGTGAGAAAACCGCACCAAAAAGCAAACGACCGATCTTTAAAAAAAACAAATATAATCCCTCCGACGGCAAATCCTTGTAATGCGGCAGGAATTAAATTATGAGAGTATGTCATCTGCACTTGTAAACCTTGAATCGTAGCATCCAAGAGAGAAGCGGGTTTAGTTTCTTCAATACCTAAGAGTGCAAGAAGTAACCATAGAAATTCTGGAACATTGGAGCAAACTAGAAGTATCCAGAAGGGGTATCTTTTGAACTTACTATAAGGAATTAAAGCAGAAGCGTAATGACCTAGAATCATAAGTTCTCCTTTGTGACGATTTTGTTGATTAAATAAAAACCGAACAAATAAAATAGAATCATTGTAATTATTAGTGTTGGCATAACCTGTTTTGAGATTCAATTGAATTTTTGTAAAGTAAAATCTAATTTCATTTTAGAAATCCATCTGGATAACATTCCTATTGACTATTTATCCTACACAAGATTTCTATCACTAGGAGTATTCAATGAAGTGGTGGCAAACAACAACAATTTATCAAATCTATCCAAGGTCATTTTTTGATACGAATGAAGATGGGATAGGCGATTTAAAAGGAATCCTTTCGAAATTAGATTATATAAAAGACTTAGGATTTGAAACGATTTGGATTTCTCCTTTTTACAAAAGTCCCGGAAAAGACTTTCATTACGACATTAGCGATTACTTATCAATAGACCCAATTTTTGGAACGTTAGACGATGTAGATATATTGATTAAAGAAACTCATAAAAGAAAAATGCGAATTGTATTTGATATGGTACTAAACCATACATCAAACGAACATCCTTGGTTTCTGGAATCTAGGTCAAGTAAAGACAATCCAAAACGAGATTGGTATATATGGAAAAAAGGAAAGGCGAAAGACTCACCACCTAACAACTGGATGTCGATGATTAATAAACCCGGATGGAATTACGATGCTCTAACGGATGAATGGTATTTTGCGAACTTTTTAGATTTTCAACCGGATTTGAATTATAGAAATCCTGAAGTAAAAGAAACTATGTTTGCCATTATGCGCTTTTGGTTGGATAAAGGTGTAGATGGATTTCGCCTGGATATATTCAATAGTATCTATAAAGATACTTGGTTTAGAGATAATCCATTTTCGCTTCGATTTATTCCAACTCCTGATTCGCAGGATGAAGCTTTTTTCCAAAAGAAAATTCATACCTTAAATCACCCGGACTGCTTTAAACTCGCGAAAGAAATCCATTCTCTTTTAGATGAATACCCATCAGATAGATTTTTACTTGGGGAAGTAAGTGGGAATGATACTATCTTGAAAAAATTTTTAGGAGAGGATAATGAGGGATTACATCTAGTATTCCAATTTGAACTGATTCACTTTCAATTCTCTGCCAAGTTCTTTCAAGACCTTCTAGTAAAAAATGAGGCTATTTATCCTTATCCGTATACTCCGACTTACGTCTATGGAAACCACGACCAGATGCGTTATATTGAAAAGATAGATCGTAATCCAGGCAAAGCAAAACTTCTCGCCTTATTCCAATTTACCGCTCGCGGAATTCCAGTTGTATACTATGGTGAAGAAATAGGAATGCAAGATACAGATATTCCAAACTGGGAAGGAAAAGATCCAATTGCCCAGCAAAATGCATTTTTCCCTAAGTTTCTAGCAAATGCTATCGGTGTTTACATGAACCGAGACAATTGTAGAACTCCGATGCAATGGAATTCTACCGCCAACGCAGGATTTACCGCAGCAACAGTAAAACCATGGATTGCAGTTTCTCCCGATTATCCACATGTCAATGTAGAGACAGAGTCCTCTGACGAAAATTCTATTCTGAATACATACAAAGGTCTTTTAAAACTTAGAAATGAAAATCCTGCTTTTCAAATAGGAAATTTAGAAGTAGTAATGGATTACAAGGAGTATCCAAACTTACTTGTATTCAGCCGATCAGATGGTAAAAAGAGTTTTGAAGTATTTCTGAATTTTGGATCAGAGAAATTAGAGATCAAATTACCCGCTATTCGAAAGTCTATCTTCGCTTTAACAGGTGCTACGATTAGTTCTGATTCAAAGTTAGAGCTAGCGGCAAATAGCGGTATTGTGCTAGTAGTGTAAAAACCTGCCATTATCACCTATTATGCTGCGACCCAGGGAGTAGCATAATAGGTGATAATAAACCTATGCCTTCTTAGTCTTAGGTGCAAAAATTCTTACAAAATTGTCGGTCAATGGCGGAAAGATTCTTGCTATATCATAAATTTCAGGATAGGCGACAACGATTTTTTTATCGAGATAACCTTCTACGATTTTTTCTGCCATGATAGCTCTATCGCCTACCGGCATCATCTTCATGATCGCATTCTCATCGTAACCCGCACGTGCCCCTTTTTCCAAAGCAGTGCTTACAGGTCCTGGGTAAACTGTTAAGACATGAATTCCATCATCCTTAACTTCCCCTGCAAGAACTTCAGAAGCCATACCAAAACCTGCTTTCGATCCTGCATACCAGGTAGAACCGGGTAATGGTGTTTTGCCTGCCATACTCGCGATATTGATAATTCCACCTGTTTTTCGAGAAAGCATAGATGGTAGTAAAAGTTTAATCAATTTCATAGGAGCAATTAAATCAAGGGTTAACATTAACATGCCCCTCTCCCAACTCATCACGGAGAAATCTTCAATAATCATAATTCCTGCGTTATTAATTAGAACATCTACATCACCAAATCCCGATTTGACATTAGCCAATACGGATTCGAACTCATCGAGTTTTGTAAGATCGAGAGGATACCCTTTTACTTGAATCCCAGCTGCTGTCATTTTTTCAGTGGTGATTTTTAATTGTTTCTCGTCTTTATCCAAAATGGAAAAAGTATCTTTTGGAAATTTAGAATACCAATACTCTACAATACTTTCTCCAATCCCTGTTGCCGCGCCTGTTATTAATATATGCATAATTGATAATTGAAAAAATCTATTTAGTTAGGCAAGTAAAATTAAGCAGCATTTTTTCTTGCAACCGAAAGATCGTATTCCGCTTGCATCCTTACCCATAACTCCGCCGTAGTTCCGATCACTTTCTCTAGCACCAGTGCAAATTCAGGACTAATAGCTCGTTTACCATTTACTATTTCATTTATCTTGCGAGGAGAGCATTTACATTTCTCTGCAAATTGGGATTGATTCAAACCCATCTCTTTCATATAAATTTCGAAAAGGACTTGCCCAGGATGCATTGGTTTTGGGTTTTTTATCATAATTAGCCTCTGTGATAGTTCTCTATTTTAACATCTAAAAATTCGCCATCTTTAAATTGAAAAGTAATACACCAAGGAAGATTAATAGTAATACTCCATTCCAATTTCCTATTGCCCTTTAGTTTATGAAGCCTGATGTTCGGTGGTTGACCTTTTATTTTTAAATCATTCAAAGTAGAAGTACTATGCATAATCGTTAAAAGCGCTTTCGCTCGTATCCAAATTTCTCTAGGAAAATTTTTACAGGTATTAGTTTCCCATAATTCTTCCGTAGCTCTATTTGCAAAATTCCGAATCATAAACTATTACACTATACGGTATAACGGGAAATTTAACAAGTAAAAATTATGCGAGTTGTAATTTTTGAAATCTATACTGTGTTCGGGATAAGATTGCAATTATTTCCTTGCAGTTCCCTTTTCGCGCGCGGTCTAAAGGAGTTTTACCGCTCGCATCTTTTATTTTCGTATTCGCACCTTTATCGACTAAATACTTTACGATTTCTACATGCCCCCGTATGCAAGCCCAGAATAATGGAGTGTAACCTCCATTGTATTCTTCATTTATATCAGCACCATCGTAAACTAAAAGCTCCATAACTTCAAGATGCCCATAATAACGGAGTATGATTTTTATTATCCCTTGCATTTTTTTTTGCCCCTTTCTGGATTAAAAACTTAGCTACTTCAAGTCTACCAAAATGACTTGCTAAATGTAGTGGAGTTTGTCCAAGTTTGTCCTGCACATTTATGTCAAATTGATTAGTAATTAATTGTTTAACTGTTGGCAAATCACCGTTTGCCGAAGCAATATGTAATGTGGTCCATAATAAATTAGATTCTGTGTTAACTTCCCCTTGTCCAGGTGTTAAAGGAGTTTTCTGTTGTCTGGATGTCGTCGGACATTTTAATAAGCAAAAAAATAACAGGATAATCAGTATTAGCTTTTTCATTTCATTAATATAAATTCAAAAGCTCCAACGGAGTGTAATACATTCTGCATAATAAAAACAGATTCTCGCTTCCTAAGGGTCGTTCGAACATCAGTAAGGACTATGCAGATTAATTCTAAAAATTTCTATTTTGGCGCGTAACGGGTGTAAGTCTTATCTCCGAGGATTAGTTTTTCTCCGTCAATCTTTACTGGAACAGTTTCCGTTTTACTTAAATCAGTGCGTTCCATTGTAAGTTTGTCACCGGTTACTGACCATTTGCCTTCCCACATCGTTGCCTCTCCATCTGGTCCTTGGATATGCAAACGACCGTCTTGGAAAAAGTCTAAACCGATCTGGTCTGCCGTAGTATTCCAGCCATAAGTTCCTTCTTTGCTGACTAAAAACGCTTTTATATCCGCCTCAGATGCTCCCTTTTTGCAACCAATCAATAAAACCGATAGACACAAAGCCGTAACGATTATCTGTAAAATTTTTTTCATTTTCTATTTTCACTCCTTTGTATTGAATTAACGTCATTTTAAAAATCTTTGGGAAATAAGGAATCAATAAACGGGATTTTTGAAGGTGCGAAAGCGTTTTCGCACTTTCAAAAATTACGTTCACACCTTCTAAAAAATATATTCTCGCGGTTTAAAATTTTGATCGCCTGTAGAGCGATTGCATTTAAATGGGAAGGATTATTTGTCTTTTTTTGCGCGAGGTGGCAATGTCGAACGAGTTGGAATTCCCTCTTCATTATTGTAAATAAAACAACGCCCGTTATAAGTTTTGAGTTCTGAATTATAAATTTTACCTTTGCCGAGGTTAACGGATACTTTGGGAAATAGGCTTTTTTCCACGTCTACGAATGCTTCGCCAGAAGGTTCATAGCTTACAACTAACGTTTCATATTGAGTTTTGGTATTGGCGAGTAAGTCGATGTATTTTTTTTCTACCTCATAGAGTTTTAGAAGCATAGATTTTTCTTCCGGAGTATTTTCTTTTTTGGGATCAATGAGTTTTGTCATACTTTGTTTTACTTTTTTTAAAATTTCTTCATGGGAAAAAATTTCTTCTTTCATCTTACGAAGTTCTTCTAGAATTTCTGGAGGCAAACCGACAATTACCTCTGTTTTAGTTTCTACAACTGCCCCTAGTTTACTGACCGCAATCATTTTTCCTGCAATAGCCTCTCCACCGATTAATTCCCCCCGCCCTCCTTTAATTGTAATCGAATCTCCTGCAACTAATTCAGAATGCATAGATGCCTCTTCTATAAAAATACTTCGTCCTGCTTTGATATTTCCCTGCTCCACAAACCGAGCGTACACATCTGCCTTGGATTCTATCACTCCCCCATTTCGCCCCATCACACCACCGGATAACACAATGTCACGCTCTGCATACAAAAAGACTCTTCCCACACTTTTTTTAATCATGAGAGATCCTTTTGTGCGGAGTGTAAAATTATCCGCAACCGTTCCATCTACAATGATCGTTCCCGGAAAATCGACATTACCCGTTGAATAGTCTACATTTTCTAAATAACAAACCTCATCCACACGAATCGTTCCATCTCTTTCTAAAATAGGTCTGCCTGCAATTTTTGCAGTTAACTTCTTAGAGTCTTCCGACAATTCGCAATTAGCCCCAATTTTCCATTCCCCTTCGAGAGGTTTATCCATTGGAACTTCTTCACTAAAAACATTTTTTCCATTTGTTCCAGGTCTCGCGTCTATCTTCTCTGCTAGAATCCCGCCTTGTTTGGTATTTTTGATTACTTGAATGTCTTTAAAATCTACTCGTCCATGAGTATCTTCATGCAGATTAGGTTTGTTATGCGGCTCGAATAAAACTTTGATATAACCGTTAATACTTGGTGTAGGTTTTAGTCCTTCTGCCACAAGAGTTTTAATGAAATACTTTTGGTTATCCAATAAATGCGCGACTACATCTTCTTTGATTCCAAAAAAAATTCCGTTTGTCTTTAGAGATTCAATCACTCTTTCTTTTCCGAGCGTTAGTCCCCCATGGAGTGCAGGGTAGATAATAATAAAAGCCTGCATTTTATCGGGCGAAATTTCGATTTCTAATTTGGAATCAACTGGATTTCCGCCCGTCCAGACTGCGATTTGATGATCTCTCCCGTCTGCATTGGCAACGATTACTTCTACCTGTGCTCTATCATATCCATCTATATTAAACAGCTTCAATCTTTGAAATACATCTTGCCTTGTAACAGGTTTACCGTTCTTACCCGGCTTATATACAGCAAGTACTGCATGGTTGTTTTCATTTTTAATTTGAAAAGATCCATTTTCTTTATTTTCAAGGTCTTTTAAGATTGATTCTGTGAAGTTATTCATCGTTTGCCCTTACCTGCTCTCTACCATCACACATGCATAAGCAAGATAGTTTTTTTGATTCTGTTCTAAGTATTCTATAATCTCTTCGCTCTCTGCTCCTGGTTGCAACCAAAAATTATCGTAGCCATTAGCCACAGCTTTTTTGATAGTATCCATTCCAATCTTTGGCGGAACTACCATATCAATGATGTCAGGAACAAATCCAAGTTCCTCTAACGTATGATACGCCTTATCCCCATCAATGGTTGTCGCCTTGGGATTAACACCGTATACCTTGATATTTTTACTTTTCAAATCTTTATAGATAATATTTCCGTATTTGGAAGAATCGTTCGTGGCGCCTACAATCGCAATAGTACAATCTTTTTTTTTGAGTAATTCTAGGACTCTATTTTCTTTCATACTTTACTCCCTATAATCATAAAATTGAGTTTTAAATTCTGGACCTGCAACAATTTCCATTCCATATACAAATTCATTTATTGTAAATGCATTTACGATTTTCAACTTATAGAACTCGGCTAAGTATTTCATTTTATCAAAAGAAATTTTATCTTTAATCGCTGGACCTTCGGGAAACTCCACCTTAGCCCAATCAATTACAAAAAGTCTGCCTTCTGGTTTCATCGATCGAATGAGTCCGTCCATAGCAAACCCTGGATCAGGAAATGTAGAAAGACACATGGAAGTAAAAATCACATCCGGTAGTGGAATCCAATTGGGAAGAAGTGGATGCTCTGTTTTATCAATATGTACAACTGTAAAGTTTTGTATATTCTCCTCGACCTTCTTCTTAAGTACCATATCCAGAATTTCTTGTTGGTAATCTATTCCCCAGAGATGTGCCTCTTTATTCATTTTCTTTTTTAAATGATGGATAAAAAAACCTTTCCCCATTCCAAAATCCGCAACATGCATCGCGTCTTTAATTTCTATATAGTACATGATTTTTTCAGGTGGGCAAATAATCTTTCTGCGTGAGGACAAAAGAAAGTCCTGGTATTTCATATCTTCGTAATAGTCAATTTCCTGGCTAATCATCGCAATATTTTCCCTATTATGTCTAATCGACTCTACAATCTGAACTCTTAAATGTCGACAATAAAATTACGATTGTAAACTCGGCAAATAATAATTATGGTTGAAATTTATTTCCATGTATTCTATTTTTGTTTTTCTTTTATCCGTATATGGTACAGCTATGAAACACTTAACTAAACTCAACCGATTCCTTTCAGAAATCCGATTTTCTAAAAACTTCCAACTAGGTCTTTTCGTCATTTTGATTTCACTGCTAACGATTCCTATTTTCACCCAGGAAACGCAGCCCAATAAAAAAGTAGATAAAGATGTTGTTTCCGACCTAAAAGCGACACTCAGCAGTGATTCCATTTCCATTGAGCTAAATTGGACTCCTCCTGCCGAAGAAGGAGATATAATCATAGCAAGATCAAATGAAGTGATTGATACAGTGGAAAAACTAGGTGTTTCTGATTCTTTGGGAAAACATAAAAGTGATAAAGCAAATATCTTTAATTTCTTTAAAGATCAAAATTTAAGACCGGGTGAATACTATTATGCGATTGTGCTAGTCTCGCAAGTTAAAAAGAAAAGAGTAAAACTTTTTCCCGGAGTAAACTATACCATCATTCCTGTAGTGATTCCAGAAAGAGCAGAAAATCCTAAAATCGCAACACCTGTTCTAGAAGATTCTCATACATCTGACTCTATTGATCATTTGAAAATTAAAAATATTGATAATTCTGTGAGAATTACTTGGACACCTCCGCACGATGCAGAAAAAAATTCAGTCAAGTATACCATTTACCGCTCCCTTGACTCAATGTCCAATATAGGACTCTTAGACAAAGCAACTAAAATTGGAGAAGTTTTACACCCCGAAACAACTTTTCTAGATATAGGTCTAAACTCTTCTCAAACCGTTTACTATGGAGTATCCGTAACAATCAAAGAGAAAGAAAAAATTCCTCTGGTAGAAGATAAATCCTTTCGAAAATTCTATTTTGTAAAAGCAGAAAAAAAAGAAGTAGAAGACATCAAAGTTATTCCAGAAAAAAAAGAAACAATCTCAATTGAGCCTAAATTACTCCAAGTAGAAAATTTAGCGGGTGAAGTAAGAAAAGATGGAATACATCTCACTTGGTCTTCTCCCAAAGATGCATTGAATAATTCTACTACCTATTATATATACGAATCAAAAACTCCCTTTATCAATGAATTAAATTCCAAACTCACAGAAAATGCAAAAAGAGTTGGAACTGTAGTCCATCCTGATTTGTCTTTTCTTCACCCTAGTACTGATAAATCTTCAACAGCATACTATGGAGTAACCACAAAGAACCACGATGAGCCAGAAAACACAATCCTGAAAGAAGGACAATCCTACATTAAAATCGAATTCGAAGCCCCAAAAAAAAAGAAAAAGAAGAAAGAAGAGCCTAAGGTAGAGGAAAAAACTCCCGTACTCGTGGATGAATTAAATCCAGATTTTGATACGATCATGACATATTACTATAAAAAACAAAGATTTAGAGAAGCGCTCGTTAAATTTAAATCTCTGGCGGATAGAGTTTCCGATAATTCCCTAAGGGGCAAATCTCTATTTTTCGCAGCACTCTGTCACTATAACATGAGTGAATTCAATTCCGCTTTAAAAATATTATTAAAAGAAGAAGTTCAAATGAACTATGATAAAGAACGTATAGATTTTTATGTCAAAAGATGTTTAGAAAATCGGGGAAATAAATGAGTAGATTAATTTTTGTATTAGTTGGATTTTTATTTGTTGCTGCAGGAGTTTTGACCGCTGTTCACTTTATGGTCAACCGAGCAGAAGAAAAAACAGCGGAAAGTAGCGCATATCCATTCGAAGAAAGATTAAAGATAGCAGAAGAACTATTAAGTCAATCCAGTAAAAAAAGCTCTCAAAAAGCACTTCTTCTTTTTACAGAACTTTCTTCTAAGACCATCCCTGAAGGACTAAAATTTAGAGTTACATTCGGTCATGCAGGTGCCCTTCAAAAAAATAAAGATAGACTTAGAGCTCTAGATATTTACAAAGAATTAAACCAACTACCAAATCTCTCCAAAGAGGAGAGGGAAAATCTAAGTTATGCGCTCGGAAATTTACTGCTAATTTTAAATCAGGAAGAAGAAGGGCGAATACACCTCAATTCAGTTTTACAAACTAGTAAAGATAATAAACTTAGATCAAAGGCACTACTTTCGATTGCTGATTATTTTATGCGAAAGGTAAAATACGAAAATGCTAGTAAAAATTACTTTCTTGCGGTTCAGGAATATCCTAATAATGTGCAAGCAAGAATTGGATGGACAAGAGCACTTAGAAAACTCGGAAAGGATTTTGCCTCTTACGATATTTTCGAAAATTATTCAGAAGAAGTTTCAGCCATTGACAAAGAAGAAACAAAGCCGAAAGTTAGCGAAGAAAAATCTGCCGGATTTGATAAAGCTAAAACTCTTTATAATAAAAATCAATTCGAAAAAGCATTACATGCATTTGCAAAACTTCTCAAAAAAACTCATTCAGGCAAACAACGAGAGAGAATTCTTTATTATATGGGAGAATCCAATTTAAAACTAGGACGTTATTCGGAAGCAATACGCTTTGCAGAGGAAGTTTTAGTGAATGAACCAACTTCTTTAGATCATTATGCCTTATTCACAAAAGGAATGGCTTTATTTTCAACAAAAAAATATGATAGAGCAGCAGCAGTTTTCAATGCGATAGTAGATAAGTATGAAACAAGTACGTTAACCGAAAGAGCTAAAAGATATGCAAACGAATGTTTGCACCTGCTAAAAGAAGATGTAAAATATCCATCAACTGAAGAGAAAAAGAATGAAGAAATGGACGCACCTGAAAATAATAACTCCGAAGACGGAGAAAGTGAAGAAGAAGCAAGGGCTTAAATACTTTTAAAAAATAGGAGCCATAAAAAAATAATCTTGAAATAAAATTTTTTTATGTAATCTTTACATGATGCGTTACGGGATATACTTATTAACTTTTCTTTTTTTATTTAATTCCTGTAACTTTATTAAAAACAATCCACATATTAATAATCCAAAAGCTCAAAAAGGAATACTAGACTTACGAGATTGGAATTTTGAAGAACAAGGTGCTGTTAAATTAGATGGAGAGTGGGAGTTTTATTGGGAAGAACTTTATTCTTTAGAAGAAATCAATGGAATTTATTTAGACAAATCTTACTTCACCATCCCGCGTACTTGGAACGATAGAGATGTAAACGGAAAAATTTTAGACGGGGATGGGTTCGCCACTTTTAGACTGAGAATCCTTCTGCCGCCTGACTCTCCTGCACTTGCAATTCGCTCACAACAGCAAGCTACTGCGTTCAAAATATTTGTAAATGGAAGCGGGACTTTGGGGTCAGGTAGAGTTGGAAAAACTGAGTTAGAATCCATTCCAGATACAATCCCCGCTATCGGTTACACCCCCGACCTGAGGATGCAAGATATGGAAATAGTGATGCAAATTTCTAATTTTCATCATAGAAAGGGGGGGGTTTGGCATAGTATTTTTTTAGGAACTTATCATCAAATTAGCGAAATAGAAAAATCAGCAAGAGAAACAGATTCTTTCTTGGCGGGACTTTTATTTTTTATTTTTGTATATCATATAGGATTTTATCAACTCAGACGCAATGATAAATCGTCTATCGCATTTTCTTTCTTTTTCTTGTTACTTTTTTTTCGAATTATCACTACCGGTGAGAAGCTAATTACAAATTACCCCATCTTTGATAATTTTTATATTTACATCCGAATGGAGTATCTTGTTTTTTTCTGGGGACCTTCTCTTGGAATCCAATTTTTGCATTACCTTTTTCCCAAAGAAATAGATAAGCGAATTCATTACGTTTATTACGGATTAAGTACCTTAGCAACTCTCAGTCTTTTTTTAAAACCGAAGTATTTTACATTTGCACTGCCAATACTACAACCTTTTTTTCTTCTACTATTAATTATAGTTCCCTACTTTTTATTCAGAGCAATTCAGCACAAACGGGAATATGCAAGATCCATATTAGTCAGCACAAGTGCGATTATTCTCACGAACGTACACGACCTACTGGTTCTTAATGAAGTAATTCATACAAATATGTTTTTAATTCCCTACGGAATTGCAGTAATGGCGCTTACTCAGTCCTATGCGCTACTCTTGAAATTTTCTGCTGCCTTTAAAAGAATTGAAGAATTATCAGGGGACTTAAGAAGGACTAATTTTGCTTATGCGCGCTTCGTTCCTTATGAACTAATACTTTATCTAAAAAAAGAAAGTATTTTAGAGGTTATGCTTGGAAATCAAATCCAAAGGGAAATGACGATTTTGTTTTCGGATATAAGATCTTTTACAGAGTTATCAGAAACCATGACCCCGGAAGAAAATTTTAATTTTTTAAATGCATACTTAAAAAGAATGAATCCTTGCGTGCAGTACCATAATGGATTTATTGATAAATACATCGGAGATGGGCTAATGGCTCTTTTCCCCATAAGTCCAGATGATGCAGTTGAATCGGCAATTGCTATGCAGAAAGAAATTAGAATTTACAATGAACAGAGAGTAGAAAAAAAATATGCTCCCATTCAGATTGGGATAGGGCTTCACACTGGAATGATAATGCTTGGAACGATTGGAACCGAAGATCGTATGGAAGGCACTGTCATTTCCGATGCAGTAAACCTAGCTTCTCGAATTGAAGGGCTCACTAAAATGTACGGCGCCGCTATTCTTTTAAGCATCGAGACTTTGTTCTCCTTAGATGATGCAGATAAATATATGTATAGAATTTTAGACAGAGTAAAAGTAAAAGGTAAAAGTAAAAATCTTACCGTTGTAGAAATTTTAGACGGTCACTCTGAATCCGTACTCGAATTATTCAAAGCTACAAAAACCCAATTCGAAACAGGGGTTAGTTACTATTTAACGCAAGATTTTCACTTAGCAGTGAGTTGCTTCAAAGAGATTGTTGAAATAAACCAATATGACAAGGCAGCCCAGCTCTACTTGAAACGTTCTCTATACTATGAAAAAAATGGAGTCCCTTTTGATTGGGAAGGGGTATCTTCCTTTGATGATAGATGATTAAATCTTTTTTAGAGAAATTTCAAATTCTCGCCAAACACCACCCAAACGAAATACCTTCCCTTTCGCAAATTTATCAAAATGGAATTTTACTCGCAGAAAGATTTAATCAAGTGGAAGAAACTTCTACAACTCATCTACATAGCGAAATTTTATGTATAGAGGCAGTACAAAAAAAAATAAATTCGAAATTTTTAAATGACTGTATTTTGCTAACCAGCATTGAGCCTTGTATAATGTGTGCGGGAGCAATTATCCAATCTAGAATCGCTGAGGTTATTTATTTCTTAGAAGCAACAAAAACAGAGGGGATAACTTCGATTAGCTTTGAATCTATTTACTCAAAAAATCATTTTCCGAAATTGACATTACTCCATTCAGAAGAAATTGAATCTATTGTGAAAGATTTTTTTAAATCTAAAAGGGGCTAATGAACCTAACACCAAATGCAACTCAAATAACCTCTTAAAGAAATTTACCTTACGCTATTATTTGATATTTATTTAATCGGTTCATAGCAGAGCAGCACTACCCCACTCTTCAAAAAAGTTTTAGTACGAAGCAACTTCAAATCGAGGTCGCATTTGAGTCCTTTGAATATTTGTGCTCCAGCTCGAACGACTGGATCAACCATGATTTGGTATTCGTCAATTAATCCTAGTTCTGCGCACTGAGTGACAATACTCCCACTTCCGAGTATAGTAATATCTTTCTTAGATGTCTTTTTTATTTTCTGAATAAATTCACCAATATTCGTTTTCACTATTTTTGTATTTTTCCAATCTGCTTTTTTTAAAGTAGTAGAAAACACAATTTTATCTGCATCATTCATATTCTTAGCCATAAGAGGAGAATTTTCTTTAGCCATAGAAGTTTTCCAGTATCCTGCCATCATCTCATAGGTTATACGCCCAAATAAAAGTATATTATCAGATTTCATATTCTCGAGCGCATACTCGCTTTCTTCCTCTCCATGCGTATGCCAACTAATATCTCCCTTGGCTCCCTTAAAATTTCCATTCAAGGTTATAAAGTTAAATGCAATTAATTTTCCCATATTCTGCCTCACTAAAATTAAGACAATTCCAGCTTCTCCAAAATTTCATCTGCACTGAAAATTTTCATATCTGCTTTCTTAAAGTCTTTCTTATTTCTGCTTACCAAGTAATCTAAGCCATTATTTTTTGCGACTATGTATTGAATCGAATCTTCGAAATCAGAAAAACCAATTTTCATGGCTGCTCTCATTATTTCTTCATCGACAGCTAATACTTTAATAATATCAATGAGATCTTTTAAGCATTCCAAAGCTTTTTTATTGCTCTTTAATTCTTTTCTGAGAATGTAATAGATATTTGCCGCTACCAAAGAGGAAGTAAACAGATGAATCTTTTTAGAATCACCTAAGTCCAAAAGTTTTGCGGAGGCTTCATAAAATTCTTCTCTTTCTAAAAGCACGTCTAGAATGATATCGGAATCTAGAAATAGTTTTGGTTTACTCATTTACCTAAATGTTTTTCGATTAAGTAGTTACTTACGGAATCTTTATAGTCAATAGACTTTCCTTTTAAAACTCCACTTACCTTTCGAACACGAGGGGATAAATTCTGCTTAAACTTCTTGGAAGATGTAAGCTCTAGAAAATATTCCTCAACCAAGCGAGATAAACTCTGGTTTGTTTCCGAAGCATATTCCTTCGCTCGATTTATAATGCCTTTATCTAATTTTAAAGTTAATTTTGTATCTACCATACGTATAACAATAAATATAATACGTATTAAGTCAATTAGAATTTAAAACTTTTTTCGCTCGATTTATTAGGCTAATCTAATTTATTGGAATTTCCAACTAAGGAGAAGTGTCAGAGTGGTCTATTGTGCCCGCTTGGAAAGCGTGTGTGCCAAAAGCACCCCGGGTTCGAATCCCGGCTTCTCCGATTTTTTACTGCCATGTCAGAAGAAAGCCACCTAGTATTCGCCCGAAAATACCGACCTCAACTATTTAAAGAAGTAGTTGAGCAAAAACTTGCTATCGGTGCACTCCTAAACGCTCTCAAGAATAATCGAGTCGGTCATGCCTATATTTTCTTCGGTCCACGTGGAGTTGGAAAAACTACCATCGCAAGGCTTCTCGCGAAACGTTTAAATTGTGAATCACCTGAAGATAACGAGCCTTGTAATAAATGTAAATCCTGCACTGAAATTATGAAAGGCAATTCCAATGATGTATTGGAAATTGACGCGGCGAGTAACCGTGGGATCGATAATATCCGTGACCTTCGGGAAAATGTAAAATTCTCCCCAATGGGTGGACGTTATAAAATTTACATCATCGATGAGGTTCACATGCTCACCGATCAATCGTTTAACGCATTATTAAAAACACTCGAAGAGCCACCCCATCACGTAGTATTCATATTAGCCACAACCGAATACCACAAAATTCCAGAAACGATTCTTTCTAGATGTCAGGACTTTGTATTTAAAAAAGTTCCTCTGCCTAATTTACAATCATACATAGAGCATCTCTGCAAGATTGAAAAAATTGATTATGATTCCGATGGATTATTTTGGGTAGCAAAAAAAGGTGATGGATCTGTAAGAGATACACTTTCCTTTTTAGAGCAAGCAGTTACCTTCACCGACGGGCATATCACTGGTAAACTCATAGGCAAAATGATCGGCTACCAAGGCGTAGACGTTCAGATTGAATTGTTCAAAAGTATTTTAGGCGAGAAGACATTTCACAAATCTTTCCAGACAATCGAAAAAGTTTACAATGAAGGGGCTGACCTTCATAAATTCGCATGGGACTTCGTAGAATTTACACATGCACTCATACTAATCAAAGAAAATCTTGCTGATCGGGATTCTTTAAATTATCCGATAGAAGATATTCAAAAAATCACAAAAGAACTAGAAACGTATAGTTCAGAAATCCTTACCCTACTTTCTGAAAAAATATATTCCATTTATGAAAAACTCATGTATTTAAAACTCAGAAACTCTTTTGAAATGAAAATTTTTATAGAAATTTCTATTCGAAAATTAATCATTGATTTGAATAAACCTTCTGTAGCAGGTATTTTAGAAAAAATTCACGACTTGCAACAACTCCTCCAAAAAGAAGGAGAGAAATTTATAGCATCGGGAGTTTCCGAAAAACCTACCCCTACTCAGGCAGTAAAAGCAGCGGTTACTGTAAATAAGCCTGAGATAGAAGAAGCCCCAGAGGATATTGATATGGAATCTATACTGAAAGATAAATTCTTAGGTACAGAAGTAGATTCATCGAAGTTACCGGAAATTTAGTAACCGATGTATTATAGCCTGCGGCTAACAAGCCCACCGCTAGGTGTGCAACACTCTTTTCCAGCGAGGGCACGCTGGACTCAACTTGTTTGCAAGGTGAGCCAAAAAACTTTTTAGGAGAAAATTTATGTTTGGAAAAAAATTAGATAAAATGGCTGAGACTCTCGGCAAAATGAAAGACATGAAAAACCAAATGGCAGCGATTCAGAAGCGAATCTCTGTTATCCGCGTAACCGCATCTGCCGGAGCAGGAATGGTAGACGTTACCGCTAGTGGTGACGGTGTTATCACAAATATTAAAATTAATAAAAATCTTTTTGAAGGCGAAGACATGAAGATGTTAGAAGACCTAGTAATCTCAGCGACAAACGAAGCCCTCAAAAAATCCAAAGATGCAATGACCCACGAAATGAAAAATGTAACTGGCGGATTCGATCCAAACGAACTTAGTAAACTCTTTGGCGGATCGGGTGACTGATCTTCTTTTTAAAAAATTAGTATCTACCCTCAGCTCTCTTCCTGGAATCGGGAAGAAGAGCGCCTATCGTATAGGTTTTCATATCCTACGCATGGACTCAACTGCATTCGCAAACTTTATTGAAAGCATTGAGTCTGTAAAATCCAATCTAAAATTTTGTAAAAAATGTGCCGGCATCACTGAATTCGAAATCTGTGAAATCTGCTCGGCTGACACTCGCCTAAAAAATATTCTTTGCGTAGTTGAACTTCCTGAAGATATTTTCTTCATTGAAAATACCGGAGAGTTTAAAGGGAAATATCATGTATTAAATGGGGTAATTTCACCGTTAGACGGCATAGGTCCCGAAAATCTTCGTATCAAAGAATTACTAGAACGTCTCAAAGACGAACCTGTCGAAGAAGTTTTACTTGCAACTAACCCTACTCTTGAAGGTGATGCTACTGCGTCTTATCTATTTAACATCCTGCGGTCAACAGGCATTAAACTCACTCGTATCGCTCATGGAGTGACCGTTGGGAGTACGCTTGAGTATGCGGATCAGTATACTCTGGGTAAAGCCATCAAATCTAGACTTACGATTTAAAAATTGAGTTGTCTCCTGTTCTCCTGCTACGCACGAATGGAAAGTCTAGAAATCGTTTTATAAGCCAGCATTTCTTTAACGAATCGAAAAGTTTTTTTTGAAAAGTTATCATACTTTACTAAGTCAAAAAACTTTCAGTTGGTACGTAAAAAACTTTTTTATGAATTTTTGAAATTATTGTATGATTCAAAGAAAAGTTCATTTGGAATAAACCCTTCCCTGTCGCGCGAGAGTTCTGGTTTAATTCGAAGCAGAAAATACATATCAATCATACCTTTATTTTTGGCTTCGATCTTTCCCCTGTATTCACATTCAAAAAAATCTTTTACAGAATTGTAGGTTGCATCCGAGATATTAATTTTAGCGATTGAGCCGTTTGATTCCATTCTAGAAGCAGTGTTAACCGCATCTCCCCACACGTCATAGGCAAACTTTGTTTTGCCTATGACTCCGGCGACTACCGTTCCTGTATGAATTCCAAGTCTCATATCCCAAAATTCTCCACCTGAAATTTGTTCTACTATAGATTTAGTTTCATTCATAAAATGCTGCATTTCAATGGCAGCTAGGCAAGCATCAATTGGGTGAGTAGAGTTAATCTCTGGTAAACCCCCCGCACACATATAGGCGTCACCTATCGTTTTAAGTTTTTCAATATTTCTTCTCTCACAAATTTGATCAAATTGCAAGAAGATCATATCTAATTTATCTAATAAATCTTCCGGGGACATCTGACTAGCTATTCTTGTAAAACCTTTGAAGTCAGTAAAAATAACGGTTACTGAATCATAAAGTACTGGTTTGACAAATCCTTTCTCTTTTAGTTCGTTTGCTATTTTTTCCGGGAGGATATTCAATAGTAACTTGTCAGATTTTTCTTTTTCCGCACTGATAATTTCTTGGGCTTTGATATTTTCAGTTACATCAAAATAAAGTGCGATTAGACCAATGATTTCATTGTTAATATCAAACAGTGGAGAGTAATTGATTTCAAATGTAAATTGTTCTATTTTACTTCGCAGTATTTTGGGTTCACCATCCAATGCAGAAATGATTGCTTCTATCGCATCAGGGTTATCTTCAAACATTTCTAATATAGAAACTCCATTTGCTTGTCCACTTTTGAGACCAATTAGATTTAGACTTCGTCCCTCTGATAAAGTAATAATTCCGTAAACATCCGTAGAAAATAAAATTAAAGGAGCATTGGACAATACGGTTGTTAAAGCAGCCTGCGATTTTACTAAATCAGAAGTTCGTTCGGTTACTTTTATTTCCAACTCATCATAAGATTTTTTTAAATTAGAACTCATCTCGTTAAATCTTTCAGAGAGAACACCAACCTCATCATTCGTATTAATTGGAATTTCATGGTCAAGGTTTCCGGCTGCGATAATTTGTGCGCCCTTCGCAAGGGATAACAACGGTTTTGTGATATACGAAGACAAAAAAAGCGTTAGTAGAATGGTAAGAAGTAATGTAAATAATCCTGCAATTGCGACGATATTTTGCATTTCGTAAATCGGATTATAAACAATGTCACGGTCATATTCGAAAATGGCTACGCCGATTTTAATTGTATTCCCATAGTATTCTATCAATATAGGAAATGTTATTTTTAGTATATTTCGATTAGTTTGAATTGAGAATTCTTCTATCAAGTCGATTGTATTCACGGATTGGATATACGAAATTTCCGTTTCAGGTGCATATTCGTTTACTTTTGTTTTATTGAAGTCAACTACGTATTTGCCGTAAACATTAATAATATAAACATCCATCAGTCCTTCAATATTGGATTTTAAAATTTCAGATACAATTGAGTTAGTCGCAGTATAGGTATTATCCTCTATTAAATCTTCTCTTGCGATATTGGCGATATTTATAGCGAAATTTCTGCATACTTCCATTGTTTTATTTTGTAGAATTATTTTACTATTGTAAAGAAATATATACGAAATAACCGATATACAAATCACAGTAATTGCGGATGTAAAAAATCCAAGTTTAAATTTGAGGCTAACGAATATTACCCTATCTTTCCATTTAATTTTTTGATCACTACTGGATAAATAAACAGAGAGTATAATAAGGAAAGAAAAAGAGGAAAGAAAAAAAACACTATCACCTAAAATAGATTCATACAATCCAACTTGAATTGACTCTTCTATACTTTGAATTGGAATGTCGGCTGCTAGTACATAATCCTTTTTGATTATACTTTTGATTGGAATTAATACAGTTCTAAAACTTCCCCATTCAGTGCCAAACTCATTAAAGTAAATAATTTTATTTTTACGAATGGATTCGAATATCTTATCTTGAAATGTAGTCACTTCATCTTTGAATTTAGTAATCAAACCTTTATCTAAATCTTGCTTTATTTCGCTGCTTGTGGCATAATAAAGTTTGCCGTTTTCTTCAATGATAGAATAAAGATAAGAAAAATGAATATCCTCTGCAAATTGACTTAGAGTATCAACGATTTTTTCATACTCGAGCGGGGTTATAGAATTCAATTTTTCGTGATAACCTATAGGTATTATGCTTTTCATCGCTAGGGTCGCGGTAAGCAAAATAGAATCAGAATATTCGTAGATTTGATTTTTTTTCTTTTGATAATGATAAATGGAAAATATAAAAGTAAAAACAATTGTAATAAATAAAGAGAGGTAAATCCCTGTTCTCCTTTTCTGAATAAAGATATATTCGTAGATTCTTCTTTGATTGAGTAAATCATACGTAAGGTAGGCAAAAGGAAAAAATATACAAATTCCAACCAAAATAGAAATCCCTACAAAATAATGAATAGAACTTTGAATTTTTTCTAGGTTCATATCTGCTGCAATTAAATATATTTTTCCTGATTTTGTTTTCTCGGGAAGTGCTACGGTTCTAAAATTTCCCCATTTATCTTTAGAGTAAATAGGGTGAATTTTGTTTACAGTAATATCTATTTTCTTTAGGTCAGAATTTTCTTCGATAGAATACTCATCATAAAAGTTTGGATCTATTTTTTTAATTATATCGCTTGTTTTGGTATTGGTAGAGGTAAAATAAAATTTGCCGTTCTCTTTGACTAGAGTATAAATGTATTCGATTTGAATATCTCGAATCAATTTATTTAGAGTTTCTTTTATCTTATCGTATTCATCTTTGGAGATAGAATTTTTATCTTTTATTTTTTCATGATAATCTTGTGGTAATATATACTTCAGGGAATGGACAGCGATGGATAGTTTTTCATCTACCATTTGGTAATAACGATTTACGTTTACTTTAAATAGAAAAAATGAAAAACTCACAGAAAAAAGAAAAACAAAACCCAAAGCAAATAGATTTAAAAAAAATCTGAGTTTAGACTTTAGGTTTTTTATTTTCATTTAGTATTTTTAATCCTTACCGTTTTTGGCATTGTATATAGAAGAGAATTATTTGCACTCAATTCCTACAAATGCTATATCATCTTGTAACTCTTCTCCGTGTAAAAAAATATGCAATTTACTAAAGACATCATCTATTGTGTAAGAAATGGAATTGAATTTATTTTCGAGTAAAACTTCATACAATCTTTCTTCTCCGAATTCCTCCTCCCCATAAAACTCCTCAAAAATACCGTCAGTGAAAACAAAAACACGGTCAGAAGTTTTAAATGGATATTCGACAACTCCATATTCACAGTTTGGTTTAAGTCCGATTAAAGGTCCTGTTTTGGGTAATAATTTGTAAGTCCCTTCTTTATGAATTAAAACTCCAGGTGGATGTCCGGCGGAAGAAAATCGCAACTTAAAATTTTGGGTATCAATATCCAGAAGAATGCAAGTTAAGAATGTGTTTAATGTTCCGTATCTCCTGCTAAATTCTTTATTAAAAATTTCCATCACTTGATTTACGGGAAGGGCAAAGTTTTTAATGCTATCATAGATTCCTTGTATCGCCATTACGATTAATGCTGCTTGTATTCCATGTCCAGTAGCGTCAGCTAAAAAAATGCGACTGGTGGTTTCATCTAATTTGTCGATGCTATAAAAATCTCCCCCAACTCCTACCTCTGTCATAGCAACATATTTTACTCCAATATCTAATTCTTTATGTTCTCGGAAGTTAGTCGTAAGAGTTGCCGATTGAATTTTTTGTGCGACTGATAGATCTCTTCGAATTAAACTTAGGCTTTCGTTGAGTGCCGCGGTTCTTTCTTTTACTTTTTCTTCTAATTGTTCGTAGGACTTTTTTAAATTATTACGCATTTCGTTAAACTCTTCTGAGAGTAATCCAATTTCATCGCTGCTATCAATCTGAATATTATGATCCAATACACCTGAGGCTATTAACTGTACACCGTTAGAAAATAAAATAATAGGTTTTGTAATATAACTTGCTACAATAAATGTAACAATGAGGGTAAGGATTGTAATTCCCAGACCAACAAGTGCAATTTTAGTCTGTGCATCATAAACCGGTCTGTAAATTATATCTCTGTCATATTCAAAAATAGCTGCACCAATTTTTAATGGTTGTTCGTTATAATTGATATAAATAGGATATGTGACTTTCAAAATATTCTTGTTTGTATCTGCTAAATACTTTTCTTGTAAATCTAAGGACTTAATATTTGTAAGATAAAATAATTCCTCGGTGGATGCAAATTCAGTGAGATTAGTTTTGTTAAATTTCACTACGAATTTTCCATACACGTTTACAATATATATACTTTCAAGTCCCTCTACTTTTGACTTAAAAATTTCATTAATCACTGAGTTAGTGGATTCATAAGTTGCATCAAGTACCAAATCTTCACGCACTACATTCGATATGTTTTCTGCGAAATTTCTACAAATTTCGATCGTTTTTTTTTGCATGATAATTTTACTATTATAAAAAAATACAAAAGAAATACTAGAAAGGCAAAGAATTGTCACAGCGGATGTCAGTAGGGAAAATTTTAATTTAATACTGATGAATCTTTTTTTGTTTTTCTGAAACATTGTTTATTTTTTTTCCCACAGCAGGTAACATTTTTTATCCGCATCTCGAAGACAATTTTCATACTTTAACATAGCTATTTTTTTTTCTTTGGAAAGTCTCAGATATTCTTTTACATTTTTATTTTCAGGATCTACCAAAAGTATATTTTGAAACATTTCTTCTGCCTCCGAATATTTTCTAACTTCATACAGACTTTTTCCAGTCTGAGTGTAAATGGATATATTCTGAGTTTCCTTCGTGCGAAGTCGCGCCAAATTAGCCTTAGCCTTTGTATTTAAATCTAAAATTCTGAGTGAATTTAAGTATTTTTGCAATGCGGCAAATGGTTGGTTTAAAGCTTCTAGTTTTTCACCGCTTAGCCTTTCAGACTCACTTTCTTGAAATAAGGAATCTTGTATACCTTGTCTGGCTCGTTTATTTTCAGGATGTAACTTTAACACTTGTAAATAAAGCTCCTGTTCTTTTTTATAATTTTTTGTATTTTTATATTCTTCTGCTCTTTCTAAAAATTCTGCTATTTTATCTCCATTCATTCGTTGATTAATGTGATTTCTGTAATAAAAAGCAGTATAATTGTTTGGATCTTCTTTGAGTATTTTTTCCATTACCAGAATGCTAATTTCAAGATTCCCCTTTTCATAAAATCGAATTCCTTCTATCAGCAAACGGCTATTTTCCGCTCTGCGAATGATATTTTCAGGCAGGCTAATTCCTGATTCCTCTGAATATGTTTTATTCAAACTTAAAGAAAATTCCTTTACACCTATTGCGTATCCATCTTTGCATTTAGTTTTTCCTGAGAGAACTTCATTGACTAAATCTCCCACGAGGGTTCCTACCCGCGCATAATAGGGTGTAATACTGAACGTAGTCCCAACATTTACAATAAATGGAATTTGTGTCATGAGGATAATTTTATTTTCTTTTGCAAATTTCGATATTGTTTCGAAATTTTCTTGCGTATAAATTGGATCGGGAACAAGATAGAATGCATCTATTTTTCCCTTGAGGTTCTTTAGTATTGGCGCAAAATCAGATTTATTCTCCACTTTTATTTTTTGAAATAAAATTCCGAATTGAGAATCGGAATAGTCGGCTTCATTTGCAAAAAGCTCACCCGAATTATTACTAAAAATAGAAATTACAACCTTAGCCTGTGGATCTATTTCTTTTAGTGATCTAAAAAAATCTTGGATAGGAACATCTATATGTACCCCGCAAGTATTGGTCGCAAAATTAAAACCAATCGCCCTGGGTGCATTTACTAGAGAATACAAAATCGGAACTGTAGTCAAATTTTCTCGAGCAACTAGGCTTGCCTGTGGACCGAGTGTAATTAAAAGATTAGCTTTTTTGTTTTCTAAATTCGAAAAAAAAACTTTGAGTTCTTTTTCACTCATACTATTTGTGAAATTTAAGTTAAGATTTTTTTTAGAGCTGGATTGAATACTTTGAAGAGTGCTCAGATAAACGCTATTATTCGAGGATAGAAGCACATCAACTGAAGAATTATCATCTGCAAAAATGGAAAAGGAAATTAGAAAGAAATAAAAACAAACTTGTAAAATTTTTTTTTGTGTTCGATGGAGGACTTTGTTTATTTTTCTCATAACATTATGATTCCTTAATATCTCTCGTTATCAAAACCGAAAACAAGAGGTTTTGGAGTTAAATGGAATTTTTTAGATAAGTGGGGAATCAAAAAATCTCATTCTCCTCTAAAAAAATATACTCTAATTTTAACCTTGACTTTCTAGATTGAATAAATACTTTCCTTGCAAAAGGTAAAGTAAAATCTTTCCATTTCTATTATGAAAAAAAATCTTTTTTTAGCTATCGGAATTCTTTTTCCTTTTTTATCGATTCTTTCCAGTGACATCAATAAAAAAATTTCCCTTGGCAAGTTTATTCCTCATAAAACGGAAATAGATAACAATCGAGAAAATAAAATTATCTCCTCCTTAGCTGCTTCTCTGGAATCCGCAGGTTACAGTATTACTTTTCTAAAAGGTAATAGAGAGTCTAATTTAGATTTAGCGCAAAAAAATGGGTCTCTCTATTATGTAGAAGGTTATTACCAGGGAAAAAGAGAAAAAAATATTCTTACTCTTTATGCATTACTTTACGATCCAAAAACTGGATACTTAGTCGATGTAATTCGACAATCAAATGATATTGTGGATTCACTGGGTACAGAATTTAAAGACCTAAATGATAAATACAAAGAAGATGAAAATAAAGTGACTCAAAGTTTAGGTGATGCCGTGTCTTTCTCTGTTTTAACAAATCCTTCTAAGACAGAAATTCGAGAAAATATCTATGATCAATTATTATCTAGACCCATTGGAAAAGAAATAGATGTCTCGATTGCCAAAGAAGATAAGACTGAGAAATCAAAAGAAATTTTAAAACAACTTGGAGAAGAGGAAGTCATTACCGCCTCAAGAACTAGCCAAAAGATTTCAGATGCTCCTTCTAAAGTTGTAGTATTTTCGAGAGATACAATTCATGAGAGAGGATACCGAACATTAACCGAATTACTGCAAGACGTACCTGGGTTCGATTTTAATTCGTTTAATGATTCGGGAGAATACCCAACTGATTTAATTCTAAGAGGTATCTCGGATGTGGGGCAAACTCAAATTTTGCTCATGGAAAACGGAGTTATTCAAAATGATATAGGAAATGGATGGCTGAGACATGTTCAGTTTGATACTGTCCTTGTGGATGTGGAGCGAATCGAGATTATCTTGGGTCCCGGTTCTTCTCTCTACGGGGCAAACGCTTATGCAGGATTAATTAATATTATCACTCGAAAAGGAAAGTCCCTGTTCACTAAAAAAAATGCAACCGTTATGGGAGATACAAGACTCCAAGTGGGTGCGAATAATACTTATTTGCCGGAAGGAATGTTTGCATTTAAGTTGCCAAACGATATGATTTTTCAATTGGCAGGAAGATATTATAATACAAACGGGGATAAAGGTAAAGGGCGACCTGATCCTGGAAATTATTTTAACAATAACTTTGAGCCTAATCAAGTTCAAATTGCGCCTGATCCAAACCGTATCATAGTAAATAACGATAGGACTCTTTTCGGAACATCAAAACCTTTGACTAACGGTTTTGATAATTCCGCAAAAGATTTTTTTGTTAGAGGTGCATTGTCGAAAGATGGACTGACTATTGGGTTTAATATCTGGGATGTAAAAGAAGGACTCGGAACTTACGTTCCTTCTTATGAATATTTTACAAATACAAAGGGAATACCCTTTATGAAACATCACAGAGGATACTATGTAAATGCAAGTTATGAGACTAGTATAACCCAAAAACTTTTTTCAACTAGTAAAATTTATTACCGCAATACAACGATTATGCCCGACACTGGTTTTGTCTATACCTATCGTTATCAAAGTATTGATTCACCGATGATAAATGGACAGCCTGGAGTACCGACCTACGATAAAGCAAAACAATATTACGGACCGAGCACAATGACCGGTGCACAACAACAATTTAACTATAATGTAACTGAGTCAAATAACCTAGTTTTTGGGTTACAACTGGATAAATTCATAAGACAGTCGATTAGTGATTCCGTTGGTGCAATTGGTGTAGGTGGAGTATCGCTTGGAAGAAAGCAGAACACTAATTCGAATGTTGTGGATTCTGCATGGGAAAGCGAAAAACAATCAGTAGCCGCAGTTTTCTATTCAACTACTACTGCAGGATATATCCAGGATGAACAAAAGTTTTTTAACGATAAATTATCTTTTACTCTCGGGGTCAGACATGACCAGGATTCTGACTTTGGGAAAATATGGACGAAACGTGCGGCTATTATCGGTAAACCTATACAATGGTACAATGTAAAATTTCTTTACGGAGAAGCTTTCAAAGCACCAACGGTATTTCAGCTCTATGATGAATTTAGAGGAAATCGAAATTTAAAACCACAAAAAATTCAAACCTTTGAAGTTGAAAATTCTTTTTTCATTAATAAAATTGCTACTTTAAAAGCGGGATATTTTATGAGTCTCTTGGATGGACAAATTTCTGAAGGAAGAAATCCAGATCCAAACGCTCCGGCTACCAAATCTACAATTTTTCAAAACTTCAAACCTACTCATATTTTTGGATACACTTTCGAAGGCGAGATTTCGGTTACGAATGAAATTAAGGTATTTGGAAATTATACCATTACCCGCGATAGAAATATGAAAACTCTTTTCGACATACAGGCTAATGGCGCTGGAAACATAACATCGATTAGCCCCATATATGATGGAAAAGAAATAGATAATATAGCAGCCAAGAAAGGAAACATAGGAATCAATATTTTATTTTTTAAAAAGTTGAATGTAAACTTAAGATTGAATTATGTTGGAAAAAGAAAAGCACCCATTACAAATAAATATTTTCAGCCATACGATCCTACTTTTATCTCTAAAAATTACCCTTATCAGATAGAAGGAACACCAGATGGTTATATGTCCGCCTACACTTTATTAAATGCTACTATTACCTACAAAGATATTTTCGGAATTGAAGGTTTAGAGCTACAACTTATTGGTAGAAATATTCTAAATAAATCGTACGGAGGTATGGGTAGGCAGAGCGGGAATGCGGTTCGTCCCATTGACGGATTACAGCCAAGTATCCGTAACCCGGACGGATTTGTAAGTCCCTACCATCCACAACCTGGACGGGAAATTTTTTTTCAGATTGTATATGCTTTTTGAATTCATAGAAAATATATTCTTGACTAGTGATACTCAACATCTAAAATACCGTTAATAAAAAAATGAAAGAATTTTTAGTCATAATCCCCGTTTACAACGAAAAGGCGACAGTCTATGATGTCGCATTACGCACAATAGCCGCAAGCCATGACTTTGCAGATATACTATTTGTAAACGATGGATCAAATGATGGAACTGACATTATTCTAAATGAAATCCAAAAAGCTCATCCTTACCTATTCGTACATCATAAAAAAAATGGGGGTTATGGTTCTAGTTTGATTTACGGATTCGAATTCGGAATTGAAAAAAAGTATCCTTATTTAATTACAATGGACTGTGATGAACAACACCAGCCAAAAGACCTAGAAAGATTTATTAGTTACAATCGAAAAATTGATGTAGTAAGCGGAAGTCGTTATGCGCCAAAGTCTAGATCTATTGGTATAGTTCCGCCCGAAGATAGAGTAGAGATTAACAGGCGTATAACTACGGCGATCAATAAAAAATACGGTTGGTACATTACAGACGCTTTTTGCGGTTTCAAGAGATACTCCACATCTAAGTTAAAGAATTTTACTTTCACTGAATACGGTTATGCATTTCCGATGGAGTTTTGGGCATACACGAAAAAAAATAATCTTACACTTGCTGAAATCGCTGTAGATAAAATCTATATCACTGATGATAGAAGCTTCGGAGAAGACCTTGATAAAAAACGAAAACGTTATAAATACTATCTCGAAGCATGGAGAAATGCAGAAAGAAATCTGGAATTTTTTAAATAAGGGATAATAAGAATTATCCCTCCTGCTTTGCAATCCATTCTTTAATTGTTCTACTCGTTGCATTATCTAAAGATCTAAATGCAATTCCAGCTCCGAGGGAATCTAAACGAACAACGCCAGCTTTCAATTCTAGTGTAAAGGTAGACATTGGAAAAGTAACTTTTAATTCTTGGTTCAATTCGTAAGGACAATCTTTCCACTCAACAAAAAATCCTGTGGTAGATAAGTCCCTTGTTTTTAGCTTCTGTCCGTCAATAATTAGGTCAGTTTCAATCGGTCTTCGTTTTTGAAATCTCCAACCTCGACCATACATCTTCATGTAAGGAGCAGAAATATCCGGCTTCAGAAAATAGAAAATTGCGCTGAATCCAACGGCACTTTGGATAAGAGTGAGTATATTTAACTCAGATGGTTCTGAAATCAAAACCATCGTATTATAAAATAAAACCATTAGAGAGTATCCCAGAAAAAGAAACCAGCCCCAGCGCTTAACCAGGAGTATCCCAATTCCGACAGCAAATGGAATAACTGCAAGTACGAGCGCAATAGAATCTACTGTTTTCATTACTTCCAGAAAATTCTGAAATGGGATTTGAAATTGGTAAGCAAAATTTATATAATTGATAAACGGGAGGATAAGAAATAGTATCCCGAAAACAATGATTGGTAAGGGTCTAGAAATTCTTTTTCTTCTTTCCATTAGTTCTGTTTAACCTCTGCGACTAACTTCAATAACGAAGACTTCGCATCCCCAAATAGCATTTTGGTTTTTGGATCGAAGAAAAGTTCGTTTTCGATTCCCGCATAACCAGCATTCATCCCTCGTTTGAGAACAATGATATTAGCCGCGTTGTCAACATCTAGAATCGGCATTCCATAAATCGGGCTTGCTGGATCTTTACGAGCAGCAGGGTTTACCACGTCGTTAGCTCCAATGACTAGAACTACGTCAGTAGAGGAAAACTCCCCGTTAATCTCTTCCATGTCAAATAGTTTCGGATAAGGAACATCAGCCTCAGCCAGTAGAACGTTCATGTGACCAGGCATACGACCTGCCACAGGGTGAATCGCATAACGCACATCTACCCCTTTCTCTTCTAAAAGTTCGTCTAACTCGTGACAAGTATGTTGCGCCTGTGCAACTGCAAGACCGTATCCAGGAACGATGATAACTTTTTTGGCATAACTAAGTAGAATCGCAGAGTCAGTAAGAGAAATCTCTCGAACTGTTTGGTCTCCAGATGCAGATGTAATTCCAGCCGCAGCACCACCACCAAAACTTCCGAAGATCACATTCATGAGAGAGCGATTCATCGCACTACACATCACAACGGTTAAAATCGTTCCAGCAGAACCAACTAAAATCCCACCGATTAACATAACCATATTGCCATATAAGAAACCAGCACAAGCCGCAGCAACACCAGTGAAAGAGTTTAAGAGTGAAATCACCACTGGCATATCAGCCCCGCCGATAGGAAGAACGAAAAGAATTCCATAGAGAATAGATAAAGCAAACATTCCATAAAAAAGTTGACTTGCTTCTTTAGGAGTTCCGCCATTTAGAACAATAAACACACCAATTCCAATTGTTATTAACATAAGAACGGTGTTTAGAATTTTTTGTAATGGATAGGTAACAGGTTTTTCAATCGCTTTGTAACCTTGTAGTTTACCGAATGCAATCATCGAACCAGAAAAGGAAACGGAACCAATTAACATTCCAACGAGGATAATCGCTGTTGTGCTGTTATTTAAACCATGATTGACAAGTGTTTCATTGTGTTGGAATTCCACGAGAGAAATTACCGCCGCACAAGCTCCCCCCATTCCATTAAACAAACTCACCATTTGAGGCATTGCAGTCATCTTTACTTTACGAGCAGAAATTGCGCCGAGCGCCGTTCCAATGATAAGAGCACCGATAATCCAACCATAATTGTGGATTTTTTCCCCTAGCATGGTAAGAATAATTGCAAGACCCATACCGACTGCTGCAACCATATTTCCCTTACGAGCAGAGTCAGGGTGACTTAACATCTTGAGCCCAATTACAAAAGAGAGAGAAGCAAAAAAATACGCTATTTCAATATATCCAATCATGGGTTAATCCTTCTTAGCCGGTGTTTTCTTTTTGAACATTTCGAGCATTCTATCCGTTACAACAAATCCACCGACCACGTTTAGAGTTCCGAGGATAACAGCGATAAAACCTAGAATCAGAGAAAGTGTATCATCTTCTTTCGCCTCTCCCATTACAATAA
>JAGOHK010000209.1 GCA_017996175.1 Leptospiraceae bacterium
CTGCACTCGAGGCAGATATTTACGGAAACGTCAACTCTACTCACGTGGCAGGAACTGGTATGATGAATGGAATTGGTGGAAGTGGGGACTTTGCGCGTAACGCTTATGTTTCTATCTTCATGGCTCCTTCGGTTGCAAAAGGCGGGGCGATTTCTGCGTTTGTTCCAATGGTTTCTCACGTGGACCATACCGAACATGACACCCAGATTTTCGTTTCTGAGCAGGGACTTGCGGATATTCGTGGTTTAGCTCCTAAAAAAAGAGCAGAAGTAATCATCGAAAAATGTGTCCACCCATCTTACAAGGATATGATGCGGGAATACACAAAGGATTCCTTTGCGACAGCTAAAACCAAACATACTCCGCATAACTTGAAAAAAGTATTCGATTGGCATATTAAACTCCTAGAAACAGGCAGTATGAAGTAAATTTTTCGTTTGAAATTAGAACGTCCTACTTCGAAGTGTAATCTAATAGAATAATGGAGGAAACTTTGAAGATAAAAAGTGTTTCTAAGATAGTTTTAATTTTAGCAGTTAGTTTGCTCGTAAATTGTGGTTACAACCGAATCCAGGAATTGGACGAAGAAGTGAACGCTCAGATGGCAGAAATTTTAAATCAGTACAAAAGACGTGCTGATTTAATTCCGGGGCTTGTAAAAATCGTAGAAGGTTATGCAAGCCACGAAAAGGAAGTTTTAGTCGAAATCGCAAAAGCAAGAAGCGGAGTTGGTGGGTTACAAGCAACACCAGAACTTTTAAATAACCCGGAAGCATTTAAAAATTTTCAGAACGCACAAAATTCTCTTGGCTCTGCTTTGCAACGTTTACTTGTGGTAACTGAGCGTTATCCCGAACTCAAGGCTAACGAAGGTTTCCGCGACTTACAAGCACAACTAGAAGGAACAGAAAACCGAATCGCAGTTGCACGCGGACGTTATATCAAATCAGTCCAAGAATACAATGTTACAATTCGTCAATTTCCAACTGTGATCACAGCGAAAATGTTTGGCTATGGAACAAAATCATCATTTACCACTGAAAATGAATCTGATATAAAAAATCTTCCATCGGATATTGTTAAGCCACCTGAAATGGATTTTGGTAAGAAAAAAGACAAGTAAAGATTACCACCGATGCACACGGATGAACACGGATAATCTTAATCCTGTTCATCATGTAAATCCTGTCTCAAAATTTCCTTACAGGATTAGAAAATGTTTGCTTGAATATAGTCTCAATTCATTCTGTTTGAGCATCATTTTATTTTAGTGAGTAAAAATGAAATTATTAGCAAAATTAATTCTATTAATATGTATATTATTTACAAATTGCGAAAGCAAGTTGAACAAAGAGTCATTTACTTTAGCAGAGAAAGGAGAACTCAATTTACGCAACTGGGATTTTGAGTCGAGAGGTTACGTTCGATTAGACGGAGAATGGCAATTTCATTGGAATGAATTAAAGAGTCCAGACGAGACCATACTTATTGTATCTTCAAAGAGTTCTCAAGTTATAAAAGTTCCGGGTTCTTGGAATGATTTTTTAGTAGATGGAAAAAAGGTAGGTGGTTACGGATATGCAACTTACGCACTTAGAATTGATTTGCCCCAATCGTTAAAAGGAAAAATTCTTACACTAAAAATTCCTCACATGGGAACGGCGTATAGGCTTTATGTGGATAACGAGCTATTAGCGCAAAATGGGGTAGTTGGAAAAACGAAAGAGGAAATGAAACCACAATACTTGAGTCATACGAACAGTTTTATTGTGCGGGGTGAATCAGTCTTAGTCACAGTACAGGTTTCTAATTTTCACCACCGAAAAGGAGGAATTCGTTTTGATTCCCTATACCTTGGAACGGAAGAAAACTTACAATCCTTGCAGGCTCAGAGTACGATCTATATTTTCTTTTTGATGGGAAGTCTTGTGATAATGACTATATATCATTTGGGACTTTTTTTTCTTAGAAAGGAAGATACAGCTGCACTCGTATTTGGAATTTTTTGTTTTTTAGTTGCGGCTCGTTTATTTTTTGTCGGAGATGTGTGGGTTACAACGATTTTTCCCAATATGGATTGGAACTGGATGTATAGATTAGAATATTTATCTTTGTATCTCACTCCTCCTACTTTTTCTTTATTCACTTATTTCGTTTTTCAAAAAGAATTTCACAAAAAATTTCTCTATTCTTCTCTTATAATCTATACAATATTTAGTTGCCTGGTTTTATTTACTAAGCCGAGTATATTCTCTTTGAGTTTAAATTTTTTTCAAGGTTTTGCGGTTCTAAATACTCTTTATGCTTTTTATGTTATTATCTTAGAAGTCCGAAATAAAAAAGAAGGAGCAATTGCAGCCCTCATTGGATTTAGTTTTTTTGTATTAACAATAATCAATGATTTACTGTTTAATATTGAAATTGTTATTACTGGTTACGGAAACTTGCTTCCATTTGGAGTTTTTCTTTTTATTTTTTCTCAATCTTTTATTTTATCTCAAATTTTTTCGAATGCATTCAAATCGGTAAGTGTTCTCTCTAATAACTTGAGTCTTACAAATGCGGCTTATAGTCGTTTTGTCCCAGTGGAATTTTTAAAATACCTAAATAAAAAAAGTATTATGGACATTCAACTCGGTGACCAAATGCAAAAGGAAATGGCAATTCTATTTTCTGACATTCGTTCCTTCACTGACCTAAGTGAAAAACTTACTCCAAAAGAAAATTTTAACTTTCTAAATTCTTACTTAAAACGTATGAGTCCTGCCATACAAAAGAACAATGGTTTCATTGATAAATACATTGGTGATGCCATCATGGCTTTGTTTCCCGGAGACGTGGAAGATGCCATTAACGCAGCAGTGGATATGCAAAAAGAAATTCGTATATACAACCAACATAGATTAAAACTGGGGTATGATCCGATTAAAGTAGGATGTGGAATTCATACCGGAAATTTGATGCTTGGTATTATTGGGGCAGATGATCGAATGGAAGGAACTGTGATCGCGGATTCTGTCAATGTCGCTTCCAGAATTGAAGGTCTTACCAAAGTGTATGACGCATCTATTCTGATAAGTGATGTTATTTTAAAAAAAGTAAAAAACACAAACCTTTTTCACTATCGTTATATTGATAAAGTGAAAGTAAAAGGCAAAACAGAATATACCGTTATCTATGAAATCTATGATGGTCAGCCGGATTTTTTAATTGAATTAAAAAACCAAACAAAGGAATTTTTTGAGAAAGGGATTACTCTTTATTACGAAAAGAATTTTAAAGAAGCAATGGATTCCTTTGAGCGAGTAATAGAAATTAACCCGAACGATGTTGCTTCCGCAATCTACTTAAAACGTGCAAAATACTATTTGGAAAACGGGATTATTGAGTTTTTGGAATAAAGAAATTGCTTGCATTAATTGTTTGAATAAAAAAAAATTCGATTCATGAGTTCAATCAAATGGAATTTGCAGATAAATTCTTTTTTTCGCAACGGATTTTTATTTATAATTCTTTTATTCATTAACCTTCTATCCAAAGGACTTTTTTTACTTAATTCAGAGTTATTTTTAGATTCTGACCAAGCTATTACTTTACTTATGAGCAGAAGAATTTTAGAAATGAAAGAATTTCCTTTTTTTTTCTGGGGACAAAATTATATGGGAATGGCAGAAGTTTGGTTTTCTTTACCCTTCCAATTTTTTTTGGGGAAGACCATTGAATCCTTTATTTTTTCCCAAATATTTCTTTTCACCTTAATCACATATTATCTATTTCTGATATTTTATAAAGAGGGAAAAAAAACCTTTGCTTATTTAGTTTCTTTATTCTTTTCCATTGGTCATCCTTTTTTAAATTCCCATATTACTAACGTTTGCGAAAATTTTACTTTCAGTATTTTTTGTGGACTTTCTGGATTTTATTTTATTGAAAAATTTAATTTAGAAGAAAAAAAAATCTCTCCTTATATTTTCTTTTTCGGGATCCTTTCTGGATTCAGTTTTTATAATCGAGAAATCTTGTTTCTAATCCTACCCTGGGTATTTGTAATTTGGTTTAAGAATTATAAACTTTTTTTTCAAAAACTTCCTATTTTGTTTTTGGGGATTCTAATCGGGTATATTCCGGCAATTCTCCATTATCTTACGAATCCTTATTATAAAAAGTTAATCAATCCAAAGATAGTTTGGAACATAAATTTTGAGAATAGCTATCAATTCTTAAAGAACTCTTTTTGGAATCCTATTCTAACGTCAGGCGAAATAGGATATTCAATATCACTTTTATTATTTAGTTTTTTGGGAATATGTTTTTTCATAAAAGAAAAAGATAATTTGTTAAAAAAACAAATCAATTACTTTTTTTTAGGAACATTTTCTAGCTTTATTGTAATATTACTTTCAAGCGGATACAATACTGAAAGATATTACTTTTTCCAGACTATATTTTCTATTTTTTTTAGTGCTTATTTTTTTTATTCGATTCTTGGATTTTTGCAAGGAAAATTTCGAGTAGGGAAATTTTTAGAAATTATTCTAATTTCTTTTTTCTGTTTTATTTCAATTTACAATCTATTTTATCAATGGCAAAGTAGATTTAATCTCCTTGAAAAGAAAAATCCACTGAAAAATATTGCTGAATATTTAAAAGAAAATTCCAATTATTTCGGGATTTCAGAATACTGGGTCGCGTATCCTACTGCTTATTTTTCTGAAGATCAAATACATAATCTAATTTATCTAGATAAACAAAGTGATTTATATTCAGTTAAGAAAGTTCTTGAGAATCGAGCCGGTTTTTTCTTATTTAAAAAAAATTCAAATTTTGAA
>JAGOHK010000100.1 GCA_017996175.1 Leptospiraceae bacterium
AATAAATCCTTTACTAGAATCTTCTTCTTCCACACGGACGAGTGTTTCATGTTTGCATTTATAACATGTAATTTTATAAGTTCCGGGTTGGTTTGGAAGAGTAGAAAGCTTAGACTTACTATGGCAACTCTCGCAAAAAAAACTCCCGTCAGGCAGTATTCGCTCGTTAAATAGAGTTTTCACGCATACATTATCGGACGAAATTAAAAATCGCGTTACAATAGAGATGTCATTGGTAAAATTTTTAATTAGGGGATTCTGATTTAAGTAAAGTGAACTTGACGTAAGAAATTAAAATGATTCGACAACGCATTGTAGCTGTCGCCAGGGCTATTCCCGAGTTATCCGCCCGCTTCCGCCCAACAGCCAAGCTATGTCGGGAATCTCAACTTAAAAAGATCCCCTACAGAAACACGTTCGACTAAGCTCAGTGCAAGTTTCGGGGATGACAAAAAAATAATCCATACGTTGAATTCTCGCTAAGGATTTAGAAATTTATTTACAAGAAATACTTGTCCCTAGGTTGGTTTCGAAAAAATCTATCCAAAGAGGGAAAGAATGGAATGCTGGAATAAAGTAAAAGGTCTTTACATCTCAGGAAGAGCAGTTCGCACACTTGTAGAATTACTCGGGGAAGATAAACCGACGGCGATTCGAATTATGAAATTTTACAAAATCACGGACGACCAAGCACCGGAGAAATTTTTTATAAATCCAGATGAATGGTATGATTTAGACCGCTACTTGCAAGGACTAAAAGATATCCAAGAAAAAGTAGGCGAAGAAAAAATCAGAAAGGTCGCCTTTACTACAATCCAATTTGCACCACTCCCAACTCATATTCGAGACATTTTTACTTCCCTCGGTCATATGGATAGAGCGTATCATTTGAATCTTTCTAAAGATGGAATCAGAACGCTGTACGATGAAACCAGCGGAAAACTGCAAGAAGGCGCAGGGCGGATTATTTCCGATCCTATTCCCGGAATCAACAAAATTATTTGCACAAGCACAACTTGTTTTTCTACTGCTTATGAATTTGGTTTAATCGAAGGCTTTGCAAAAAAATTCCAACCGAACGCAACAGTTTCTCTCGATAAATCAAAACCTTTGAAGAAAAAGGGAGCGGAATCGAATACGTTTGTGGTGAATTGGTGAAACTGATTAGATAACTGAATTTTGTCATCGTGTTCAATATTCGATTGACTCATTTCCTAGGATTTGTAGCTTTAGCAGTATTGCCCCTAAGCCCATGTCTGCAAGAAACAATAAGTCAATCAAACCTGCTAAAACCACAAATGCCTTTGATTTAAAAGAAATTTTAAAGAAAATGCCTATGTTTGCTACTCTTACAGAGGACGCACTCGACTTGGTCGTTAAAATTTGCCAGAAACGAAAACTCAAAAAAAATGAGGTTTTGTTCAAAGAGGGCGATGCTGGGGATTTTGCCTATATCATTGAAACTGGAAAAATTGAAATTTATACCGAGATGTCGGGCGACAAAGTAGTATTTGCCACAAAAGAAGCTGGAACGATTATCGGGGAACTTGCTCTACTAGATAAAGCGCCACGGATGGCGAGTGTGCGTGCGATTGAGCCTTGTCAAGTGGTTGGAATTGGAAGTAAAGATTTTATGGATTTACTAACCACACAAGCTTCGATTACTTATGGGGTATTACAAGACGTAGTCGCTCGCTGGAGACAGAACGAAGGAATTCTAAAAAACCGAGAGAGAGAACTTCAACAGGCAAAACAACTCATCGAACTCCAAAGACAGAAGTCCGAAGAATTACTTTTAAATATTTTACCAAAAGCAGTTGCGGATGAATTAAAGTTAAATGGGGCAACACAACCGTTACACTATGATCTGATTACAGTGATATTTACTGACTTCAAAGGTTTTACAAAAATCAGCGAGCAGATGAGTCCCGAAGAACTTGTGGGCGAACTAGATATATTTTTTACTTCTTTTGATGAACTCGCAGATAAATACAAATTAGAAAAACTAAAAACGATAGGCGACGCCTATATGTGTGCCGGTGGAATTCCAACGGTTAACCACACTCATCCGGTAGATGCCTGTCTATTTGCTTTACAAGTTCAATATATCATGCAAGAAACCAAACGAATTAAAACCGAAAAAGGACTTCCTTTCTGGGAGTTACGTTTGGGAATCCATACAGGTCCTGTAGTTGCCGGTGTGATTGGAAAGAAAAAATTTGCCTATGACGTTTGGGGAGATGCGGTTAATACTGCTGCCCGAATGGAATCGAGTGGAGAGCCAGGGCGAATCAATATTTCTGGAAGAACTTATGAACTAGTAAAAGATTTTTTTGAGTTCGAATTTCGTGGTAAAATCGAAGCAAAGAACAAAGGTAAAATTGACATGTACTTTCTAAACTCTGTAAAAAAAGAATTTTGCGCCGACGATACTGGAAGAAATCCAAACGAAAAGTTTTGGAAACTCTATAATACCCAATTTAGGTAAATTTCCTGAAATTTTACTGTTTCAATATGAGTTGATAAAAGAAAACCTCCGATTTTTTGATTGATATTTAAGGTTATATCCTTAATATGTTCATATAAATAAGGATATAACCAGATGAACTCTCTAACCCAAAATCTAATGCTCGCACAAATGGATCGAAAGATGTCCTTTTTTAGAGAATTGCAGTCTTTAGAAACTCCGAAAGAAGGTTGGATTTTTTCGATTCGCTCTGCGCTAAAAATGAGTCTTAGGCAGCTAGGGGTACGTCTTCATATTACACCCCAAAGTGTAAAAGAACTAGAAGAGAGAGAAAAAACAGGCTCTATCACTTTAAGAGTTCTGCGCCAAGTAGCTCACGCGCTTGATTCAAAATTGATTTACGTTATTTTACCGAACCAAGTTACGCTAGAAAGTATGATTGAAAGTCGTGCGAGAGAATTAGCCGAAGAGATTGTTTTGCGTACTTCTCATTCAATGAAACTAGAAAACCAAGAAGTTTCTAAGGAAAGACTCCAAGCGGCTATTGAAGAGAAGGCGAAGAAAATTCGAAACGAAATGCCTTCGTATTTATGGGATTAAACTTAGAATACGATTCGGGGCAAACACCCATTGACCCCGAGGAAAAAAGAGGGCTTTTAATTAAATCAATTACTAATAGAAAGGAACTTGACGAACACGAACAATTAAATATTGAAAATGCTATTGAATGGACTTTAAAAAAGAAATTCAAAAAAGAGGAATTACTCGGTATTCCTTTTGTTTTAGAATTACATAAAAAAATGTTTGGACAAGTCTGGAATTGGGCTGGAAAATTTCGAAACTCAAATAAAAATATTGGTGTAGATAAATTTCAAATTCAACCAAAACTAAAATTACTCATAGACGATTGCAAATATTGGGTAGAGAATAAAATTTTCCCAGAAGATGAAATTGCTATTCGATTCAAACATCGACTAGTTTCCATTCATCCCTTTGTGAATGGAAATGGGCGACACTCTAGATTGACTGGAGATGTAATCGTAAATAAAGTTTTCCAAAAACCAGTTTTTACTTGGGGTAGTAAACTTGTAGTTTCTGGTGACGATCTAAGAAATATTTACCTAAATTCTCTTCGCAACGCGGATAATGGAGATTATACTAAATTACTTTTATTCGCTCGTTCTTAAAATTGAAAATAAATAAATGGAGCTTCATTATCGTTGGTGAAATAAGCAATTCCTAAAATTAAAAAGGGATAGCTAACGAGCTCTAACCAGTAAGGAATTTTGAAGTCTCTTTTTTTTTCGTAAATCCAATGTCCGAATAAATGACCTAAGAAGACCAATGTTACAACACTAAGGCAAGTTTTAATCATATAAGGTCGAGGATTTCCGGCAACATAAAAAACCATATTCTTCATCATTAAAATGGATTTTTCCAAACTCTCTCCTCTAAATAACGTACAGGCAAACACAACAAAACCCATACCATAAATAAATCCAATTGGATTTAAAATAAAATTAAATTTAGAATAATTTCCTTTGAAATATTTTTCCTTCAAGTCTCCCGCAATACTTTCAACTGCAAGAAAAAATCCCATAAAAGTTCCCCAAAGAAAAAAAGTCCAATTAGCCCCGTGCCAAATCCCACCTAAAAACATAGTCATAAATAGGTTAAACTTATGACGGGATTTTCCATATCGACTTCCACCGAGCGATATATAGATATAATCCCTAAGCCAAGTTGAAAGAGAAATATGCCATCTTCTCCAGAAATCAGTTACACTCGTAGCCTTGAACGGCAAATAGAAGTTTTCCGGTAATTCATAACCTAGTAAGAGTGCAGAGGAATATGCCATATCAGTGTACCCGCTAAAATCTCCATAAAGCTGAATTGCAAAAAGGATATTGGCAAGCCAGAGCGCTGATGTCCCGTAATTTTCTGGATTTTTAAAAATTAAATCTACAATAGGAGACACATTATCTGAAATCACTACTTTTTTGAAATAACCCAATAGAAAATAGCGAATTGCCTTTTTAAAATCTATCTCTTCTAGTTTTACTTTTCTGAATAGTTGCGGTAAAAATGTCTTAGCCGTAACAATTGGACCTGCTACTAATTGGGGAAAAAACGAAACATAAAGCGCAAACCTAAGAAGACTTTTTTCTACTGGAATAACTTTTCTGTAAACATCAATTGTATAACTGAGAGATTGAAATGTAAAAAAAGAAATTCCTACAGGTAAAATAATATCTAGAATTGGTGCAAATGGAGAATAACCTAAATTACCCGCCACACCGTTTAATGATCTTGCAAAAAAATTATAGTATTTAAAAAAGCCAAGAATACAAACTAGATTTAAAATTAAACTAGAAAGTAGATAAAGTTTTCGCATTCGAATGTTTTCGGTATTGAAAATTTGGATTGCTAAGTAATAGTCAATCAATGTGGAAATGAGAATAAGCGCCCCAAACCTATAGTCCCAACTCATATAAAAATAATAACTGGCTACGAGTAGGAAAACATGTAAAGAAGTACTCTGGTCATTTCCATCCTCTTTGCTAAACAGAGGATGGATGTACCACTGAAAAATAAAAACAAGTCCAAAGAAAATAAAAAATTCAATACTTGTGAATAACATCTATTACCTACAAGAATTAATTATCTCTTTCCCAAAGAATTGCTCCTTCTAGATGCCATATTTTATCTCTATATTCTACGGATTTATACTTTCCGTCGAGAGTTTCGTAGGTTAAGTCTTTCACAGTATCCCCGTTGGATTCTTTGTGTAGGCTTACACTTACCATTGCTTTAAAATCTTTTGGAAGAGTTAACTTTTCATCCCCAAGTCCAAGTCTAGAGAGAGTTCGTCCACATCCTGCAATACTTGTTAAAAGTAACAAGCATAGACAAGTAAGAAATCCCAGTAAAAAATCTTTAAGTTGTATAGATTGTATTTTCATACCTTACTACTTGTTTTCTCAAAAATTTAGAGTCAAGGACTTTAAAAATAGATTTTTATTAAGCAAAATAAATTTTTCTTGTCCTAAACAGCAATTCACCTAAAGTAACATTATAGAAAATAGGAGAGGTTTTAAATATGAAAAAAGTACTTAAAAAAATAATGATTCTATCACTCATCATTATAGTATCTTTCACTGCGTTTTTAAATTGTACGGGAAAATTTGCATTAACACGAACTTTTTACAGCGCACACCAAGGGATTAAGATTGGTTCTGGAATGTTAGGAAAGATTGTAAGTGCGATATTGTTTTGGTTTCCGTTTATACAATTGACTGTAATTGGTGCGGTTATAGATTTTGTTTTTGTTAACTTATTAGAATTCTGGACTGATAATAATATCGTAGGATTCAACGAATACAATAAAGATGGGATTTATGTAAAATCTATCAAACGAGATGGGGATAATATAAAACTTACCTATATGAATTTTGGACAAAAGATGATGATCGATATTTCGAACGGATCTCAGTCTGAAAAATTTATTGTTTTAAAATCCGAACCTGGAAAATTTTATAGAGAGAATAATGGCAAATTAGAAGAAGCAGTTCTAAGCTCTAAAACAGTTGGCTCTAAAGTGATTTTAAAAATGGCAACCAGTGGAAAATTAGAATCTTCTAAAGTTATAAATACAAAAGATTTTAAACAATTGGAAGAAAAGTATACTGGTGAAATTTATTAAGCTAAAAATAAATTTGAAAATTCAATGTTTGCTTTTAAAAAAAATTTAGGAGATAATTTATATGAATTGGTTGTTTAAAAAAATTATATTACTACTTTTGGTAGTTGGGATCAGTGTAACTTCGTTCGCGAATTGCTTCGGTAAATTTGCACTTACTAGAAAAGTATATGGTTTCGTGGAAGGTATTGGAGATAAGGCATGGGCTGGAAAAATCATCCGCACTATTTTAATGTATCTATTTTATGTAATCCCGCTCGTAGCAATCGTTGTGGGTTTAATAGATATTGCAATTTTGAACCTAATTGAATTTTGGACGGATTCCAATCCTGTAGGACTGAATGAATACAACAAAGAAGGAAAGTATGTAAAAAGTTTCTCTAAAGGTGGCGAGACTTTAAAATTAACCTATTTAAACTTCGGACAAAAATTAGTCGTAGATGTATCGAACCAAGATAAGTCAGATCAATTTATAATCCTCAAAACTGAGCCAGGAAAATTCTTCAAAGAACGAGATAACAAACTAGAAGAAATTTCCATTAGCGCAGTAAACGTAGGTCCTAAGATGATTCTAAAAATGGCAACTGGTGGTAAATTAGAATCTTCTAAAGTAATTGACGCAAAAGATTACAAACAACTCGAACAAAAATACGCAGGCGAAATTTATTAAAAATTTGTGCCTTAAAAAAACTAACTAAAGAGTCACTTCGATACAATTTTCGCAGTTTTGTTGATTATTAAATATCTTACACTAGGGTTGTTTATATTTAACATATCTGCGAAAATCACTCAGTGACCACTTTTTACCTAATCACTACTAGGAGGATCAGATGAAATTTTTTATCAGTTTACTTTTTTTATATTCCGTTTGTCTTTATGCGGAGCCAACCACTCTCAGACAGGAAGAAAAAGATGAGTTAAAATACATTGATGCCATGAGAGCAAAAGGATTCTCTGATCGAATTCTAGATCGTCTGCATAAATCTATTGCCCTTAACATTACCCGCATCAAAGATTTAGCCGAGAAAAATTATCTCAAAAATGGTTATAGATATTTACAACACGAACCAGTGGATGAATCCATCATTAGCAAAAATGAACTTTTTTTTACGGATAAAGAGAATAAACTCTATTTTAGATTAGACCTTGGGCAAGGTGTGACTAATGAAGATTATCCTAACCGACATATTTTTGATACAAAGGCATTCGTGTATTTGAATGAAGATGGAAAATCTCTTTCTAAAATTATTTTCCAATTCACAAGAGTAAATACAACTGGAACAACTTATGTAAAAGAAGTAAGGCGAATAATTAATCCAACTCCAAATAGCCCGGAGCCGATAAAACTCGAAGGCGAGAAAGTAAACGATGTAAAAAAAATACAGGAAGAAAATATCGTAGATGAAAGTGTTGCCTCTGATACGAATAATGATATTGTAATAGAATATTTTTCAGGGCATGATAAAAATCTTCCCCTCGAAGAACCAAAATTAGCAAACGAAACCACGCCGTCTAAAACTCCTTCTGACCCTTCAAATCCTAGTCCAAAAACAGAGGCGAAAGAAAAAGAACCAGCCCGCGATCCAAACTATAAAGCAAAGGATTTGCCTTGGATAAATGAAAAGCCGGAAATGGCAAACTTAGCTTCGATGAAAAATCGTTTGAATGATCCAAATGAACTTCTACCTTATTCTAGTCAGAAACATGTAATGGATACGTACAGAGTTGTTTTAAAAGTATTAAATCGAGAAATTGAAAGAAAAGTAAAAGCAATTGAACTCAACCAAAGAATTATTATCAAAAAGATGACCGAAATTAACTTCTAACCTGCATGTGTTCTCAGTACCTGACCAATTGTATGATCTTGGATCAGGTATTTTTTCTTCAAATAGTGAATCGAATTATTTATGAACTGAGGAATAGGAATTCCCGACTCCAATAATTGAATTTTTAAATCAGTTAAATCATCTATCGTAGACAAAGCCAAATTTCTTTGGTTTTGATAGAGCTCAACTTCATCTTCAGTTAATAACATATTGCCTCCTTGTATCGTAATATGAGTTCACAAATGTCGGTCATTGAGCGGAGTCGAAATGACACTTTTAGTACTGACTCATATTAGTTACTCTTTATAATTTCTGGCTGTTGCGATTCCTCTTTGTTCATCGACAAAAAAGTTGATTCCTAAAGAAATAATAAAGAAGATAGCTATTGCGATAAAAGAATTGCGCAATGTAAAAATCATCTGTAAAAGTGAAACAGAAAAGATTCCAAGTGCTGCTGCGAGCTTTCCGGATAATCCCCATAATCCGAAGAACTCACCCGACTTTGATTCAGGAGAAAACATTCCTACAATCGCACGACTAGAACTTTGGGTAGAACCAAGTCCCATACCCGCAAGAGAAGTAATGATTACGAATAACCATTGAACCGTGATCGTCACACCCATCGAATTTAATATACTCGCAATATTTACAACTTGGTGAATCGCAACCAAACAAATAATCCAGATGATGAGGGTAATGTTAAATGTCTTCTTCGCTCCCATTCTATCTTGTAAAAATCCAAACGCAACTGCACCTGCTGCGGCAGAAATTTGGATTAAAATAAACATCGCAGTCTTATGAACTGACTCAATATGAATTTCTTGGGCGCCATAGATAAATGCAAAACTGATCACAACTCCAAGAGCCGCCATAGAAAAAAATAAAGAGATGAGGTAAATCTGCATATCCCGAAACTTTGCAATATCTTTTAGAGTTGTATAAACAGTATCAAATCCTATTCGGAAGTATGTCTTACCTGCCGGTTTGACCATAGCCGCACCATATTCTTTTAAAAATAAAAATGTAGGCATTCCTGCAAATAAGAAGAAAGCAGCAGTATAAGGACCGACCATTCTGAGAGTTTGGTAATTTTCAGGAACCACTTCACCTAGACTATTGACAAGAGCTACACTCGCCACTCCTCCAAAGTATCCAATTCCCCAAGCATAACCAGAAATTTTTCCGAGATCATCCTTAGGTCCAAGAAAAGGAAGAAAACTAGAAGCAATATTTTCCCCAGACGCAAAAAAGAAATTAGAGAGGATAATCAGAGTAAACGCAAGGGCAATATTTTCCGAGTTTGCCTCTTTTACAAACCAAAGACCAGCAGTGGCAGTGATACATCCAAGAAAACTATAAAAGAGAAACTTCTTTTTCTTGGCAGAAAAATCAGTAACAGCTCCTAGAATCGGACCTGTAAAAACAACAAGGATATAAGAAATAAAAAGCGCTAATCCCCAAAGAAAATTTCCTTCTTGGTAAGGATTTTCAGGATTAGACCCAGCCGGAACCACCAAACGACTGAAAACATCACAATAAACAACACTAATAATCACAGTAGTGTAGGAGGAGTTTGCAAAATCAAACATACACCACCCAAAAAGTTCCTTAAAGGAAACTCTTTCTTTTACTTCCATTCGAACCTCTTTTATGCTATTAATATCCTCAAACCAAATTGGTTTTCAGTTTTCGAAATATAAAAAATGCTTTAAATAAGATTTCTTAATCCTGAAAATCCAGTAAATCATTCTAATCTTGGTATAGCTTTCAGTATTCCATAATTATACTTGCCAAATGGCAAGAAATATTTACTATCTCCCCTGTTTCTTTTTTATTTCAAAGGAGTTTCAAAATGTCCGACGAAGTTGATCTATCCAGTTTGTATGCAATGATGCGCCCCAAAAAGGTATGTCTATGTAAATCTGTGACCGAAAAACAGTTAATAGACGCTATCGAAAACGGTTGCGATACAATGGAAAAATTAGTAGAAACAACTCATGCGTCTACGAATTGTGGGACTTGCTCGGGGGCTGTTAGGGCAATTTTTAATCGCGAAATGGAAAAACGTAAAATAGGAAATACAAAAGAGTAATGCAATTTCAACTTTCAATCAATATGGCAATGACTCTCGACGGAAAAGTCGCTAGACCAGACGGGAAATGGTATGGGCTTTCTTCCCGTGATGACAAGAAGAGAATGGACGTTTACCGCAGCCAGACCGATGCACTCATCCTCGGAAAAAATTCTCTGATTAATGACGATCCAGTAATCAAACTCCGGTATGTTGAAGGAAAGGACCCATTACCTGTAATTCTAATTCGAAAAGGAATTGTGAAAAAAGATAGAAAAGTATTTTCCAATCCGAATATGAGACCACTCGTGATTTGCCTCACTGAAAATGAACTCGCAATAAAAGAAGAATTGTCAGAAGTAGCAGAAATTTTAGCTTTAGAGGGTAATAATATTCAACCGCAGAAAGTAATTTCTATTTTGAAATCTAGAAATTTAAACAGAGTGTTACTGGAAGGTGGACCAACTTTGAATTATACGTTCCAAAATGCAGATTTAATTGATGTGATTCATCTTACCATAGTCCCATTTCTCATCGGTAAAAAGGCATTACCCGCTATTGTAGACGGCGACTCCGAATTTCTGCACTTCGCCGAGAAGAGATGGAATTTGACCCATTGTGAAAAGTTGGGCGATGAAATATTTCTCCGGTATGAAAGATATACATTAGATACAAAGGATTGATTATGAAAGAAATTCCTTCCGCTAAAAACTTTAGAACTTGTAGAAAAGGACACCAGTATTTTAAAAGTAGCGATTGCCCCACTTGTCCTATCTGTGAAAAAGACAAAAAACCAAAAGAAGGATTTCTCTCGTTACTCGGAGCACCTGCAAGACGAGCCCTAGAGAATAACGGCATTAAGTCGCTAAAAAAACTTTCTCAATTTTCTGAAAAAGAAATTTTAGCATTGCATGGAATGGGTCCGGGTTCTATACCCAAATTACTTTCTGCTCTCAAAGCAGAAGGTTTAACTTTTAGAAAAAGAGATTCTTTTTCTAGAGTCGGTGTCCATTCGAAATGAGGCTTACATTACTGTTTATTATTAGTCTTGTCGAAAAATTCAACTGTAAATCCATTGAGTCTTTTTCATAAAGTCACTTCGATGCATTTTCGCGGTCGGTTGGTAGCTCTCGCGAGTGAAAAACCTTATCTTTTCAACAAGTCTATTCTAAATTTTGCTATAACTCCGTTAATCTTTTTAGCTTTACAAAAATCCTTAACTTGACAAGACGAAATAAACTAAAAAATCATATCTCTAGTTATTAACGTGTAATTTTTAAAATTCAAAGGAAATAAAAATGAAATCACAACTTACATTACTAATTCTACTTTCTCTATTTTGTGCTAAAAAAGAGATCAACCCTGAACAAGAAATCCTTGAAACAATTTTAAATTCTAAAAAAGAAATTGAAGCTTATAAAGTAGAAAATCAGGTTTTATGCGAGAGCAGCAAATGCTTATTTGTCGCTTTTTGGGATTTTGATGGAACGATATTGAAAGGGGATTGCTCGGAAGGGTTAGAGGAAAATGGAAAACAAGTTTACGAAGGTCTAATTGAACTAGGAGTAACAAAAGGATACGCAAAGGACTACAAAGGAGAAGAAGGATTGTCTGGACTTCGAAAAGAATTTGCTAGATTAGAAAAAACAGATATAGGACAAGCATATCTATTTGCCCCAAAAATTTTTGCGGGTAATGACGTTAAAACACTACAATCATTTGCAAGTGGGCATTTCAAAGAAGTATTACAAAAATACTACTTTCCCTCGTCAGTTCAAATTTTAAACAAACTAAAAGAAGCCGGTGTGAAGTCTTATATCATCTCCGCAAGCGCTGATTTTTTTGTAAAAGGAAGTGTTGGAACTATTCCTGTTGATTTGGATTCAATGAATGGAATTGAGATGAAAATTGAAAATGGGAAAACTACTTCAACAGAAATTCCCCCTATCACATTTGCAGAAGGTAAGAGAAAAAAAATTGAACTCATAGTGGGAAAAATTCTACAGGAAAAAAAAGCAGACTATGTATTTATACTCGCTGGATTTGGAAATAGTTTTAGAACCGATGGACCATTCTTGGAATACATTGCTGAACAAAAGTTGCAAGCAGGTAAACCAATCTCAGTTATGATTAACGGTGGTAATCCGCCTGATGAGTATAAAGGAAAATTTAAAGAAGTAAGTTTTGATTTAAAGAAATAGGAGTAGTAACTCGAAATTTTAAAAAACACTGATCCCCAGACTTCCAATGAGAATAAAATATATTATATGAATATTGATTAAAACTAGTTTTACAAATTAAAAAAAATGAGTCTTTACCCCTTTAGGATGATTGAATTGATGAGCAAAAAAAGAGTTTCTAATATTTCTTGACTAATTTTTAATACGAAGGAATTTAATATCATGAAAGAAAATAAAATTGTAAATATTCTACTTGGACTAATCATTGTTACACCTGTCGCTTTAAATCTTTGGAAATTTTTAGGCAGGGACTATACAGTAATAGAACTCCTCCCACATCTACTCTTGGACTTTTCTGTTGTGGCTCTTTTTTTCTTTTTAGCAGTAAGTAAGCCATTAGAAAAGCCAGTGATTTATTGGTCCCTTTTTATTTGGTTTTGTATTGTTTACCTTGCACAACATACTCCTGATTCAATCGTAGATTGGATAGCGAATATTTTTGTTTTAGGATTTTTTGGATTTTATATTTTTCCAATAGCGGCTGTTCGTGTTATGCCCTACGTACTTGTTGGACTTTTTATTTCTTATTTTTTAGTTTTGCGGTTTATGCTTTTTAATATGAATTATTCGGAAGCACAAGAAATATTGCTAAAAAAAAATCCAACTGAAACGGCAAAAGAATTTATTCATATTCTAGCGGGTTACGAGCGTAATATGCTTGGTAGGGAAAAGTACCGTTATTTCCTACATAAGGATGCGGATTTTCGTTCCCGCTTAGATAAAGCGACTATTTTACACGACCAAATTTTTCCAAGTTTACAAACACAGAAAATTTCCTATCTCGAATGGCAAAAAGCATATTCTAGAGAAAGCGGTTTCGAAATTGAAATTTCTTCGCAATCTTTGACAGGCATTTCTACCGAAAAGGATACTAATGATTATCCGATTCCTTGTAAGGCTAAAGTAGAACCTTTTCCGATCAAACTAATCCAGTTAGAAGATAAATCCTATCGTGTCGTTGATTTTCCTGAAAAAATAATAACTACAAGGATAGAATAATTTTTTTACTAGTTCCACAAACTACGCATACTTAGAATATTCCGCAATTTTAAAAAGTAGTCGCTCGGCACCATAATCGTTTGCGTCTTTTAAATATTTATGAATTACCCTTGCTTCCTCTGCGTAGTTTACAATTTTTTCCTTTGTCCAGTAATGAGGTGGAGCTTGTAAATTTGTGATTCGATCGGCGAGTTTTACGATTTGAACTTGTTTGGGTTGTTTTAATAATCTTTCTAGGCTATCGCGCATCCTATCTTCCTTGGGAAGATTTTCATTTTTAGTTAATGCGAGGACTCCATCGGCAACGTCTTTTCCAAAATTCAAAAGCATATTCTCATAAGTAACCTCTGTATCTTCAATCGTATCATGTAATAACGCACATTGAATGGGTAAATCAGGATTATCCATCGGATCATTTAGTAGTATATTGATTGTCTCAAATGTCACTTGAGTTAGATGAACTACATAATTGTATTCTTTTCCAGGGAACATCTGCGTTTTATGTGCATTAGCCGCAAAGTCAATTGCTTTGTTAAATACTTCTTGTGAAAATTTCATAGTTCCCTCAAATTTTTTAGGATGATTTACACGAACTAGATTAGTTTTCGGTAATGGAATTTATCTAGACAGGATTAACAAGATTTACAGGATGAATAAACCGAAAACTACTCTGCCGAGCATAAGAATAAAGTAGCAGCAGCTTAATTTCTATGCAAGTCTATTTTAGTTTAGTAGGAAGGAATTGTAAAATAAGATTCTATAGGCTTCAATGAAAAAAGAATTTCTCGAACTTTTGAATCACTTTAAAGGCTTAGAATGCTGGTCAAATATTGCAGGTACTGGAACGGGAAGTATATTTACATTAGGTTTTGGTAAAAAGATTTCTCGGAAAATCCCACTCACAAATCCTCATTTGACTAACGAAGAACAATACTATGATCCAGAATATGCTCTCATGGTATGGTCTTCTTGGAGTTTACTTAAAGAAAATATACTCATCTGTAATTCCAATAGCTCTAACGAAAAAGAGGGGCAAATGATTGTTGGACTACGTAATTTGATCGGAAAAAGAATTTGGAAAACAACTATCAATGATACGACCTTAGATTTGGAAATAGAATTTGATTTTGACTACCAATTGGTTATTCTCGCTGACGGTTACGATTTATATGGCGATGATGCGGATAATTATGTTTTATTCTTTCCGGATTTTAATATGAGCGTTACGACTGGGTTAGAGATAAAGAAGAGTTCGCGATGATATTAAAAAAATCTTTACAAGCAGACGGTAAGATTGTAAAAGAAAAACGCGCCATCCCAACTGTCGGTTGGTTAGCTTTTTTTATCGACGTAGAAGGTATCGTTCATGGAATTCTCCAGTTAGATAAAAAAGCAAAATAGTCATGTATCAATTTGCCCCTGACTCCCAACTTAATAAATTTTTACAGACAACCGAATTTGAGTTGGAAGATTTTACAAAAGAAGTTGATCGCTGATATGACTGTGACATCCTTAATTTCGCTTCTTTCATCAAAGAACCCACTGACTCGTAATGAAGCGGCGCTTGCATTAAAAGATAGACAGGAGAATAGCGCATTAGAGCCGTTACTCGCCGCCATTTTTAAAAAAGAAAATCATGGGTATAATGGAACAATGGTTTATGCGCTTGAATCTTTGGATTGCAGTAAGAAGCTAAAAGAAATTTTTCAAATCCTATTTTATGAAACATTCGAATCCAAGATGAGCGCATACTCTATTTTAACCAATCAAGAGTTTGAATTCACAAAACAAGACCTTTTGGAAATTCAACAAATATGGGACGATTGTAAATTACATCCCGAAAAATGTCCCAACTATGACGAAGAAGAAACAAGGGCAATGATGGAAGATATGGTGACTTCATTTATTCGATAAGGGCGTAATAAATCTTTACGAAATAGCAGCTATCTTCCGTAAACCACAAAGGCAGACCAATAGAACGGTGTGGTAATACTTATTATTAGTTTTATCCGAAAGTTCCTTTTGGGTTTGTTTTAATAAAACTGGAACCGGAATATCCTTGTTAGCCCTTATCCCCTAGTAAAAATATTCCTTACCTGATTTACGTTTTACAGTGACAAAACTTCTCTGATCGGCGGAGATGATTTTTCTAAGATTAAATACTTTGGATTCTAAGTCTAAGTTCTCACCTAGTTTCAGATTTTTATTTTCGCTCCCATTAATTATAAATCAGTGATAATTTCGTGACTACTTCCCCCACTCCCACTACTTCCACCACCTGAAGATGAACCACCACTAGAACTACGACTACCGGAGGAAGAAGAACTAGATCGTGTTGAACTAGTGGAAGATGAGGATTTACCGCAGGACCTTTCGCAATCAGTTTGAATAAACTGGCACATTAGAAAACCGGCTAATAAATTTACGGCAGAAGTACTACCTGTAGGGGTGTCTGCAATGACTAAGTAGCAAAAATAGGTCGTGTTCCGACAGTTGTCCATGCATTTCGTATATTGATTCGTACAACTTCCAATAACGAAAGGAATTAGAATAATAAGTAAATATTTAGCCCACATACAACAAATTATATTTGAGCATCTGGGAAAGGCAAGCGAAACATTTTAATAAATCAGGGTTTGCAAATTTTGAGACAAGACTTACAGGATGTATATACATAAGCTAGATTGGTTTCCGGAACAGAAAATTTTTTTAGACAGGATTAACAAGACTTACAGGATAAAGAAACCGAAAACCAATCTGTTCTGAGTATATTTCAAAAAGACATAACTTGAGTGAATTCAATTTTACAAAGCTCCTAAAATTCAGGAGTAATTTCATTACTACTCCCACTACTTCCACTTCCTCCAGAACTACTACTCCCTCCATTCCCTGAGCTGGTTGAAGGCGATCCACTACCACCTCCGGAGGAACTCGGACTAATAATCCATACTAACTCATAATCAATATCATTGCATAAAGTTTTACAATTTGTGTTTCTAGAACTACAATAAAGAAATCCGAGAGATTGAGTTGTTCGCTCTTGATGAGAAAGAATTAAATAACAAAGGTTTGCGGTTTCTTGGCATTTACTCTTACATTGAGATACACTATTCCCGGTAGGAATTGGAATACAATATTGGTAAAATACAAGGAGTAAAAGTGGAAATAATTTTATTTGCATATTTAAATACTATTTTTGCGCGATTTAAGAAAGCAATTACAAACAGGAAAATGCTGTAAACAGAGGTCACTTAATTCGTAACTACCTATTCTGACCAGTTGGCAAATCACTACTAGCCCCATTGTACCAATAGTAAGTAACTGGTCTCTCGTTACATCTTTTTTCGCAACCAATGTATATAACTTCACAGGATATGGATCCTACACTTTGAAGATAGGAAGCTTCTCTAGGAAGAATCAAAAAACAAAGCTTCTGTCATCTACATCATGCTTTTTAGGATAAAATTTTCTAGAGTTATTCTATCTATTCTAAGTAAAAAAATAAAATTTTAGCACTCTCGACCTTCAAGTGCTTGACGATTTTGGGCTAATAAAATAGCATGGCATCATAAATTAGCACTCTCGAATGTGAGTGCTAAATACTTTAAATAGAGGAGTTTAACATTATGGCTATCAAACCACTTGGCGATAGAGTTTTAATAGAGCCTAAATCAGAGGCTGAAGAAAAAATTGGAAGTTTATATGTTCCTGACACTGCAAAAGAAAAGCAACAAGAAGGAAAAGTTATCGAAGTAGGATCTGGTCGTTACGAAGACGGCAAACTTGTTCCTATCGAAGTAAAAGTTGGAGACACTGTTCTCTACGGAAAATACTCCGGCACTGAAGTGAAACAGGGCGGAAAAGAATACTTAATCGTTAGAGAAGCAGATATTCTCGCGATCGTAAAATAATAAGGAGAAATACATGTCAAAAGTAATTGAATATAACGAAGAAGCACGTAGAAAACTATTAGCAGGTGTTAACAAACTTGCAAATGCTGTAAAAGTAACTCTCGGTCCTAAGGGACGTAACGTAGTAATCGACAAAAAATTTGGCGCTCCTACGATCACTAAAGACGGTGTAACCGTTGCGAAAGAAATCGAATTAGAAGACGCAATCGAAAACATGGGCGCACAAATGGTAAAAGAAGTATCTACCAAAACCAACGACATCGCGGGTGACGGTACTACTACTGCTACTATTTTAGCGCAAGCAATCATCACCGAAGGTTTAAAAAACGTAACTGCTGGGGCAAACCCAATGGCACTCAAACACGGTATCGACAAAGCTGTAGTAGCCGCAGTTGAATACATCAAATCTAAATCTGTAAAAATTGAAAACAAACAAGACATTGCAAACGTAGGAACTATTTCTGCAAACAACGACAAAGAAATCGGTAACTTAATCGCTGATGCAATGGACAAAGTTGGTAAAGACGGTGTAATCACTGTAGAAGAAGCAAAATCTATCGAAACTACTCTTGACGTTGTAGAAGGTATGCAATTTGACAGAGGATATGTTTCCCCTTACATGGTAACTGATCCTGAAAGCATGACTGCTACTCTAAACGATCCGTTCATCTTAATCTATGACAAAAAAATCTCTTCTATGAAAGATCTTCTCCCTGTTCTTGAGAAAGTTGCTCAAAGCGGCAAATCTCTATTAATCATTGCTGAAGAAGTAGAAGGCGAAGCTCTTGCAACTATCGTTGTAAACACTATTCGCAAAACTATTTCTTGCGTTGCCGTTAAAGCTCCTGGATTCGGAGATAGAAGAAAATCTATGCTCGAAGACATCGCTGTGTTAACCGGTGGACAAGTTGT
>JAGOHK010000101.1 GCA_017996175.1 Leptospiraceae bacterium
AACATTTCGAGCATTCTATCCGTTACAACAAATCCACCGACCACGTTTAGAGTTCCGAGGATAACAGCGATAAAACCTAGAATCAGAGAAAGTGTATCATCTTCTTTCGCCTCTCCCATTACAATAATCGCTCCCACAATTACAACACCGTGAATTGCATTCGCACCCGACATGAGCGGAGTATGTAATACTGCCGGTACTTTAGAGATGATTTCAATCCCTACAAAAATAGAAAGAACAAGCATGTAAATCATTGCTTTGTTCTCGACCAAAAACTTTAATATTTCTTCCATAAGTTCTCCTAAGATTTACCACCGATGGATGGTTCGACAGGCTCACCACGTCGCACCGAGGACACCAATACGTGCCCTGAGCGGAGTCGAAGGGCACCTTGACCTAGCCTTTTAGTGGTATTTAACATTTCATCCTTACTTATTGATTAATTCCAATGTTTGTTTGTGACGGACTTCGCCAGCGTGAGCGATACAAGTTCCGGAAATAATTTCATCATTGAAATTGAGTTCAATTTTTCCTTCTTTCGAAAGCATGTTCTTTAAGAAGTTGATGATATTTTTCCCAAACATCTTACTTGCGTCAAAAGGAATTGTAGAAGCAAGATTGGAATTTCCAATGATCGTAACACCATGCGCAACAATCGTTTTATTGTTCTCGGTTAATTGGCAGTTGCCGCCAGTTGCCGCCGCCAAATCCACAATGACAGAGCCTTTTTTCATTTCTTTTACCATATCTTCGGTAATCAGAACGGGCGCTTTTTTTCCAGGAATTTGTGCAGTTGTGATGATGACATCCGACTTAACAGCAGATTTATGAATGGCTTCTCTTTGACGATTTTTGTAGTCTTCGGTTTGCTCGACTGCATAACCACCCGCTTTAGAAGCGTCAGCCGCTCCTTCTACTTCCACAAACTTTCCACCAAGAGACATTACTTGCTCTTTTACTTCTGGGCGAGTATCAAATACTTCGGTCACAGCACCTATACGCTTCGATGTGGCTATTGCTTGTAAGCCGGCAACACCCGCACCCATGATGAGCATCTTAGAAGGAGGAATTGCACCAGCCGCCGTAGTTAGCATCGGAAAGAAATGTGGCAAATGGTTAGCTGCGGTTAATACCGCTTTATACCCTGCAACAGTAGCTTGCGAGGAAAGAATATCCATCGACTGAGCACGAGTGATACGAGGAATCGTGTCCATACTGAAAACAGAAACTTTCTTCTCGTTCAAGACTTTAATCAAAGGATAATTGAATAAAGGCTGGAGGACAGCAAATAAAATTGCGCCGGACTTTAAACCATCAATCTCTTCTTGTTCGGGAAGCTGGATTTTGATAACAGCCTCAGCTTGGCTAAGAAGTTCCTTTTTAGAAACAATCGTAGCACCGACTTTTTTGTATTCATCGTCCGAAGCAAAGGCAGTGTCGCCCGCACCCTTCTCAACAATGACCGTTTGACCCATTTTAATGAGTGCATCCACAGACTCGGGGAGCATCGCAACGCGCTTTTCGTCCCCACTTTCTTTTAAAATACCAAATTTCATAGTTTTTAATCTCTACCACTACGTTTTTTGTACACATTATAGAAGCAAGCTTAAATTGAGAAGGCTTTTGGGCGTTGCGGCACGTATTTTATTTAGGATGCGTCTAGGACAAAAGTAAAACCTTCTCCTTGACATTTCTTAGAGCATTATTACAAAGTATACATAGAAATTATAACGATAAAAAGTGAGTGCTGAAAATGCCTAAGAATACTAACTTATTTTTTTCGAGCAGATTGCCCTTTGTGTTAATCAAACGAATTTTTTTTAAAAAACTTTTTTTCTCAAACCTATTTTCCGTTTTAATATCTTTTTTATTTTTTCATTTCTGTGCAACGGGTCCGATTCCAGAATCTGATTATAGGAAAATAGAAAATTATAGTGCTACTGGATTGCAGTCTGCCTTAAAAAATCCTGCAAATACTTATGTTCTTCAACTAAACAATTATCAATTAACCAATATTCCAGAACAGATTTATAATTTTAAAAATCTCCAAGAACTATATTTGAAGGATAACAATATCAGTGTATTACCTACTAAAATTGGGGAAATAAAAAATCTAACCGTGCTTTCTACGGAGAATAATCAATTAACTTCTCTTCCTAGGGAACTCGGAAAACTAAAGTATTTAGAAAAACTAATCTTAAATAATAATAAAATTGAAACTTTGCCGAAAGAAATTTCCGAGCTAACCCAATTGAAAGTTTTAGAAATTGGAAAAAACAAACTGAAAATTCTCCCCGACTTGAAGGAACTCCAAAAACTTACAATTCTAAATGTCTCTGAAAACGAATTTACTCTATTCCCTGAATCCATACTTGCACTCAAGTCTCTGGAAATTCTAAATATTGTGGGAAAAAAATTAGACATTCCCGAAAAACTTTCTATTCTCACATCTCTAAAAGAAATTTCTCTGGGAAGCCCCGCATCCATTCATCCTTCTATTTTTTCTTTGAAAAATCTAAAAAGAATCGAATATAAGAAAAATAATTTTCCCAAACATTCGGTTACTGCCAATATGGCGCTTCTTAGGTCTACGCCTTCCCTATCGGGTAAAGCAGTAGAAACTTTGCCCCAAAGTACTGAAATAGTAGTCTTGTTTCGAACTGGCAAAAAAGACACTCTAGACGGGAAAGAAATTGAATGGGTTTTTATTGAAAAAGACACGTATTATTCGGAGACTAAAAAAGGATTTGTTCCTGATTCCTTTTTATCTGAGGAGAAAAAGCAATGAAAAAAATCACTCTATTCCTATTACTTCTTTGCCATTGTGCAACGAGTGGTCCAAGGTTAGAACAAGCAGCTTTGAAAACTATGGTAATTTATGATACGTATTCACTGAAAAATGCAAAATCAGAACAAATTTATCGTTTTTCAGTTAGAAATCCGGAAGACTTAGATTTGATTCAATCTTTACCAAATCTACAGGAATTACATATAGATATTTCTGGATCGAAAACTATTCCAGATTCAGTTTTTAAACTTAAAAACCTTACCAATTTATTCGTATATTCTTTTCTAGAAAGTATACCGGCTGACATTTCTAAATTAAGTAACCTCGAAGTACTATATCTAAGGCATGCTAAATTGAGTGGTCTTCCTGCAGAAATAAGTAATTTGAAAAATTTAAAAGAACTCACAATCAAAGAATATCAGCTAGATAAAATCCCTGCGGAAATACTAAATTTAACCAAACTAGAAAAATTAGAATTAGTCGGGGGTAAAATTACCGAAGTCCCAAAGGAAATAGGAAATCTCAAAAATTTAAAATCCATAAATATTTCCTTTAACAAAATTCAAAAAATTTCCGCGGAACTTGGAAAATTAAGTTCCTTACAGGAAGTAATTTGTACCAATAATTCTTTACGGACAGTTCCAAAAGATTTATTTTCCAAAATGAATTCGCTCACTAAAGTCTCATTTGAATCCAACCAAATTCCGCAAGCCTATCCAACAAATGCGACTGTACAGGCTTATTCCTATTTGCCTCCACATCAAAATACTCTCACTGTAAAAAAAGATTCTCCTATTTTTCTTCTTCAGATCGAACCAAAAACCATTGGCTCGATCTCTGGAAACTGGGCTTTAGTGAATGTTAAGGATAATCTTTATTACATCCTAGCCGAGACTCTTTCGTTTTGAAGTTAACCACTACTTTTTTTCCTTTTCTGGTAAATAAGAAATCACGTCTTTACAGACGTATTTATCAGAATCGATTTCAAAATCTACTAATGGTTTTTCTTTGTTGATTTCGGAAGGAGAAAATCGAATATAAAAATTTGTATTGCTACTCATCGTAAAACAGGTATGGTCGACAGGTGGGCAAGGACCATCGCAACCGATTTCTTCTTTTACGATAAATTCTCCTTTGGGTTGTCTCCATTCTCGATAGGCAATTTTTCCAGTAAATCCTTTTCCTTCCAGTTGATTGTTTGGACTTTTTTGGATCAAACCAAATACCATCCAGTATTTGGTCTCTGAATCTACTGTTATAGAATAATTCATTTTTCCTTTTGAGTGATCAAATTCCCCTGTTCCAAATGCCAGAGCTGTGTACAACAAGGCTTTATTGAAACTGTATTTCTCTTGAATCTCTTTGTAATTCTTTGGGATAGAAGCAATTAACGCTTTCAATCCAGGTCCTCCTGTGGCAAGATAGGGAGGTATCTCATCAGGGGTTAATGTAAATTCACCGCTATTCATTTTGACCGAAAATCCAATTCCATTTTTTTCAGCAATAGCTTTTACATCTAGAATTTCAAGTTCGGGTTTCACTGTATTACCCTCTGCATCTGTAACTGGTGTAGGGGAAATGGTTTTAGAAGGATCAGATGGATTTTCTCTTACAAATACCCCTTCTGTTATCCGAATATCCAATTCCCAATTTGCTCCACCTGAATTGGGTCCTATTTTTGAATAGGGAGCGTTAGTGACTGTATAGGTTGTATTTGTTAGTGCGTTTAATAGAATTTTTTCTTTTAAATAAGGAACTCCAGAAAGATTATTGAATTCCGATGCCAACCCTTTCCAGCTATCTTTTCTAAAAGGAAAACCATTTTCGATTTCCGTAATCGCAGAGTCTCTCGAATTTCGAAGCGAATTTAAAACAGAATTCTCAATAGAAACCTTACTCAAATAAGAAGTTTCCCAGCCTTCTCCACCTTTCTCGATAAAAATTGTATACAATTCTTTTAGGGCGGAGTATTTTTTTCGAATCGGTTCCATACGAAAATCTTTTGCTTTTAATGGTTCTTGAAATGCTTTGAAAAATAAATACAGCTCTGTTACTTTTTTTAAATTTTCATCTGGATTTTGAATGCTATATAAAAATACTCTGATAAAATCTGTCGAAATTGAATCCGGTAATTTTCCCGATGGATTACTAAACCAGTCGAGGATCGCCCTTGCTTTATCAATTGAAGAACTCTTAATTAAATAACCTTTAGTTTTTGAAGTAAAAATAAAATCATAAATCATCTCTTGTGGAATATACCCCAAACCATCTTTGCAGTCTGTGATACTTGCGGGACATTTCACTTGAATAAATGTGAAATTATCTAATTTAGATACTCCTGTTGCCTCTACCTTATCTTTTCCAGAAAAATTTCCGAGAGACTTACTCGTCATTTTGGGTTCAGACAAAATATCTACCACAGCCTTATCTAATAGCAAAATCTCAAACGACTCATTAAATGGTTCAAACTTTGCTTTTTTACAATTTCCTAATCCTACCAATAGAATTAATAACATAATTATTTTTATCTTCATTTTATTGTGCTCCTATCAAAGTTATTACAAACATTGTTATTACCTTCCCGCGGAGACCAAGTCACGGAAATCTGCGGCGAATTAGAATTTACCTCGGAAGGTAAAAATTCCACAATTAAACGATTCCCTTCATACATACAAGTAGCTTCTTCTCTTTGCATTTTATTATCCCCGGATCCATATCCATATTTGTATGAAAAAATTACACGAACTTCTAATTCCTTAGGTTTGTACCAAGTCATCTCAGCAGATTCAAATTCTCCCGTGTACAATAAATCAATCGTTCCTTTAAAATCTGTTTCTTTTTTTACCGAAGGAGAAGCTCGAAAAGCATCGAAGACTTTCCAAAACATTTTGCCAATTGTCTCTACTTCATAAATCATTTTTCCCGTCGCTGGATCAAATCCACCCTTTCCATTTTTCATGGCAAATTTCATCAGTTGTAAAGAATAATTTTCTCCATTGGCAAAAAGTTCTTTGTGATCCGAAGGAATTTTTTTTATGAAACTTCCGGGTCCACTTTCAGCGAGATATTTTCCCTGTATTAATGGCTCGAGAGTATACAATCCATTTGCCGTCTGAATAAGAAATTTCAACCCATCTGCATCGGACGCGGACACACTGTCAATTGTAGTATTTTCAACTGTTTCAAGGAGCTTATGAGATGAATTATAAATCTCTTCTTTTACAAACACACCTTCTCCTTCTTTGAACACAATCGTCCAATTGGAATAAAGTCCCAGTTGCGCAGAATCAGGATTTGCCGCTAACTTGGTGAGTTCTTCTTTGAGTTCTTTATTCTTTTTATCAAATCCAATATATTTATATTTATCCGTTCCATAGACAACCCAAACAGAATCCTTGAGAGCGGTCGCTAAAATCTTTTCTTGGATATAAGGTATTTTATTTAAATTATTAAAATACTTAGCAAGTCCCAACCAAGTAATATCACTCATCGGAAAGGCTTCAATTGTTTCTTTGTCCAAAGTTTTTATCTTTTCAGCGAGGTATTTTGAAATTGAATCCGAAACTTTTAACTTAGAATACGGAGATTCTGTCCAACTCGATTCCGTGCCATCGGCTAATATCGATTCTACCTTAGCGACTGTCGCTTGGAAAAAAGTTTTTTTAAGCCTCGCATCTTTTATAGAACGGTTCTTCAACATTTCAAAAAACATAAAATATCCCCGAGCAATTTCCAAAGATGCTGAACCAGATACAGCTTCCACATGTGACTTAATGTAAAATTCAGAAAGCGTTGTTGGTAATTTATTATTATCCTTAGTCACCCACTCTCGCATTTCTATAAATGCTTTTTTTTCAGACTCAGGAACTAAAACATATCCGGGAAGGGAGGTATCAAAATAGGCAAATCCACCTTTGTCACAGTCTTTCTTAATTGATTCGGAACAATCCACTCTATAATACAGTTTACTTTCCTTTTTTAAAACGGCTGTTACTTTTGCATTGATAGAGATTGTATCATCTATATATATAATTCCTCGATTGTCTTCACTGAGTTTCTGAGGTTTTTTCGCTATAAATATTTCACCCTTTCGGCTGTGATGTATAGCTAAAAAATAATGCTTTTCCTTTAATTCCTCAATACTTAATTTGGGTCCGCAATCAAATAAAAGAAAGCTCGTAGTAAATAGAACTAAGACTTTGGAATAGTTTGAAATTGTAGCTCCAGCCAAATCTTGGAAAATTATTTTTCCTAAATTGTTTTTTAACGGCTTCCGTACAAATACCGTCCATCGTTCAAATATTATTTGTTTCATCTTTTACCTCGATAGGTTGTTTTTTTGTGAATACAAAAATTAATTTTAACAAAAGACGGGAAAAAAAGCAAATCGAATAAAACTTACTCCCGCATTTTCTGTTGTGCAGTTACACCCAGTGAGAGAAAATACGCAGTATGCGTAAAGTAGTCGATCATACGAGAAGCGGAGTCAGCGTCGATTTCGGGAGTTTCAGCAAGTGCTGCTTTCATGTGAAAGAGCCAACGCTCTGCGGCTTTTTCCGACATATTAAAATTTATATGCCTTCCCATGAGAGCAGGATGACCTTTTCGTTGTGAAAAATAAGCCGGTCCTCCCATTCTTTGCATAAAAAACTCCGCCTGATTCTGAATAGCCTCTTCCATACTTCTATTTTTAAAAATATTTTGAAACCACTTCTCCTCATCGTTATAAACTTTTTCGTAAAACGTTTTGCTTAGTTTCCAGAAAGTTTCTTCGCCTAACTTTTTATAGAGATTGGTTTTATCAATTCTCATTGCCTCCTCTATCGAAAGCCCTGTTTTCTTTTCTATTTCTGCATCTAAATCGCGCATAAGAGGTATTTACTTCTTGTACTTATATAAATTCTCAATATTTTCTTTTGCGTAGAGATGAGGAGTGGCTCCTAAATCTTCTGGAAGAATTCCACCATCTAGTTCAGGCTCAAACCCTGCGTCTCGGATCATTTCAATCGTTTGATTGACTTCACTTCCTTTGACATTTAAGTATCCAGAGGCAAAGAGTGAGTTGGCGGCAAAGAGTCCCATTGCTTGTAGACTTTTTAAATGCCCTTCTCTTCCCGCACCAATTCGAATTTCGGAATCGGGATTCACCAAGCGGAAAACAGAGAGTATTCGCAAGCAAAGTTCAGGAGTAAGCATCCCTGGATTTTTAATTGCATGACCCGCAACAGGAATAAAAAAATTCACCGGAATCGAAATCACACCCAAACGTTTTAAAGTAAATGCTACATCTACTAAATCGCTTAACGTCTCTCCCATTCCTACAATGAGTCCACTGCAAATTCCAATCTCAGAATTTTTTACAAACTCTAAAGTATTTAGCCTATCTTGAAATGTATGAGTTGTACAAATTTCCCCATAATGAGATTCAGAAGTATTCAAGTTGTGGTTGTATCTATCAAGCCCTGCTTGTTTTAATTTCTCTGCTTTACCTTCATCTAGAAGTCCCGCCGAAAGACAAACTCGCATTCCTAAATCACGGGTGATTTTATTTATCGTGCTAGAAAGTTTGTCGATTAAAATTTCATTCGGACCAGTCCCAGCAGTAACGATACAAAAACGATAGGCACCATTTTCTTTCGCGCGTTTTGCGTCTTCGAAAATTTCCTCTTCTGGTTTTAAAGAATAAGTCTGCACACCAGAGTTTGCATTTTTTCTTTGCGCACAATATCCACAATCCTCAGGACAATGCCCGTTTTTGATATTATCTAAAATATGAATTCTTACTTTTTTGGAAAAATATTTTTCCCTTTCAATATTTGCTTTGTATAAAGTTTCGAGTAAGCCAGTTTTGCCTTCTAGAATGTTTAAAGCTTCTTCTTTTGAAATCGCGCTTTCAGCTTGCGATTGAATTTTTTCTTGCAGTTTCACCATAATAGGATATATTTGATTTGAGTTTGTTAAATTCAAGAGAAATTTACTTGGATGGTCAATTCGAAATACTATAAATTTACTGGCAACTGTCACCCCCGAGTTTTTCTGTCGGGGGTCTCAAGATGTTGAGATTCCCGACATCCCTTGGCGGTCGTGTGAGTGAAGCGAAAGGGTGGAAATTTCGGGAATGACAAATCGAAGATTAGAACGATATGAAACCTATACTACTAATAATTATTCTTTTTCTAAATACATTTTCCCTAATCGCTGAGCCGAATGAGGATTTTATTTTTTCTGCAAGCCAAAATAATTTAGAGGGAATGCAAGAGGCTCTGGCAAAGGGAGCTGATATAAATGCAGTGGATGAACTGGATTGCAATGCGCTTATGTTTGCGGCTATGTATGGTTATACGGATATTGTAAAATTCCTACTGGCTAATCAAATTAAACCGGATACAGTTGACATTGCAAGTAATACAGCCTTACTCTATGCCGCACAGAATGGTTATGTAGAAATTGTGGAATTTTTAATTTTAGCCGGCGCAGATGTAAATAAACAAGATGATTATGATCGCACAGCCTTGCATCATGCGGCTAATTATGGTTATCTCGACATGGCAAAACTTTTAATCCGTTCTGGTGCAAAATTAGATGTAAAAAATAAAAACGACAATACTCCTCTAGATTTAGCAGAAATGAATATGGAAATCGAAATCATAAAATTTCTAAAATCCGAAATCGACAACCGTAAATACATAAACTGATTACCACCGATGGACACCGAGAGCACCGATAACGGAACGATGTTAATTTGATTTATTATATTCTTCTCGGTTTCATAAAAAGCGTCGTTTAGTGCCATATTATTCAATTCCAAAACCAAAATAAAAACCATCGTATCTTTTATCGGTGTTCATCGGTGGTAGTCTTTGATAGGCTCTTAACTTGACAGCATTATGCATTGCTGCGTAATAGTGGGTGAAAATTTCGGGAATGACAATATCACGTACTTCTAAAATCATTACGAATAGTATGAATTTTATAGCTATTTCAGTTCTAATTTTACTTTCCATTTATAAATTGTTTTATGCGAGCCAAATCGGGCTTGTTCCAGATGAAGCTTATTATTGGGAATGGTCGAGGCATTTGGATTTGTCCTACTACGATCAGGGTCCCGGTGTTGCCCTTTACATTCGATTTTTTACTTCTGTTTTCGGAGACACAAACTTTGCTTTGAAGTTGGCGGCTGTATTTGCTACCTTTATTACAACGGTTACTGTCTATTACACCGGCGTGAGCCTTGGGTTAAAATCAAAACAATTAATTTGGGTTTTGGTATTTGCGAGTTTGATTCCTGGATTTTTCGGTGGGTCGATTTTAATTATGCACGACTCTGCTCTTTTACTCGCTTGGAGTTTTGCTTTACTATTTACAGTTCGTTATTTAAAAACAAAAAATCCAATTTATATCTACTTACTTTTTATTTCTCTCGGCTACGGCGCGTTATCCAAACATACAATGGTATTTTTCGCACTTGCCCTTGTATTATGGATTATCCTCACTCCCTCTGAATACCCGCTATTTAAAAATATTCATTTTTATTTAGGAATTCTACTCGCACTAGTTATCATTTCACCTGTGATCTACTGGAATTATAAAAATGGTTGGGAAAATATAGATGCAATTATAAACTTACGCTCTTCCGGTGGAGCTAATTTTTCAAAAGTGACAACGGGGATATACTTGATTAGCCAGGCTTTGGCTTTGTCTCCTTTTTGGTTTATAGGTGGAATCCTCCTTTTAATCATTGGGCTTAGTTCTCGTTATTCTTCTCTTACAGATAATAATCATTTGCCTAAACTAAAATCCTTTTTATTATCGAGTGGAGATTTCCCGAATAACGCATGGAAAATGCTTTTTTTTAATGCTGCGATTCTTCCTATTTTCTTTTTAATTTTATCTTTCAAAAAAGATATTCAGGCTAACTGGGTATTTGCCTCGTATCTCAGTTTGATTCTATTTTTAGCGAAAGCAATGGAGGAAAATGGGAAGTATGCGAAACTATTTCGTTATACAATATTCATTGGGTTAATTCCTGCTTTATTACTTGACGTGTTAAGTTTTTATTCCGTTCCAATTTCGAAATTATCTCCTATTAATTTAGATCCTCATTATATCATTGGATACAGACACGACGGGTTTAAAGAAATTATAGAAAAAGTAGATGAATTAAGACAAAAAAAAGATCCGACTGCTGAAATCATCGCAAACCGCTACCAAGATGCGTCTATCGCTTCATGGTATTTACCGGGTCAACCTTTTTCAGTTTCAATCAATATCATGCAAAAAAATCAATACAATCTCTGGAATTCAATCGAAAAAGGAAAAAATTATTTTTTAATCCATATCCAAGAAAAAACCTGTCAAAAGTCCTTTGTATTCTTTCAACCCTATTTAAAATTTATGTTCGAAGAAATGGAAGAATTTCCAGAGATGGATATAATACGAGATGGAAAAACAATTAAACGTTATCAAGTTTGGTATTTAAAAAATTATAAAAAAAGTTGGGCAGTACCGGCAAGCGAATTCATAGGGAGAAAACTCCCTGTTAGCCTCATTCACAACTTAGCTGGAACATCTCCTTACCAAATGAAAGACCCAATTACTGATATAGGGTTTGAATTATTTACAAATTACATGGACAGGGAGGGCGAAGTAGAATGTTCCTTCATCAAAAAATGAAATTCATAATTTCGGTTTACCTAATTTTATCTTTAGCTGATTGCGGGAAACCTGCGGCTAATAAGAATGAGCCTTTTGATTTATTTCTAAAACGCTCAAGCAAAGAATTATGTGAAAAAATGATCAGTTGTAATTCCAATATCATTCGAACATTCCCGAAAGATTTACAAAAAGAAGTAACTGTAGAAATTTGTGAAGAAACTCTACTTATTGACTTCGAAGAAAAAGTTAGCCTACATACTGATTCTATGAGACTTCTAACAAAATCCTGTTACGAAAAAATACTTGAAGCAAACTGCACTCAGTATCTCGCCCTAGCTTATGGGGATTTATCGTGTTATTCGCTAAAAAAAGAATCAGACATGGTTTATAGAAAAGCTAAAGAAAAAAAAGCAAAAGACTTAAAACCATAAAGGATACGATTATGAAGTATATATATATTAGCCTCTTTTTATTTATTTTTACTTTTTGCTCAACTCCACAACCAATTGATAAAAATGCAGATACAGTTCCGAGTTTTACACCAGTTAAAGATGACGAATTCGCAAAACGTTATGCGCCACTCCTGGAGATCGGCTCCGAACATGGAGACCCATTCGCAATTTACTACCGTGCAAGTAAAGACCCAGAGGGGAATACGCATATTACCTACCACTTCTTTTGGGAGAAGGAAGAGAATACAGGTTCGGGAACGGGACCTTTTTTTAGTAGAAATATTTATACTGGTGGTTTAAAACTCCAAAAGTCCATGTTCGGCAAGGGAGATATTGAACTTGTTTCATTTCTGGTAGATAAAACAGGCAAAATCCAACAGGTAGAATACGAAACAGCCGAAAATTATGACCCAAATAAATTCGGAGTCAAACATAAACATATCGAAAGGAAAGGATTTCACAAAGAGCCGGTTTTATTTAAAGTGATTTCCTGGAATCATCTATTTGATTATGTAGGGGATAATACTGATTCTACCAAACCTGCGATTCGTTTAACCCCACAATATTTCAACCAATCCCTCTGGGAAGAATACGGAATGGTAAAAGAAAAAGAATCTTTTTTAAGCAGAAGCAGAGCACATAAACCTTATGAAAAAGAATTTATAGAATAAGGCTAATTTATAGTAACCCATGTCCCTTGTAAAAGAAAAAGGAATTGTAGTCGCAAGTAAACTCATGGGAGAAGCAGACGCAGTTATCACTTTACTTTGCGAATCTGGAACGAAAGCAAAGTATCGACTCAAGGGAATTAAAAAAAGCAAAAATCGACCCATCATTGCAAGTGAGCCTGGCTCTTTTATTAGTATTGATTATTATTCTCATAAAAATGTAGAAGTATTTAATGTCAAAGAAGTAAGTGTAATTGATAGATTCGAAAATCCGAAAGGTAGTTACGAAGGATACTTACTTGTAACCTATTTTTGTGAACTCATAGATACTATTTTACCAAATGGAGATTCCCATACAAAATGTTTTGAGTTATTTCATGCGGCTATGTCGGTGTTAAACGCTGGGAAATTTCAACCTCTGATTTTACCGTTTTTTAAACTTAGGCTTTTGTCTCTACTCGGGCTTGTGTCGAAAGAATTTCATTGCTCTATTTGTGAAGAGCCGCTGCTTACAAAAAATTCTGCCTCTCTCCACTTTCAAAATCTGGAGATGACCTGCGGAGACTGTAATCCTTCTAAAAAAAACCAGATACTTTCGATTAGACTCATCGACAGAATTTTTAAGACTAGATTTGCAAATCTTTCGCAGGAAGAAATTTCTTTTTCAGTAATTGTAGATTTAGATCAAGTTTTAAATGACTATTTAAGAGCGTATTTGAATGTAAACCTAAAAGCATTTGAGCCATTTTATAAATCCATAGGAACAAAATATGAAATTCATTATTAAAACTGCTATTCTTGCTTTATTATTGGGAATAATTTTTGCATTCCTATATCACTTTGCTAACAAGAGCGAATATGAAATTTTAAAACCAGAGGTGATTCGTTATGGCGATGACACTTCAAGCTGGGGTATAATTATGGATGTCAAAAAGGAAGTCTTTAAAAATATAGAAAAGAATTGGCAAAAGAAGTATATAGATGAAAGAAAATGAAACTCTCAAAAATCAAGTATTAAAAGAACTCGAAGTCGCAGTAGAAAAATTTACGAAAACTGAGTTAAAAGACAAATTAAAAGTTCGAGTCGAATATTCTAGAAATGAAAAATTCGGAGACTACTCAACTCCTTTTCTTTTAGAGAATAAAGACATACTCGGCGACCCAAAAGAAAATTCAGAAAAATTCTTAGAGTTATTTCGGGATGTGAAACTTTTTTCAAAAGTTGATTTCACTCCACCTGGATTTATTAATTTTAGAATAGAAAATTCCCATTTACTAAATTATATCAACTCATTTGTTTTATCGGATACTGATAAATATGCGCAAGTAGAAGAAAAAGAAAGGATCATTTTTGAATTCGTGAGCGCAAACCCAACCGGTCCATTGAACATTGTTTCAGCAAGAGCTGCGGCTACTGGTGATTCTATTTGCAATTTACTTTCTACACTTGGTCATACAGTTCATAGAGAATTTTACGTGAATGATTATGGAAACCAAGTTTTTCTTTTGGGTGTATCCTGCCTTGCTCGTTTACGAGAAGAGTTGACTGGTAAACCATTAGAATTCCAAGAGGAAGGAGATACTACCCCGATTGAAATTTTACTCGAAAAAAATATTCTTCCAATGGAAGGTTATCGCGGGGAATATATCAAGGATATAGCGAAACAAGTTTATGCAGACATTTCCAAAAAAAATACGATAGACGAAATGCTTACCGCTAAAAACTACAAAGAACTTTCTGAAAAGTTTGCAGCTTGGGCAGTTGAAAAAAATCTTGAAACCCAAAAAGAAGATTTAGTTTCGTTCGGAGTGAACTTTGATTTATTTTACAGCGAAAAATCTTTACATGAGAGTAACAGCGTACTCGCCGTACTCGAGAATCTAAAAAAAGCAAACGATATAAAGGAAGAAGACGGCAAACAAGTATTTACCTCTATTAAATATGGGGATGATAAAGATAGAGTTGTAGTAAGAGACGACGGTCGCCCTACTTATTTGCTTGCAGATATAGCTTATCACAAAACAAAAATCGACAGAGGTTTTCAGCAGATTATTAATATCTGGGGACCGGATCATCATGGGTACATTGCAAGGCTCAGAGGCGCAATGATTTCGCTCGGTTTTAAAGAAGAGAAGTTCAAAGTATTAATTTCTCAACAAGTAAACTTAATTTCCAAAGGCGAGAAACAAAAGATGAGTAAACGCTTGGGACAATTTCAGACAATGAAAGACTTACTGGAATTTTTGGGAGAAAGTTCTCGCGATGTGGGAAGGTATTTTTTTAATATGAGATCTCTTGAATCTCCGCTCGACTTTGATTTGGATTTGGCTAAAGAAGAATCAGATAAAAATCCAGTGTTTTACATCCAGTATGCGCACGCTCGGATTCATTCTATTTTTAGAGAAATAGGAACTGAAATTAATTTTGAGAATTTAAAAGAGCTTACACTTACAGAAGAAAGAAGAACTTTATTATTTTGGGTTTCTCGTTTCCCAGAAGAAATTTTAGATGCAGGAAAAAATCGAGAGCCACATAGGGTAGCAAATTATTTACAGAATTTGAGTAAGGCTTTTACAAGGTTTTACGGAGCGAAAGATAATAAACTAAAAGACTGTGACCAAAAAACAAAACTTGGTTTGGCATATATTTGTAAGTCAGCCGCAATTACTATCAAAGAAGGATTAAATATTTTAGGAATTAGTTCTCCACAAAAATTGGAAAGGAGCGTTTAATGCTGAATATCCACATTCTCTCTACAGGAACTGAAATTACATCTGGCAAAAGTGTAGACTCAAATTCTACTTGGATTGCAAATGAACTTTCCGGTCTTGGATTTTCTATTACCAAGTTCATTGCTTTACCCGATAAACCACTTCTCATTGAAGAAGAAATACGAACCATCATGGGGAGATCAGGGCTCAACCTAATTATCATGACAGGTGGACTTGGAGCAACTGAAGATGATTATACCCTAGAAGTAATTTCTAAGATTGCAGGCAAACCGACAGTAACCGATGAAAAAGCATTGGAAAAATTAACTTTTTTTGCCGAACAAAGAGGAAAAATCTACCAAGATCTACTTCCAATATCGAAGAGGCAAACAACGATTCCCCTCGGTTCTAGAGTTTTGAACAATGATGTTGGGCTTGCACCCGGTTTTTACATTGATCTAAATGAAACAACTCGTCTTGCTGCAATGCCAGGTGTTCCGAAAGAAATGAAAATGATGTTCTCTGAGTATTTTTTGCCAATGATGAAAAAGGATTACAACAAAGAGGATTTACAAAGTCGCTCCCGATCTATTTGGGGGGTAACAGAGAGTATCTTCCAGGAAACTTTTATCAAGAAAAACAATGAGATTATCAAAGATGGAGTTGAATGGGGAGTAACCGCAAAGCCAGGTCATATTAAAGTGACATTTAAGTCTACTTCTGGTGATAATCTCCGAAAAATCATGTCAAAAATCGAAGACGATTATAAAGATAGAATTGGAGATGAAATATTTTTAGATATTCATTCCATGTTAATTAGCTCGAAACGAACAGTTTCTACTGCTGAAAGTTGTACTGGGGGACTTGTTGGAAAAATTTTAACTGATATTTCGGGATCTTCCGCTTATTATATGGGCTCTGTAGTTGCTTATCATAATGATATTAAAAGAAATATTCTCGGTGTAAAAAAAGAAACGTTAGACGCTGTTGGAGCAGTAAGCGAAGAAACTGCATCTGAGATGTCGGAAGGAATACAACATAAGTTTAATACTAATTATGCGATATCGGTAACTGGGCTCGCCGGTCCAACAGGGGCAACAAAAGACAAAAAAGTTGGTTTGGTTTACATCGGAATTAAAGCAAATCATGAGAAACCAAAGGTTTTTAAGTATGAACTCCCTTTAAATAGAGATCTTTTCAGAGACTATGTGGCAAATATTGCACTGTTTCATCTCTATCAAAAACTTAAACAAGATAAATTATAGGAAGTCGCGGCTATGCTCTATTACCTTCTCTTTAGTATTTTTTTTAGTATAGTTATTTTTTTAAATTTAGGGAGCTCATTCTCCCATATAACGCATGTACAAGAAAATTGGGCATGGAGCAAATCACAAGAAGTAGGAATGTCAACAGATGGTCGTTTTAAATTAAGTCCAATGGAAAAATTAAACGGCTATAAAACAAAAAACGGAATCTATTTCTTTAGAGCTGGTAAATTTGTTTTAGATGAAAATTCATTCAGTGAAATGCCATTAAATGGAAAAGGACATTTTCTATACAAAAAGATTGGACAAACAGTTTTGTATTACTCAAACGATGGGGAAGTCCTTTGGGAAAAACCTTATAAGAGTTATCCAAGAGTTTCACATAATGGTGAGTTACTCCTATTTGTGGCGGGAGATGGAAATCAAGTTTTAGTTTCTGATTTAAATGGAAATCCAACCGGTGCAAAACAAATTGATGGACGTTTTCTTTCAGACATTGCTTTTCCTGTTATTGCAAATGGGGCTTTACTTGTATTTTCAGGGGGTGAAATAGCAGTTTTAGATGGGAAAGGAAATCTTGTTTTTCAAAAAAAAGACGAACCTAATTCAAAAGATTTTTTATTTTGTAAAAGTGGCGCTATATCGCCTAATGGAAAGTATTCGCTAATTCATTACCTTAGAAACGAAAAAGATTTTATATCCCTGTTAAATGAAAAAGGCGAAATCCTAAATAGTTTTACATTGGAAAATATTTATCCGCATAGAGTTTACATGGCATTAGACGATGAAGGCAATGTTGCTTTAAATCTTCCCGATCAATTATTCATCGTGAATAGGAAAGGGAAAACAGTTTATAAAAAGCAAAAATCGAAACGAGAAGACATTTACCAAATTGCTTATACTACTGGAAAGTTTTTTGCAATGAGTTACGAAAACCAAGTAGTTTTTTTTTCGGGGACAGGAAGTATTTTAGGGAAAAAAAATATAACTATGCCTGCAAGAATTCGACCTTCTGGAGATAGAGATACTGCGTTTCTAGAAACCTCAGACGAGATTATTTCATTCAAATTATTTGAGTAAAATGATTGTTAGCCCCAAAGACCTGGTTCCTTTTTTATGTAAAGCAACTGGTAAATGTTGCATACATAATTTAGTTATACTTTCCAGTTTTGATATTTTTAATATTGCAAACGCACTAGGTTTATCCGCAAAAGAATTATTTGAAAATAAAATTCTTACCTATAGAATCAATCCTTCTAGTTTTTGGATGGAACCAATTTTAAATTCGAGATTGAATTCAACTTGCCCTTTTTTATTTCATGAAGCCAGCGAGGATAATGTAGAGTATCTTTGTAATATCTACGAATCTCGTCCACTTGTTTGTAGAATTTATCCTTTGAAATATGATAAAGATGAAAGTTTATTCATGCGGTTTCTCCCTGCGGAACATAGGTGTTTTGAATGTATTACAAACGAAAATAACCCGACACTAGAAAAATACTTAGAGAATTCGAATATCCCAATATTGCTAAAGGAATTTAACCAATATCTAGAACTCTTAGAAAAAATTCAAGAT
>JAGOHK010000210.1 GCA_017996175.1 Leptospiraceae bacterium
TTTACTTAGTAGAAATTTTTTCTTTACAAGACTCTAGATAGTATTGAGTAATTTTATCGAGGGGCGAAACCTTATATACCTCTATAAATTTTTCCTGAGCTTTCTTCCATTTTTCTTCTTGAAAGAGATTGACTGCTTCGCAAAATAAATCTTTCGTTTGTAATTTTAAGGCGAGCAACTCCTCCGAATCCGCATTGAAAACTTCGTATACCCAAACAGGTTGGGATTTCCCTTTCACGATTACTCTGTCTACAGGTCTAGTTGCGAATTTTGAAATATCTACAATCGTTTTAAAAGAATCTTCTGCAATAAGAAGACTTGCTCCATATTTCTTTGTCAAGCCTTCCATTCTAGAAGCCATATTTACAGAATCACTAATTACAGTCCCTTCCATCCTATCAAGGCTTCCAATAGTCCCAAGCATTAAATTCCCCGTATTAATCCCAATCCCAATTTCAATCGGTTTAAAGCCTGAATTATTTCTATGCAAATTGTATTCTCGTAAAATCTTTAGCATAGAAATTGCCGCATAAATAGCATTATCCGCAGTAGGGTCAGGAAAAAGTGCCATGATTGCGTCTCCAATAAATTTATCAATAAACCCATCATGTTCGTGAATTATGGGAGACATTTTTTTCAAATAAGAATTGATAAAATTGAAATTTTCCTTCGGACTCATACTCTCTGAAAGTGTTGTAAAACTTCGAATATCAGAAAATAACACTGACATAAATTTTTCGCTATAATCGCCTAACTTTACATTGATAATACTATCTTTACCGAGGAGTTTTACAAACTCTTGTGGCACAAACCTTTCATATGCCCCTGTCGTTTTAGATAGATTCAAATGATTTCTAATTCTAGTTAGTAATTCTGTTTTATTAAAAGGCTTTGTTAAATAGTCATTAGCCCCACTCACAAAACCTTGCACCAAATCATTTGTCTGATCTTTTGCAGTAAGCATCACGATTGGCAATATGCTGGCATTGTATTTTTCTCGAATTTTCAAACAAACTTCAAACCCAGTCATCTTGGGCATCATGACATCGAGTAAAATCAAATCAGGTATAGCATCCGAACTATTTAGAATGGCAAGGGCTTCTTGACCGCTTCCAGCTTGAAGGACTGTGTATTTTTCAAAGGAAAGATGGTTATACAAAACTTGTAAATTAATCGGTTCATCATCCACGATTAGAATTCTATATTCATTAAAATCCATAAAATCCGATATAACATCGGAAGAAATTTCATCGGGAGTTGAATCCTTTAATCTTGTAACTGTTTCTATTTGGTAGCGGGTGACTGCTTTTTCTTTAGATACTGGTAAGGTAAAAGTAAACACAGAGCCTTTTCCCAGTTCAGAGGATACTCGGATATTACCCCCATGCAATTCAATGAGTTGTTTGGAAATGGTTAAACCTAATCCAGTTCCGCCAAAACTTCTATCGGCTGATGAATCAACTTGTTCAAAGGAAATAAAAATAGATTCCAATTTATCATTAGGAATTCCTATCCCCGTATCTGAGATTGCGATTTCCATCATTTCTTCATTTAAAGTCGCCGCGATTTCGACATGACCGCTTTCCGTAAATTTAATCGCATTGCCGAGAAGATTATACATAATTTGTTGAATTCTATTTTCATCTCCTATAGCTGCGGGAAATTCAATCGGGATAAGATTACGAATTTCTATTTTTTTATTTTTAAGTTGTGTCTGTGATAGGGTTAATACTAAATTAGCCAGTGAATAAATATCGACGGATTTTTTCTCCAATGCAATCTCATGACTTTTCATTTTTGAAAAATCTAATATATCATTTACTAGATTAGCCAGTCTTTTTGCACTCGTAATAACCAATGATAAATTATAAGCAACTTTTTCCGATACATGACCAACAGCACCGTCTAGCATAGATTCGCTGAGACCAATAATTCCATTGAGTGGAGTCTTTAATTCATGAGATGTATTCGCTAAGAAATCATCTTTTAATTTATCGAGTTGTTTTAATGATTCATTTTTGTCTTTTAGCTCAAGAGCCAAGTCTTCCGATAAAGAAAAAGCTTTTGAGAAATTTTTCGAAAGCAGAAAACTTTGTAACAGGATGAATGCGAAAAAACCAAACGGCGCAATATACGCAGTATTTATAATTAGGTTGCTATAAAGAAAATCATGAATGATTGTAGAGGAAAAAATCACAAGACTTAGTAAAAAAATTCCCGCTCCAGAAGCCTTTCTCTTAAATGCAATAGACAATACAATGATTCCATACAGAATAAAAACTAATGTTATAACTTGAAATGCTTGAACCGTGTACGTATAAATATACGAGTCTGTAAACAAAACAATAATACTAAACAATGCTGAAAAGGTATTGCAAGCTACGACCATCGGATAATAGGTAATATCCTTAAAAAGTATATAAAAGTAATTTATAAAAAATGGTAATCCAAGATAGAAAGTCAAGTATTCTAACTTCATTGGTATTTCCCAGGGGATGGTTGGAACTAAGAGTAAAATAGTTTTTTCGCCCGTCGCCAAGGTTCGAAAACTAATCAAGAGACAGAAAAACCCAAAGAATAAAGCTTCGAGTGCTTTCTTTCTATTTAAGTAGAGACCAATATGATATAGCCCCATTATGAAAACGCTTGAAAAAACAAAAAAGTCTAGAATAATCGAATAATAAATCTTCTTTTGAATTTTATCCGAGTTTCCTATTTCTAAAGGATACCAAGGACCGCCAATTCGATAATCATAATTTGAAACTTGTAAAACTATATCTAGATGTTTATTGTCTGATAAATAAGGAAAACTCATTGGCGTTGAACTTGGGTATGATGTCTCTTCGAATTCTGAGACGATTCCAGATTTAAAAACCTCTTTACCATTGATAAAAAGACGAGAACTTGTTCCGAAGTTTCTAGTGTAAAAACTTAAATTTTCTGTTTCCGAAATATCTAGTTGTAATCTATAAGTCGCGTAGCCTTTAGCCGGTAGATACTCTCCATTAACTTGCATAGAATCCCAAGTACTTGGAAGTGGAGAATACATTTTTACATTCAGATTATTTGGATCTGAGAAATTCTCCGGAGTTAAAAGTTTTTTCCAATAGAATTCCCATTCTCCATTCAAAGCAACAGGCGTATCCAACTCGGAAAAACGAATGTTCGTTAAATCAAGCTTTCCTTTTACTGCAACTGAATCGGCGTGCACCAACGCACCGCAAAAAAATAGAAAAATTAATAAACAAACTCTAAACATAGTGTTGGCTTCCTTTCAATATTGCGTATCCTATTTTTACGAAAAGAATCTGTCTACAAGTAAATCCTAAAGGGAGTTAATTCTTCTAGAAATTTGTATTCAACTTCTCGATAATTCTATCCCATTCTACTCATTTGTAGATAGAGATTAGTGTCCGGAGTGGGTTTGCTTTCAGACACACGTAAATCTCCGTTGTATCATAAACTCCATCACTTTTGAAAATATATTCCAATGAATATAGAAATAAAAATTAAAATCACAATCCACATAAAGAAATTAAAACCGAAGTTAACTGCTTTAAATAAAAAATTAAAAGTCGACTGTTTTTGAATGAATGGTTTCAAAATAGTAAGAATAATTACAAGCCCAAAAAAAATTAATGTTACTATTTGTTCTTCATTCATAAATTTACAATTATACCTTAACTTAACTACTTTTACTTTTTTAACTTAAATGGATTAAAATTTTCTTCAATTCATTTCTTTGTAGTTTAAAAACTTTCCATTCTCTTTATCAATTAAAATTAGAAATCGTTTGGACTTTTGGGGAGCACCATCAGCAGAGTAAGTCCAGGTCAGATCGATTTCGATTCCTGATTCTATTAAAGAAAACTTTTTCTGAAAATCCTGGCTCAGTGTAGATTGGTGCTCAGTATGAATAGGAACAGAATTGTAGGCAGTGCGATTGATATCAATTCCGGTTAATACTCTGTATCCGCTAAATGCTTTTACTAGGTAAGGTTTATCAACTCGAAAAAGTTTTTCTACATAAAGGTCATCCCAGGATGAACCTTTCGTAAATCCGAAATAAACATGTTCTCCCGATTCGTAGAGAATTTCCCAATTATGACCGATGATTTTTTTAATACTGTTTTTCATTCTATTCTGGAAAAAGAAATCGACAGTGCTCACTTCTGCTTTTTCCAAATTCTTTCCGTTTTTAATTTCATTTACCTTTAAAGAATTACAATGAAAGAGTAAAGATAATAATCCCATAATAATGTATTTCCTATTTTTAAACATACTCAATTTTTCATTATCCCCTAAGTCCGGCTTGTCGTTGTAATTCAGCGGTTGTAGTTCCACCTTCGGGACTCCAACCTGGAGGTTTGAACATTACCTTGACAGCATTTATAAAAGAGCCAACTTGAAACATTTGCTTAAACATATTCCACCATTCTATATAAGCCACTTTGATTGGATTGTAGCTGTCTATGTTTTTTACGAGACCATATTTAGGAATTTCTTCTTCTTTTTGAAAACTTCCGAAGGCTTTGTCCCAGATGATAAATATACCAGCATAATTTTTATCTAGATACTTCAAGTCACTTCCATGATGAACGCGGTGGTGCGAAGGGGTATTCATCATTAGCTCCAAAAAGCCTAATGTCTTAACTTGCTCTGTATGAATGAAGAATTGGTAGATGAGGCTAATACCCTGTTGTGCGATCACCATGGCGGGAGGAAAACCTAAAAGTATAAGAGGAAACCAAAATACTGCATTGATCGATGAGCCTGTCCAAGTTTGTCTTA
>JAGOHK010000102.1 GCA_017996175.1 Leptospiraceae bacterium
CTAATTATGATAACATTCCAAAATAAAAATGAATTTCTAAGAAAAAATATCTATCTTGAAGAAAATACTGTTTCCACTCTCTTAATTCCTGAAATCCTGATTGATGATTTCCGCCTGAAAATTAAAAAATACAACGGAAAAACCGCTCTCTACCTCCATAGCCTGCTTCGGCGGTTTAGAACTATTACCCACTCCGGGATGATTCCTGAACCGGAGAAGCTGAAGACTACTTACCAAGAACGGGATCTGGATTTGAAAAAGGTAAGCTTTAAACCAAAGAATCAGGACTGGATTGAGTTAGGTGAACTGGCTCTCGTTTTTGGGAAATCTCGCTGTTGGATGTTTGTCTTTTTACTGAAACTAGACCTTGTGAATATGTGGCGCTGTTTAGTAGAAGCTGGGTTGAAAAAAATAGTTCCTATGATCCCCAACTTAGAACTGGGGATTTTTCAACGACTAGAGAGGGTTTCGTATACCTTTGCACGAGGGTATCATGTAAAAGTCTAGCAAAGAACAAAAAAAGCCCGAAAGACAAAAAAACCGAGGACAGAACGAAAAAGCCTAGGCAGAGCTATACCTGCGTAAACAGCAACAACGGGAAAGGTCGAGCAAGAACAAGCAGTAGCGATCAACCTGACATCAATAAATTGCATTTACCGAAAATCTTTTTTGAAAAAAAAATGTAGGGGGTCAGGTGCAATTTATTGAACCACCCCCTTCTGCTTTCGCAGACCTACGCCTTCGCAAGGGGCGAGCGCGACGGTTGGCTTACTCGTTATGCCAAAGATTTTTTTAAGAGAGGAAAAATTTATCTTTAGCGCATAATCTGAGTAAGCCAACCGGACTGCCCAAAAATATTTATTTGAGGAGTAAAAATTATTTTACAGCGAGAGAAACCAAATTTTCTTCGAGGTCGTGGATGTAATCGATATTATCCGTAGCCATGTAGAGTTGGACAGAGCCTTCGAAAATTTGGATGATTAGGACAGCCATTTTTTCGGCTTGGGGTTTCGCTACAGTTTGCGAGCGAATTAGAAAACTGGAAATCATTTTTTTCCATTTTGCGATCATGGATTTGATATGGGGTTTGAAGACTTCTTCTTTTCCAAAAGTTTGGAGAGTGATATTGATGAAAGGGCAACCGTGGTATTTTTGGTGTTTGATTTCCGCCCGTAAGAAACGAATCCAAGTTCGAACGAAAGCTTCATACGTTGTGTGCGTCGTCATGAGTCGATCCATGAACGCTAGAAACTCGGTCTCACGAATTTTGATGTATTCGATTCCAAGATTTTCTTTGGAGGAAAAATAATTGTAAAAACTCAGCTTAAACGTCTTGGATTCTTCCAAAATCTGGTTGATTCCGGTATTGCTGTAGCCTTGTAAATAGAACAATTTGGACGCAGTGTCTAAAATTCGTTCTTTTGGGTTGTCGTCTTTGGAAATAGCTTTCTTTGCCATAAGTCATCTCTATTTGGAAATTCCTAGTTTATAATAGGCGGAAAATTTGTCTTTAAAAAAATATTAGACAAATTAGTCTAATATTTTAGAGTAGTTTTAGACCAATTAGTCTAATCGAGGATTTATATGAAATCACCTAAACAAATAGCCCTTTGCAGCCCCCGAAGAATTCCGTTTGCCCAAATCGGAAAGTCCCTTTCTAAATATTCCGCACACCATTTAGGAAAAATTGTAGCAGAAGACATCATCAAACAAACCAAACTCCCTTTGAATAAAATCGACGGCGTGATCGTCGGAGAAGGTTTCGCAAACGCGCCAAATTCCGCCCGTGTGATCGCAAACCTAATCGGATTACCAAACGAAATTCCTTGCCTAACAGTTTCCAATAACTGTGTATCGGGAATGGAAGCAGTTGTTGAGTCTGCGCGAAGAATTTTACTTGGAGAAGGAGAACTTTTTTTGACGATAGGCGAAGAGTCTCAGACTGCAATGCCTTTCGTAGTAAAGAACGCGCGGATAAACAAAAAAACCGCAAGTCTAGACAAACTAAAAAAAGCATTAGCGGAATCCAACCTTCCTGAAGGAGTAGAGCTTCGAGATACTTTAGAAGACGGACTCGGTGACGGCGAAACTAGTTACGGTATGCAAGTAACCGCCGAAATCGTTTCCCAAAACTACGCCCTCTCTCGTGCGGTTAACGACAAAGTAGCCTTTGAAAGTTTCAAACGTGCATTAGAAGCAACCGAAGCTGGACTCTATGATCCATTTTTAATTCCTATCGCTGATGATGAGGGTAATATCATGAAGGCGGATGAAGCAGTCCTACTCAGAAAAGGTCTTGTGGAAAATCCTGACCGTATGGGAAGAGCGATGCTAATGTTCGACAACCCTCAAATGAAATTCACTGAGTTCCAAGCGAAGTATGCAAAAGATTTAAAGAAAACCCACGCGCCTACCGTGAGCATATTCAATGCTAGCCCCCGTTCTGATGGAGCCGCCGGTGTAATTGTTACTACAGTTGAAAAAGCAAAAGAACTCGGACTAGAAATTCATGCTGTATTAACAGGCTGGAAAATGAAAGGAGTTCATCCAAACGAAATGGGACTCGGACAAGCTGCGGCTACTCTTGGTTTACTCAAAGACATGGGTGTTAAAATCCAAGATGTAGATAGAGTAGAAATCCACGAAGCATTTGCCGCAACTGCTGTTGGTGCTTTAGAAGAAATCAAAAACCAAACTGGCTGGGATTGGGAAAAAAGTTTCGACGAAAAGAAAATCAATACTTATGGCGGATCTATTTCTATCGGTCATCCATTCGGTGCAACTGGTATTCGCCTCGTCGCTAATGCTGTGATGGATATGAAGAATGATTCTTCGGTGAACAAAGTATTGTTAACCGCATGTGCGCATGGTGGAATCGCAGGTGCGCTAATGGTTGAGAGATACAAGGGTTAATCCCCCCTGCCCCCTTTGCGAAAGGGGGTGTAGTGCCTGTGACAATTTTTATTTAAAAAGAGAGACTAATTGTTGTAATTCTCTGTTAAAACAAAAAAGGCTCTCTACATAAAAACCCCCTTTCGCAAAGGGGGACGAAGGGGGATTCCCTATGAAAAACAAATCTCTACAACAAAAAAAACGCTGGCTTCCACCATTTTTTAAAACAACGTATTTTCGTTTGTTGTTAAATTGGTATATACCGTATTTAGGAGCCGGAATTCATGTTACTCATATTTCTGAAGATTTCAGACGATTCGATGTTCGTATGAAGCTAAGATTATATAACCGCAACTTTGTTATGACTCATTTTGGCGGTTCTCTTTATGCAATGGCTGATCCTTTTTATATGTTCATTCTCATGGAGAACTTAGGAGAGGGCTATCTTGTTTGGGATAAAGCGGCTAAGATTGATTTTGTGAAACCAGGGATGGGAACTGTCTCTGCAACATTTGAAGTAAGTGAAGAAGAATTAGCAAGCATCAAACAAGAAGTAGACGCTAAAGGGAAAATGAATAAAATTTTTCATTGTGAAATCAAATCGGAAAAGGGTGAAGTTATTGCAAAACTAGAAAAAGTTTTATATATCCGTAAACTAAAATAACTAGTTAGATTTATTGATTAGTGATTGATAAAAAAGGGAATTCCACAGTTATTGAAGTTAACCTATGGAAAAACAAGTAAAGAAAGAAGTTCGTGCTCTAAATTTGCAAATGGAACTTATCACCTATTTAGGTGCAGTTCCTCTCGCAGTTTTTTTTATCATGATAGGTCTTAAAATCTACTATGAAAAATTTATTTATTTTCTAATCGCAACGTTAGTCGCCGTATTTTGGACTCTTGTGGTATTTCTTTTCCTTCGAGTGAAAGTATTTTATTCCCTGTTAAATCCAGTCATAGCGAGCGGCAACCCTAAAGAGGCAAGCCAGCGTAAAGAAAGACTTTTAAGTTTTCCTAATAAATGCGGAGTCATGGTTCAATTTCAGTGGCTCTTCGGATTAACTACTGTAGCCATCATTTACAATTCCTTTGTCCCAATTGGTCTTTGGGGTGTTGGTGTATTTGTGCTTTTGTATTCTTTTCTCGTTCCCATTAATTTTATGATTCATTCCACGTTAGCCGACAACTTTCTTTCAAAAATTTTGGTTCTACCGGAAATCAAAGAAATCGAAATTGATATTTCCCAGATTCAAACAATGACTATTTTTCAACGAGTTGGTCTGACTAGCTTCGCCAGTTTATTTTTACCATTCGGTCTTTTAATTACTTTGTATTTTCTGGGTAGTCTTTCAGGTTCTGAAGATCCTTTCCGAAATTACTTAATTGCATTGATGGGAATACAAGCATTAGTCTTAAGTTTCATTTGCGCTACCCTACTTGCAAAAATCCTAAGAAAAAATATCGAGAATTTAAAGAATGGATTAAGAGAATTGAAAGATGGAAATCTCACTTATAAAATGCCGCTTGTAGATAGAGAAGAATTAAGCTTTGTCATGGCTCTAGATTTTAATGGACTCAGAGATAGAATTTTAGGCGTTGTTACTAATTTAAAAAATACTTCCGATAAATTAAATTCATTATCTTTAGAGTTAGAAGGTAATTCTGTTAAAGTGTCAGAGGAAGCAGAAACGCAATCCAGTTTTGCAGAAGAACTCTCTGCAACTATGGCACAATTTCAATCTTCCCTTTTTAAAACCGAAGAAAAAACAGAAATTCAAAAAGGACTCACTGAAAACTGTGCAACTTCCCTCTTAGGTCTAGAGCAGGAAATACAGAGTAACCGCAAGCAAGCGAATGAATCCTCAAATCTTTCTAGGAATGCGCACAAATTTGCAATCCTTGGCGCTGAATTAGGTCATGCCACTGAAGCCGCTATCTCCGAAATTCAAGAAGAATCAAAGGCAATTACAGAGTATGCGCAACTCATATCAGAAATTTCAGATCAAGTAGGATTACTCTCGTTAAACGCTTCGATCGAATCCGCTCGCGCCGGTGAAGCTGGGAAAGGATTTCAAGTCGTCGCAAGAGAAATTTCCAAACTCGGAGAAAATACGAATATGAATTCAGAATTGATTTCGAAAAAAATCTTTCAGCTTTCTAAAAAAATAAAACTTGGTTACGAGAAGATCCAAGAAGTTTCAAAACAGTTTCAAGAAATCCAAGACGCATCTCTAAAAACAAATCAGTCGATGGAATTAATCACAGAGAACATGGGTCGGCAATTTCAAGTTCAAGAAAAAGTCAAAAGTCTAGTTTTTGATTTGCAAGTGCAGGCTGAGGCTATTCGTGATTCGTCTCACGAACAAAATATTACGATTGCCGAGTCAAACAGTGGATTAGAAAAACTAACAATTAGCTCGGAACAATTAGCAGAATCTGCACGAAATTTACAAAACGTGTCAAAAGAATTAAAGTCCGACGCATCTGTCTTGCTAAAGCAAATAGAGTTTTTTAGAATATAAAAAGAAATGTGGGCAGAGGAGGATTCGAACCTCCGAAGGCGGAGCCAGCAGATTTACAGTCTGATCTCGTTGACCACTTGAGTATCTGCCCATTCTTGTTTGATTACGATTGTTAGTGATTTAGGAAAGGATACCAGCCGCAAAAACAAACTACCAAAAGCTGCCTAAGGGAATCGAACCCCCAACCGGCTGATTACAAATCAGCTACTCTACCAATTGAGCTAAGGCAGCATTGGTAAGACCAGTTTTTTGAGAATATAAAATTATACAAGAATTAAACTGTAAATTGGTATTAGTATACAAAAGTTTTAGAAAAAATTACCCATCTACCCGATTACATAACGTTAACCACAAATAATAAGAAACTGATTACCACCGATGAACACTGATAAAAGAACGATAAAAAATGATATGGATTCAGACCAAATCACGAATATTAAAGCAATATCGTATCGTTTTATCCCGTGTAACGGAGCTCTCGGTGTCCATCGGTGGTAATCTTAAAAAATTCCCATTGACTATTGGTAATTGGTAATTAGAATGGAAATATTATGACAGTTGTAATTGACAAAGTAGGAAGATTAGTTGTTCCAAAAGAAATTCGTGACCAGCTTGGGATAGGTCCTGATACCGAGTTAGAGATTATCATGGACGGATTTGAGTTTCGAGTTAGAAAAGTAGAAGAGAAATCCACTCTGCGCCAAAAAGGAAAATTTACGGTCGTATCCACTGATTGGGTGGGTGAGTCAGACCCTGTCAAATTAATCCAAAAAGCGCGCAAAGAGCGAGACGGGGTTCATGACAAAAAAAGTTTTCTTTGATACGTCAGTTCTAATTCCAGCTTTTGCCGAATCCCATCCTAACCATAAAGAATGTTTTTCGTTATTAGAAAAAATTTTTGATAAAAAAATGGAAGCGGTTACTTCTTCTCATGTGCTTCTCGAATTTTACTCTGTATTTTCAAAACTTCCTCTCAAAACTAGAATTTCTCCCTTGGAGATCCAAGAAATTATTGAAAAGAATATTTATTCTAATTTCAAAATTATTTTGGCTGAAGAAAAAGATTACAAAGAAGTTATTTCGCAAATCACTAGTCTTGGTTTATCCGGTGGGATCGTTTACGATTTATTTCATTATATTTGTGCTCGAAAGGCAAAGGTCAATACCATTCTTACTTATAACGAAAGGGATTTTCAAAAAATCAATTTTGAAAAAATATCTGTCTTATTACCGGAAGATTTTTAGATTACAGTGCTAAACTTAAAAGAACAGTTACAATCTACCTTTCGGTTAAATTCCTTTCGAGATGGACAACGGGAGGCTATTCAAGATTTGCTCTCCGGCAAAGACGTAGTAGCCGTAATGCCAACTGGTGGCGGGAAATCTTTACTCTACCAGCTTCCCGCCAGTATCCAAGAGAGCGGAGTATCTATTGTTATCTCCCCACTCATTGCACTCATGAAAGACCAAGTGGAATCACTCAATCGAATCGGAGTTCCTGCCTTATTTTGTAATTCTTCCCAGGATGAGCTAGAACAACTTACAGCCATTAGCCGAGCTGTTACTGGTAAAATAAAGTTACTCTATATTTCTCCCGAACGTGCCCTTTCTTCTTACTTCACTACAATGCTTAAAAAGATGAAGGTAAATTTCTTTGCTGTAGATGAAGCCCATTGTGTTTCGCAGTGGGGGCATGACTTCCGACCAGAATACCGAGAACTTCACCGGTTACGGTCGATTCACCCAAAGGCTCCGTTTATCGCACTCACGGCAACTGCCACCGCAAAAGTTTTACAAGATATTCAAAATTCCCTAAATCTAAAAAATCCATCTTTGATAAAAAAAAGTTTCCTTCGTCCGAATTTATCCTTTCAAATCGAATATTTGCGGACTGAATCCGAGAAAGACTCTAAACTATTAGAAATTTTAGAATCCGAAGCAGAGAAAGAAAAAAAAGGCAGAATTATTATCTATTGTGCTACCCGAAATAAAGTAGACGAAGTATGTAAATTTCTATTGGATAATGGTCATAAGGCTGCAAGATACCATGCGGGTAAAACAGATAGTATGCGAGAGAAAACACAGAATAATTATTCCTCTGGGAAAGTTAAGATTCTTGTAGCAACTAACGCATTTGGAATGGGACTCGATGCACCGGATGTAAGATTGGTTTTACATTATCAAATTCCTTCTTCCGTAGAATCTTATTACCAGGAAGCTGGTCGTGCAGGTAGAGATGGTAAACCTTCTCGTTGTATTTTATTTTTTCAAAATGCTGATCTGGCTGTTCAAAGTTTTATCATTCGAAAAGAATCTAACCGCAAGGGCGGCGAAACGCTCTTAGATGCTATACGCGCCTATGCTCATTCTACCGCTTGTAGACAAAAATTTTTATGTGATTATTTTGGCGAAGAAATTGAAACTTGTGGTGAATGCGATATTTGTAAATCGAAATCAGCTAATAACAGGCACTCCTATTTAGATGAGTTAGAAGATAAGAAGCAAAAGAAATTAGAGAAGAGTAAATACGCATTTGCCGCAGAAGAATTACAAATAATAAAAGACCTACTCATTTACTATCCAGGTGTGTTTGGAAAAAAAATTCTAGTTGGAATTTTGCGCGGCTCTAAGTCAAAAGCAATCCTTAGAATGAAAGTGGACAAATCTCCTTTTCATGGAAAACTTTCTCAAATTTCAGAAGAGGCATTGCTTGCCAAATTAGAAGATTTGACTTTAACAAAAGAAATTCGAATCGCAGGACAAAAGTATCCTAAGCTGTATTTAGCATCTCACCCACCTATTTCTAGAAAAGAGAAAATAGAATCGGAAATCAATTCTGGACTTAGAGTTCGTAAAGTTCAAACTCCAAGCCAGGTTCTGGTGAAGGCATTAAAAAATTACCGAGATAGAGAAGCTAGAAAATATAGATGGAAAAAATTTATGGTTCTGCATAATGCAGTCATCACCCGGATCGCAAACCTAAAACCTGAGAGCAAACAAGATTTAATTCATATCAAAGGACTGGGAGATGCTAAGATAGAAAAGTTTGGAGAAGGGATTTTGGAGACTATAAGAAAACATGGCTGAAGAATCAAGATTCAATACCTATAGAGACAAAGTAAAAAGCCTTTTTACTTTTAAAAAGTTTAACAATTTTCCTAACTTTATTGAGTTACTGGAAAAAGGTTTAGACAAAGAATTAAATTTTAATCCTTCCAAAACGGATCCTCCTATTCCTGTAGAAGAATTGCCCATTGATTTAAGTCTTCGCAAATCAGGCATTATCCGCAAGTTGTATGAAAAAATATTTCCTGTTTCCCATGTATTTCAAATTTCTTATAAATTCAACGGCGTGTTTATGGAAAATTTTATGCCGATTACCAATGCTGATTTTATTGGTCGGGGCGGTTACAAGTTTGTATATCGACTTCCTTGGAACCAAGTTGTAAAAGTCGGCAAATCGAAATTAGGTTCTGATCCACTTTTCGGTTCTTTATTTAAAGAAGTTTCTAAAAATCTGGAAATGTATTTAAAACCAGAAGAAATGGAATTAAAAAATTATTTGCAAAGTAAGTGTTTTAAACATTCCTCTAAAGAACTTTTGGATTTTAAATTCAAAAGACTTGGACTGGAAAGACTTCATTATTGGAAAGTTAAAACTCTTCTGCCAGATTTAGTTCTTCCTACTAAATTTTTTATGGGTCTACGAAGCAGGCAAACTCCAATTGGAATTCCGCAAACTACCATTACCCCCTGCGACAACCAAATCCTCATTCCCGGCAAACATCTAAAAGAATTTGTCAAACTCACCGAAAAAGTAAAACAAAGTGCTCTAGAGGATAAATTTCTTCCCAAATGGAAATTAAACTTTGACACTCATAAATTTGGAAATGTTCCTGTAGCCAAACTAAAAAAAATTGCATTTAATTTTCATCGTGTCATTGAGGCTACTCGTTATTTAGCACAAAAGGAAAAACTAATTTTAGACTTACATTCTGAAAATATAATTATTATGCTTCCAGAATTTGAACTACGGATTTTTGATTTTCACGTTTTCGATGAACATCTTTATGATCCAGGCGAAGATGGATTATCCCCGGAAGAAGAACATATCAATACAATCAATGAATTTATTAATTCCTTTGAACTTGGTAAACACTCGGAAGAATAATTTTAACTCAATACGGATAAAAGTTTTTCTTTGAGCTTTACGCAATCTTCTTCTAGAAGGCGCTCTCTATCTGGAGTGCAGATTAAAAAACTATCCCGTATCACTTTGTTTTCGCTCTTTGCCGTAAATGATATAATATCAATATTGTATAAATATAAAATTTGAGAAATTTCATAAAGTAATCCCGGTCTGTCAAGAGTTCGTATGTCGAGAACCGTAAAATCAATAGAAGGCGGATTAAATAAATTCACGGTAGAGTTAAACGGTTTTTTGTAAGAGTTCACATCCTTACCCGATTTTTCCAAATATTCAATCACAGAAACTCCCTCATAGAATAGAGAATAAAGATCCGACTTAATTTGACCTAGGTCTCTATCGGTCATTTTTTGCCCAAATAAATTTTTTATGATGAATACATCCTTTACTAGTTGACCGTCAACGGTTTCCGCTACTGCCTCTTCAATATTCCAACCATGCGCAAATAAGACAGAGGTAACCTTATAAATAATCCCTTTTTCATTTAAAGAAACCGTTAGCTTTAGAAGGTAGGAGAAATTTCCTTTGTCTGTGCAGGTTAAATCAATCATTTGTTTACGTTTCTTAATCAATGTGCTCATAAATTCAACTTCCTTCTGTGGGTAGTTTTAAAAATTCAAGAACCACAATTATATACGATTAAGTATGCAAAAATCATGCTAAAATCAAATCTCAAGAAATAAATCTACTTAGTTTTCAAAATCTCTAACCAATTTTATTTTTTGTGAGCAAGCACCAACCTCACTCCATTCATAGTAGATTCTTCCAAGATCACGATTGGTAATTTATCTAAATCTAAGTTGGTTTTATAACGGTAGTGCAATTTTTTTGGAATATCAGAGGATATGTAAATATCCTCTGGACTTTGCAAAATTACAAACGATTCTTCTGGAGAAATGTTTTGTAAGTAAGCGAGGAATTCTTGATTACCCACTAAATTGATATGAGTTTTTTCAAAAAAAGATTTTCCTATCCAGATAGATGTATAAAGCGAAGAATGAATTACAAAACGTTTTGATTTTTCGATAAATTTTTGTAGTCCAATATTTTGTGTAGAAGAATTTCGAATTATCTTTAATCCCTCTTTTGTAGATAGCCAATTATAATACCCAACAAATAAAAATAAGAAAACAAAACTCCATTGTATTACTTTCTTATTAGAAAAATAAGTTTCGGAAAGATAAATAGCAAACCCGATAACAACTAAAAAAAATGGGGCTTCAATATAGCGAAGTCCAAAGTAACCAACTCCTCCATATACAGTCACATAAAATGGAATTACCAACATGGAAATCCAACCTGCCAACAAAAAGATATTTCCTGTTCGGAGTCTAATTTTTCTTATCCACGCAAAAATGGGAATGAATAGAAGCAACCAAGATAGAGGTTGAAATTTAAATATCCCAACCATCACTTGATCGCCCCAAATCGTTGCACGAACTAACGTTAGCCGCTTCCATATATCCGCCTTTGCGTTATCATTGAAGTCGATAGACGAAACATACCTAAACCCCAATGGATGACCGGATACTTTTATATTGTACAAGACAAATAAACTTGCGATAATTACAAATCCGAGATAAATAAAAAAAGATTTTTTAAATTCATGAGTCAGTAGGAAATAAATTAAACATAAAAAGGAAAAAGTCATTAGTATTTCCAAACGTAGAACAAACGCCAATCCAAAGAAAACCCCTGCCGTGATTAATTTGAAAATCTTTTGTTCTTCATTCTGATTTAATCTCCAGAAAAAATAAAATCCGATTAAATAAAAGCTTTGAAAAGCAGGACTTTCTGTATAATCCATTGCTGTTAATAAGGGAAAGGAAACAAAACTAATGATTACCAAAAAGACTCTGTACAATGTAGTTAGCCCAATTTTTCGCAAAATAAAATCAAAGAATAAAATATTAAACGCAAAAAATAGCAGAGGAAGATATACTAAATAAGACATCTGGATAACAAAAAGAAAAATAGACCCCAGCCAATAAAAAAAAGGCGGATATTCGAATACACATTTTTCGGGGGTCCCAGAAATTACCCAAGGGTAAGAAATCGGAAAATACTTAAATTCAGAATCAAATTCTTTTCCCGGATACGGGCAAGTAAGCGAAAAAAAACCATTCTCTTTATACTGCACAGATTGATAAAATTTTACAGCACCATCACTAGCAACAAAGGTTTTCTGACTATCTAGAGAATATCTGAATTGGAAGATATAAATTACAATTAGTAAATAAAAAAAGTATGGGATAATTTTAGTTAGTTTCAATTTCATCTTTTTCCTTCAATCATTCAAGTGTATACGGGAATCATTCGCTGTATATATATACTCATTACAAATTCCCGATTATTTTTCCAACAAAATATATTACGAATTACAAAAGTAATTTCCTATTTAATATTTAAAAATATTCTTTCCTTAATTTGGCAATTAGGAATACCCCTTTCTAGGAAAATAGCAGAACTTATTTATGAAAAGTGGTATATAATACAAAAAAATTAGAAGAACGTTCACTTTTTTATTCCTTGATTCTTAAACGCGAGAAAGAAATTGTATTTAGAATTGAAGAAGCAAGTTTACATACCTTTCGCCATAAGTAAATTTATATTTAATGCAAAAAAAACTCGCTTTTCGGAATTAGGAATACCATTCTGTGAAAAATAGTAGAACTTATTTATGCGAAGTAGTTTATAATAATAAGACATTTTTTTCATAGGAAATCCGAAATCAAATAGGGGCTGGTATAATGATTTTAAAAAAAAACTCATTGCATTTCAAAATAAACAAAAGTCTTTTTCTTCGTCTAATGTCAATTTTGATTGCTTTAATATGTTTTTTAGTCTTATTTCGTTCTTTTTATGCGGGTGGTATCTATCAATTAGCAGAATACGCTCAAGATAACAATTTGGAGTGGATGCCAATTCCACAAGAAAAAATTTCCGATGGATTTTTCCTACATATTCAAAACGGGTGGCTGCCGAAAGAAAGCTATATACCATATTCTGATTCAATAGAAATAAATTTCACAACAAGTTCATCATCTGATATTTCCCTTAAAGATGCATCAATCAATATAGGCGAGTGCAGTTTTAATAAAAAGAAGGAAGTATCTTTTGTAAAGCATGGAAAGTCCATTTTTTTTTATAGAACAAAAGAATGTTCCCCTAAAATTTACAACAAAGAGGGAAACTTTGAATTAAAACTGGTTACTTCGCAACCTGAAAAAATTCTACTCCCAATCTTGGTAAGAGAAACAACTGACCCTGGAATTCGATCAGAAATTTATCTCAAGACTGAAAAGAAGCAAAAGATAGTTTTATACGGTTCTTTTAAAATTACAAATCTTCCATCAAGTTGGATGAGTAAATTAGAAAGATTAGTTTTTGTTTGGGACATGTTTAGCCCTGCATCCATTTTATTAATACTTGGAACTGCGTTCTTATTTTATATTTTTGCATTATCATTTTTTACAATAGATAAACCGCATCTATTTGCAATTTCATGTTTTTTTATTTCGATTTCTATAGGAATTCTATACGCTACCATTATTCCACCATTTCATGCACCAGATGAGATAGACCATTTTCTTGGATTTAAAAATATTACTGGTTCAGAAACGTTCCTTGATGAAGTGAAAACATTAAGCAAAAGAGGACACTTTGAAAGACTCAAGTTTCGTGCTTTAGAAAAATTTTTGGGGGATAATACGAATTATCCGTTTTCTAAGGAGTGGTCATACCATATTGAAATGACTAAAATGGAAAAGCGCTCTCCTATAACATACATAGTTTGGAAGATGCTCTGGAGTATCCCGGGGGTTAATACACTTAATGCACAACAATTATTATATTTAATAAGACTTTTAAATGTATTAGTTTTCAGTTTATGCATGTATGTTTCTATTCTTTTGTTTTATAAATACACGAAAAATACTCCGCATTTTCAAATTCCTCTATACTTTATTTTATTAATTCCTACATTACCCTTTTTTGCAATGCATGTATCTGATTATGCGATACTAACTTCCATTTATATACTATATAGCACAATAATTGTATCTTTTCTTTATATAGAATCAGAAGACTTTCCTTTGTTTGGTTTCCTATTAGGAAGCATTTCTTCCATTGCATTTTTTATTTCTCGTTCCAGTATTCCTTTGTTATTTCTCGTATTTGTTATTATTCTTTTAAAAATAATTCTTCATTCCAAAAAAAGTAAAGATTTTAGATTTTTCCGAAGAAGGATGATTCTATTTAATATTTTTTTTATTATTTCTTTTTTTCCTGTTGTGCATACTTTAAGTAGCTACATTACCATTAGTGATAGCTTGTATTATTTTCCAATTTTTACTGGCTATGAAAATTATAGTCTAATACTATCTGGATTATTTTTTATTTTTTTTCTTTTGGGTTTTATCCTTGAAACTTCTCTCTTCTTTATTCTTAAAACTTTTCTATTTAAGCAAAAGAGATTATATTTGAACCTAATCAAATATATATCTATATCTGCTGCCTTTTATATTCTAATAGTTCTACTTATATCCAATAAACAAAAATTACCCTTTATTCCCAATATAGAATTATATAAGGATATAAATATTGAAACTTATTTGAAACAAACCTTTCTTTCTTTTCTGAGTTTTTTTAGAATGCGAAACAACGATTATTTTCTCCAAGTGAGTTTTTTTGGAGGATTTGGCTGGCTTGATACTCTTCCCCCTGAATTATTGATTGGAATTTGTTCTTCCTCCATCGGAATATTTCTCACTTATAAATGGTTTAAAATCGGTGTAGAAAAAAATACAAATCTATTCTTAGGCTATTTATTCTTATTCTTTGGCTTAGCCATTTCGCTTTTGATTTATGCAGGGGCAAACTATTATACTGACAGGGTAAATTTACATGGTAGATATTTGATCGGTTTTTATTTGATTATTATTTCCGCCAGTTGGATTAGTGCCCCTGAAATGTTTCTGCAAATTTTACAAATATTTAAGTTAGGTAGCGATACTGCAAAAACAATTTTAATTTTTCTTTTTTCTGTATTACCAATTGTATTACATACATACTTAGTGGTATTCATACTTTCTAGATATTTTTAAAGTAACAGCCTAAGTTTTCTTTGCGGAATATTAATATTATTCGCAAATGGACATTACCAGGAACAAACTCTTCAAAAAATACCTCAGATTATATAAATCCAATTTAGGAGTGTCTAGTAGACAGTAACATTTAATTAAAGTTATCTTTTATCAATTTCATAATAACAGAATCACTAAAAGATAACTTGACTTACAAAGAATCAAAACTTACATTGAAATTACCGAAAACTCTATATGATTGGACCAATCTTTCAGGCATGGTTTATATTATCCATAAACCTTTACATGTATTTTAATGATACACAACCAATTTTAGTAAAAGAATTATCCGTCAGCGCTCTCGCATTTTGTTTCTTATTCTTTATTTGGCAAAAAAAAAAAATTAAAGATATCGAGTCTTATTTTTTTATTTTAAGCTCTGTGTCCTTAATCCTCTACACATCCCTTACTGGAATGTTTTTTTTGCCAGATTTAATGATTACACAACAAAAGTTGTATATTCGATTTATATTTTACCTTTCTATTTTAGTTTTTTTCTTTCTCTATAAAATTGGCACAAGCAAAAAATTATTAATTTTTTATACAGTAATAGCCTCTTCTTATATCTATATATACAGACATCATTACTCCTCTATTGCTATTTTTTTCTATCTAATCTCTAATTTGTATTTGTTGAGAAAGTTTAGCATTAGTAAAAAAAATATTTTTGATATTCTTGTATTCTTGCTTTTCACTTCTTCCATTTTATCTACATATAATTCTTTTTACTATAATGGAACCAATGCTATATTTGGTTTTTTTCATTTGCTTTCTGGAATTTTATTGTATCTTTTCTTGAAATATATAGAAGAGGAGGAGTTACTGAAAGTTATTCGCTATAATCATTTTTATTACGGAATTTCTCTTATACTGTATACAATCTTTATAATTGTTTATTTTTATTCCCACAACTTCAATCCCGATTTTTCTCTAAGCATTGGGGGATTTCATGTAAGCAATATAGGAAGTATGATTGCTGTTAACTTTCCATCCGTATTAGCGTGTTATCTACTGTGGACAGATAAACACAAATGGGTTTATTTTATTGTATTGATCCTTTCCATGTTAGTTTTATATTTTACCCAATCCATAGCTTCTATTTTTGGAGTAACAATAAGTAGTATCTTCATTGCAACATATTATTATAAATCTCCAACTGAAACAAAAAGCAAATTACTCCCAATACTATTATTACTCATTGCATTTATTTCGATATTCATTGGTGGAAAACTATTTCAGTCAGAAGTATTTAGTGTCAACTCTTCAGTCGCACGGACAGCAATTTGGATTACTTACCTAGAACGAGTTACCCATCATTCTATTTTATTTGGATTTGGTGCTAATAACGAATACTTTAATTCTTTTTTACCAATTGATTATCTTTCAGAAAATACTATTAGTGATTTAAAATATTATTTTATAAATTTCCAAGCAAATCCACATGCGCATAATTTATATATTCAATTTATATACAATTATGGAATTTACGGATTTTCGATATTAACCGGAATATTATTTTCTGCATTTTTCTTACTCGCAAAAAAAATAATTAACCATGAATTTAGATTCATTGAGATTGTCGGTTTTTCGATATTATCCTCAATTTTCTTTCAAGAAATGTTTGATTATACCATGTTGGATGCAATGACTTATTTTCCAACAGCATTTGCGTTAGGCGTCATTTCTCGTTACTCGTCTTCTTTCAATCTCTTTCATAGCAAAAAAAACTATTATCAGGTGAGTCTAAAAGCGATTTATGCCATACAGTTTTTTATATGTCTTTTTATCTCAATGCTCGGATTTAATTTGGGTGTATCCGAAAATATCAAAATCCTTTTTAAAAACGAATTCACAATTGATAATTTTTCTAATTTAAAGTTTTCGGAAAATCTCGTTTTAACGGAAGAAAAACTTAAGAATTTTCGTAAGTTGGATTCCCTTTATTTACCAATCAATTTAGATGATAAAAAAGAACAATTTGCAGGACAAGTTTATCTGGAAGCCTATAAAATTAGCAAAGAAAAAAGAGATTTGGACATTGCTGAAAAGAATTTTTCTAAATGTATTATGATTTTTCCTAATTCGGCAGTATGTTACAAAAAATTATACGAAATAGAAATGCTAAAATCCAATATTGATGCAGCAAATAATTACTACGAGAAATACAAAAATAACGACCCATTTGGTCTTGTTAATTAAAATATTTCAATATCACAAATTTATAGTTTACCAAGAGGATAAAAAAATGAATAGAAAAATAATAATTTTAGGAGTGCTGCTCTTTATGTTTAATTGTGCAGGAACAAGACCAAGTAATTTAGGAGTTAATGGTGGTAAACTTCTCGCCTGTCCACCTACCCCAAATTGTGTATCTAGCCAAGCAGAGAAAAATGACACTGTTCATTTTATTGAGCCTTACAAATACACAAAGGACTTAACAACTGCTTTCAACGAATTGAAAACAGTTATTGAAAACCAAAAACGAACCAAGATCATTAGTTATACAGATAATTATTTGAACGTTGAATTTACATCTCTTTTAATGAGATATGTAGATGATGTAGAGTTTTATTTTGACGATATTTCTAAGACCGTTCATATTCGATCTGCTTCTAGACTAGGTAGTGGTGATCTAGGAGTAAATCGAAAACGAATGGAGTTGATTCGTAAAGAGCTAAATTGGTAATTTCAGCTCTCTAGTTTTTTATTCATGTTATCGGTTGAATCTAAATCTAGATCTGTCCGATAACGTTTCAAAATCGTAAACGCGGGATAAATCATTAAAAGAAGTCCAAAAAGAAATAACCCGCGGATAATCCAAGAGGATAACGGCGGTTCAACCATAGAGTAAGCAAATTCAGGATTCACCTGATGTTCATTTACTTTAAGGCTAATATGCTTTAACTTATCATCATAGGTGTTTTTCATATCGAACTCAGGAAATCTTACGAATTCATTTCCATAGTATAAAATCATTTTTTTATTTTCATCGAATACATTACCCTTTGGAAGTTCGAAAACAATTTCTTCTATTTCTGCAAATCCCTCAACTGATTTAAGAATCAAAGGTTTGTCATCATTGTCCACAATTACAAATTTTAAATTTCCGCCTTTGTAATAAGGTAAATCAATATTATGCTCTCCTTTCCCGTCCGGCTTTTTGTATAC
>JAGOHK010000103.1 GCA_017996175.1 Leptospiraceae bacterium
AGAGATATATCTCATTCTTCCGCTGAAAGAATTGTCTTACCGGATTCCACAATTGCATTAGATTATATCTTGGACAAAATGAATTACGTAATTAAAAATCTTCATATCTATCCAGATGCAAGTGCGAGAGTTTTAGGAATTACTCGGGGCTTGATTTTTTCTCAAAAACTTATGCTTGCGATGATCGAACGTGCCGGAATTTCTCGCGAGAAGGCTTATGAGAAAGTTCAGTCTCATGCAATGGCTGTATGGGCAGATCAATCACAGACAATGAAATCAAGGCTTTTAGCAGATCATGAGGTAAATGAAGTATTAACCCCAAAAGTTCTTGATGAAATTTGTGATATAAAACCATATCTAACTCGAATAGATGTGATTTACAAAAGACTGGGCTTGATTTAAAATAGACATGTTGCAAATTTTTAAAGGAGAAATGTTATGTATAAAATAATTCTAAGCTTATTAACATTTATAATTGCGATGTCAGTCGAAGCACAAGTTGCTCCAAAATTAAAAGTTCGTCAAATTCATATAGAATACAAAAGCCCGAACAAATCATTAGAAATTAAAGACACATCTTTAGTTGTCTCAGAAAAAAAGGATGTCTTCGATAACCCTGTCAGTAGCGTTCCTTCTAGCTCTAAAGTAGAAGAAAGAAACTACACTCTCTCAAAAAAGGAAGTTTATGATCTTGTAAAATTCATACAGGACAATCAATTTTTTGAATTGAATAATTCCTACGGTGCACCGGAGGCAGAACGAAGTTATCCGACAAAGATTCTAGTAAAAATGCATGGAAAGGAAAAAGAAGTAGTTTACAGAAGTAATCCGTCTTTTGAATCAGCACCTGATACTTTTTCAAAAATCGAAAGTTATTTATTGAAATTGAGGAAATAGAATGAAAAAAATTATATTTGTTTTAAGTGTATGTCTAATTTCATTCAACCTAATTGCGCGTTCAACTATTCAAAATGGAAAAGCATCTTATTACGCAGATAAATTTCAAGGAAGAAAAACTACCTCCGGTGAACCTTACGACAAACGAAAATTTACCGCTGCTCATAAGACATTACCATTTAATACGATTGTAAAAATCACTTCCAAAAAAAATTCCAAGTCCGTAGTTGTTAGAATCAATGACCGAGGTCCTCATGTAAAAGGTCGAATCATTGACTTATCTCGAATAGCCGCAGAAAAAATTGATTTAGTAAAACATGGAATTAGCTCGGTAACTTTAACGGTGATAGGCAAGGGAAAGAGTTTTGAAAATCCAAAACAGGATTTTTAAAAACTTCAGTATCAATTCATTCCCAATTAGAAATATGTGCAGGCAAATATTGTTTTGCCGAAACTATTATGTCCTTTCTAATTAAAATCTTCATACTTGGAGAGGATAAAGTTAAACGGACTCTTTTGAAAAATGGTATATCAGCAGATTCTATTTTTTGAATTGCACTCCAGGGAATGAGTATAGGTTTTAAACCAAAGTTGAAGATTGGGACAAGACAAAAATAAATGCCTTGGGAAGTTATTCCTACGCATAACGATCCTCTGTAGTAAGCAATTCCAATTGTTCCATATTCGAAACGTTTAAGATTCGACGGTGGTGGGTCGTTTGTTTTATAAAGTTCTTCTAATTTTTTCCAATCTTTGCTAAGAAAAAAAAGTAATACAATTGCAAATAGAATTACGCCAATGATAAGTATAGAATAGAAATTTTCAGGCATTTATTTTAACCGTTTACCTTATAGACTTTGATGGATTTTTCTTTTCCTTTTAATTGAAAATCCCCAAGTTCAGTGAAAGAAAATTTTTCTTTCGCCAAATCATACGTATTCTCTCCTAAAAGAACATTAGTTTTGAATTGTTTATTTAATTGTTCTAACCTAGCAGCAACGTTGACTTCGTCCCCTATCACAGTATACTCTATTCGATCAGCAGAGCCAATATTTCCAGCGACAACGACACCTGTGTTAATTCCAATCCTTGTCGTTAATTTACGATTTTTTCCGAAGGTACGAGTAGATGAAATTTTCTCTATTTCAAGTGCGGCTAATATCGAATTAACCGCATGATCCGAGTCATCTAAAGGAACATTGAACATGGCGAAAATAGAATCTCCTATGAATTTATTTACCACACCCTTATGATGTTGAATAATTCCCACAAGAACAGAAAAATATTCATTTAACATAGTGACAATTTCTGTCGGAGATAGTTCTTCCGAAATAGAAGTATAATCGGCAATATCCGTTACTAAGATAGTACAGACCCTAACTTCACCTTCCAAATTTATTTTTCGATCGAGAATAACAGTAGCTACATCCTTCGTCACATACTTCCCAAATGTATCACGAATCACTTCTCGTTCTTGTAATCCTTTTACCATAAGGTTAAATTCTTTTGTAAGAAGTCCAATTTCATCATCTGTAGTAATAGCAGCCTGCGTGGAAAAATTTCCTTCACTTACTTTGCTAATTCCTTTTAAAAGTAAATGAATTGGTTTTGTGAAAGCGCGGGTAATGAGAATAACCGCAATAATCGTTCCAATAAAAACTACAAACCGGTCGATTAATACTGTTTCTAGAGGACTTAAACTTGTGAACTGTTTGTATTTATGCTCTATTTCATAAGCCATTTTTAATTCTAGAATCACTAATAGAGAAGGAAGGATTACTAAAAAGAAAAACGCAAAAAATAAAGTTAGCCCTATCTTTCTTTTTCCATGCGGATAAAGAATAGCAAACTCAGAAAAAATTTTTTCTTTTAGATCAAGTTTGAAATCATTAATTAAAAAATAAGCTATAAAAGAAGGAAATAACGCATAAATAAAATATATCGCAGGAAGAATGGAGAAAAAGAAAAACTCTGGTGGAATTTGCTCCACTTTAAAATCATCGGGGTTTTTAAAAATTGTTGGAAAAAAGTACAGCGGCAAAAGAGTAATAGCCACATATAAGTTTCCAATAAAAAATATCCACAAAGAAGAATACCAACTAAGTCGATCAATCCTTATCTTGGAATCTTTCGAATCATTTCCTGACAGAAATAATTGGTCAATCGGTTTATAAATAAAATAAGCCCCAACATAATTTAAAACCACAAACAACAAAAAATGCACCGCCCCTAGACCGAAGAATATAGAAGGGGATTGGTGGTATACGAAGTATATGGCGTCAAATGCTATAATAATCGGAAATAATCCGAACATTGAGAGATAATATCTTTTTTTCATCAAGTATTATTTATTATAATGAAGTCTCTAAATCTTCTACTGTTTTGAATTGGATAAATTTATTTTCTTTGGTTTGCTGAATTGAAGTTAGTAAATGATTTTTGTTAGATTCATTGGAAAAGAGATAATTTGTTTCCATATCCGAAACAGAAATTGTCCTGTTTTTAAAAAGCTTTCTTAACGATTTAAGAATTTTCTCATCCAGCTCATCTATATGCATTTGTATAACTGTATTCATTCTCTAAAATCCCCCTCATCGCATTTCAACTCTTAAGGATTTATGCAATAAAATCAAGCTTTATTTTCCCTACTTCAACTTTACTTCTTGAATGGACAATGTCTGCAACCGTTACCGCAACAGTAACCTCGGCGAAGATGGAATTTTTCGGTAAACACCATTAGACCGTTTTCAAAATAGTAAAGACCTTCAGAGGAAATAGGCTCTTCGTTTTTGTTTTGAAGTATATCTGAGGTAGGGTTGTCCTCTGAATTCATATCATCTCACTGAGCGGTAACGAGCCATTACCCCATCGATGTCAGGACCTCCACCAAATGCACCTGTGTCTTGTAAAAAGTTGGCACTTGTATCTATGTTAATCCGAGCAGTGGACGCGGTTAATCGTAAGTATACGAATCCATTCGATTTAATATTATCTCGCAGGGTTGTGTCACATCCGATATTGTAATCATTAGCCGCACTCAAATCTTCTAAATCAAATGCATCCCCGCCAGTTTTACTTGTATCGTATAAATCATTACCAGAAAGAACATTTGATTCGACGTTGTAAAGAACAGGAGTAATTCCAGAAAAACGAGTCCAGTGGGTTGGGTTCGTGCTGTAACTTGTTTCAGGCGAAGAAGTAAAGTCAGGGGAAAATCCACAGTAACTTATGTTGTCTTGGCTTACTTCAACGATAGTCGCCTCCATGAAACGAGCGGAAGAATTACCGTTATAATAAAAAACATTTTCGAAAACAATAAAATCTATACCACTTCCATTTAGCACTCGTTTGCCACTCCATTCTAAAACCATACTCGCACCGACTCCTGTTGCGGCAAGAGAGAATACATCCCCCGATCCAGAGCCTGTTCCTGCTCCACGAACTCCGTTGATAGCTTTTGTTTTATCTTCAAATCCAATTCCAGTGTGATTAGGGGCTAATGTAACCGTATCCGCAATATCTTCTGGGATATTGACCATAGAGGATGTTACAGGTTTATATTGAGACATGACAAGTAGTGAGGCAAATACTTGGTTGTTTCTTTTAGATTTTGATGAGCTGCATTGAACTGCTATAAAAATGATAAATATGACTATAAGTTTCTTATGCATTTACTTCTCCTATAAAAATTCCTTTAGCCAGTAAGTAAAACCCACTGGTTGTAAAACTAATTCCAGGTAACATTGTCTGCTCTAAGAAGAGCTCTATTCCAACCATAACCACCGCATCCAGTTGTTTTCTGTAATGTTGAGTCAGCAGTTGCGGTATCATTAATTGCTGCGGATATAGTTGATTTTCCATTGGCAATTTCACAGTAACTAAAGCAAGCAGTTGCATTATTTTCGCAACCAGTTGTAGTCAATGCAGTTACTATCATTTTAGAGTATGTAGCGCGGTTATCACCGAAAGTGGTATTCCAGTCACAGCTAGTGGATGTTTGTAAAATCAATGTATTTGTTGCATTATCAAATTGAATAATTCTGTAAAAGTTATCACTACCTCCAGAAGTCCCACTGCTATCCGTTGCACCTGCCCCACATTTTCCGTAAGTTCCGTCTGTAGTCGGTATAGATGCAGCCCAAGTACCAACTCCATTTAACCCCGCACTTACAATTAGTTTGCCTGTGCTTGAAAAAAAAGTTCCACCTGAATAATATCCTGTATCATAAAAACCTTGAATGGCAAGTAAGGAATTTAAACGAGTATTTACCGCTTCCAAGTTTAATGTTTGCACAATCGTTGCAAGACGTGTATTCCTTAATTCTTTCTCATCTGATGGGCTTGCGTTTTGACAATTAGAAATTAAAAAGACCACAAAATACAGTGTAGCCGCTAAATTGAATTTTTGAAACATGATTGTTCTCCAAGAAAAATTTATATTTCCTGAAGGAGTATACGAACCTCTAAAGAAAAATTACTTTTATATTTCAAATACTTGTCCTAGTATGTTTCGATACGTTAGTTCAGAAGATGCTACTCACCAACCAAGCTAGTCGAATCCATGCTTTAACCCTTCAACTATGTTCAGGGTGGCAAAAACCATGTCAAGACACTTAATGGTTATTATCCTCTAAAGCAATAACAATAATTAAAGTATCTGAATATCTAAAAAAGAATCTTTCATTATCACTTTCCTTTCCACGAGAAAGTAACAAAAGAGGAGTATCTGGCTTTACAGTTGCGGGACAGCGCGGGAATTACACCCAACTTCCTCCATTCGGATAATTCCATCTTTGTATATTCATTTCCTAAGTCAAGCTATGTTCAATGCCGTACAATTAAGAAAAACATTTAAAGAATACCATGCGAAGGCGTTGGGCGCGATCAAGCGCAGTGTGGAATAAACACCGAGGACACCGATAAAGAAACGATTTTAATTTGATTTATTATATTCTTCTCTGTTTCATATCGAGCGTCGTTTAGTGTCATATTATTCAATTCCAAAACAAAAACCATCGAATATTTTATCGTTTTTTTTATCGGTGTCCATCGGTGGTAATCTTTGAGAGGCTCCCTTAACTTGGTAGCATTGAGCGATGTTTACAGTTTAATTGTGATTGCGTCTGCTACTTTTACAGCTTTTCTTCTGGCGTCCTCTAAAGAATCTCCGAGTGCAAGGGCTACTCCCATTCTTCTCCTACCTTTTACTTCTGGTTTTCCAAAAAGTCTAAGTGCAGTATCTGCCTCAGAAAGTGCTTCATTGATATTTTCATATATTGGTTCTTCTGAATTTCCTTCTGTGAGAATAGCGCATGACGCTGCGTAGCCGTAATGGCGAATATTTGGAATTGGAAGACCAAGGATTGCGCGAACATGGAGCGCAAATTCGGAAAGATTTTGTGAGATCAGTGTTACCATTCCGGTGTCATGAGGACGAGGTGAAATTTCACTAAAATAAACAGTGTCTCCTTTTACAAAAAATTCAGCGCCAAATATACCGTAACCACCAAGTCCATCTGTTACTACTTTTGCAATTCGTTGAGCTTCTTTTAAAGCTGCCTCCGACATTGGTTGTGGCTGCCATGACTCCACATAATCGCCGTTAATCTGTAAATGACCGATTGGATCGAGGAAGGTTGTCCCTCCCGCATGACGTATTGTTAGAAGTGTGATTTCATAATCGAACTCGATAAAACTTTCTACGATTACTTTTCCGCCGCCCGCTCTTCCACCTTTTTGTGCGTATTCCCATGCCTCTTCGATTTCAAATTTGTCTTTGATTACACTTTGTCCTTTTCCGGAAGAACTCATTACCGGTTTTACCACGCAGGGAACACCAATTTCTTTTACAACTTTGTAAAATTCTTCTTTATTACCGGCAAACAGATAACGGGAAGTATTCACACCTAATTCTTCCGAGGCATATTTGCGTATTCCCTCACGGTTCATTGTGAGCATTACAGCTTTTGCTGTTGGGACAACATGGAATCCTTCTTTTTCTAGTTCAACCAGCATTTCAGTTGCGATTGCCTCAATTTCTGGAACAATATAGTCAGGGTCAAATTCCTGGACTACTTTACGTAATTCGTTTGCATCTAGCATATTAATGATTTTGAATTCGTGTGCCACGTGCATAGCAGGCGCATCAGAATATCTGTCCACAGCCATTACATGAATTCCATATCTTTGGGCTTCAATCGCCACTTCTTTTCCTAATTCGCCTGATCCTAGTAAAAGCATTTTAGTAGCAGATTTTGATTTTGGAGTTCCTATATTTACCATGATGATATCCTTTTTAAAAAATACGGGCAATTGTAAGTCTACCCACCCCTACCAAAAAAAATAATCTAAATCTTTAGTCATGCTTGTTTTTATAGATTTCGGATTCTGTTGGTATTTGGAAAAAAGGATTGACTAAAATATGCCATTTAATTGATAATGATTCTCAAATTCAATTAAATGGAGTGTGTTATGATACAAGGAAATCAAAGTCAAATGGACAAAGCATTATTTGCGCTAATTTTACATACATTACAGGAAGGTGATTCAGATAAAGATACAGGGATAGAGGAAGAAAAGTCTGAGCCAAAAGACTCTCATTTAGAGAAAGGTGATTCCTACTCCTTTGTAGAAATATAAACTTAGAGGTGCCCAGAAAAAAATTTCGATTTGACCGAATTAGAATTTTTTGTAATTATAGGTCGAACTTTAAATCTAGGAATTTTTTTCCTAAAAATCTGGGGCACTCAATAAGTATGAAACGAATTCTATTATTTCTTCTTGTCTTTTCTGTTCTCACAAATATTAGCTCGCAAAACCAAAAAAAATTTACTCCTCAAACGATTCATTCTTTAGAGGTTGTGACTAGCTTAGATTCCGATGCCCCCTCGGAATGGTTTGTTGCGACAGATGAATTGAATCCAGAAGAGTTCAGCCGCAAATATTTAGAGACAGGGGAAAATAATCTGGAATGGATAAAACATGAAATCCCCTCTAAGTTCAATAAAGCGGATAATGGCAAACCAGATATAAAAAAAATTTGGATTGCTAAATCTTTATTTTTTCCTGCAACAGTTCAAACAAACTCTATCTCCGTCCGTCTCGGTGTAATTAGTGATAGAGATCGCACATATTTTAATGGAGTGTTGATTGGTGCAACTGGTGAGTTCGGTAAACCGTATCCCTCTGCTTATGATAAAGTTCGAATCTATGAAATACCAGATAACCTCATTCGAAAAGGTGCGGAAAATCTATTGTTAGTCGAAGCGGAGGAGTATTTTAATACTACCGTAGGAATCGATCAAGATAAAACAGAAATAGGACCAAGTCGAACAATTGAAAAAAGTTTTATCAATACCGAATATGTCAAACTTGTATTGTTAATGATTTATCTCGTTGTTGGGATTTATTACTTATTTCTATTTGCAAGAAGACGAAAAGAAAAGGAAAATTTCATTTTCGGGATATTCACTATTATGCTCGTCTTATATCAAATCATGCGAAATCAACTTCGTAATGAGTTCGATTTTAATTTTGTTCTCATGAAAAAATGTGAATATATGATGATTGCTGCTGTGGTTCCAGTATTTGCTCATTTTATTCGCCATTTTTTCAAATTCAAATGGAATATAGTGGAGAAAATTGCTGACGGTGCTTTGTTTTTAATCTTTTTATATGAGTTAGTTGTGACTGACATAAAGCAATACAACTTTATCAATGCTAATATAGTCCAGCCGATTTGGATTGTCTATATGATCCTCATATTCTACTTTTTAATTGTTCGTATGATTCAAAAAAATATGGATGCGGTATTTATTTTTCTAGGTGTGGTTGTTATTTTTTGTGCTTTAGTGGTTGATACGTTAAGCACTAGAGGTGTAATCATATTTCCTAAAATTATGGGTTACGCATTTTTCTTTTTCATTTCTAGTTTAGCCATTATCCTCGCCAATCGCTCGGTTCGCCTTCATGAGGAAGTAGAAGAGTTAAATGCTAACTTGGAAAAAAAAGTCGCCGTTCGTACAGAGGAGCTCAGCCTGAGTTTAGAGAATGTAAAAAAATTAAAAATGTCGCAAGACGGGGATTATTTCCTCACATCTCTATTAATTAAACCACTCGGAAAAAACCGTGCCGAAAAAAACCAAGTTCTGATTGACTTTATCGTAAAACAAAAAAAGACTTTTGAATTTAAAAATAAAGTTTCTGATCTCGGTGGAGATCTTTGCCGTGCGGAGAGCTTAGTTTTACGTGAGCGGAATATGACTGTTTTCTTCAACGCCGATGCAATGGGAAAATCTATGCAAGGTGCGGGAGGTGCTCTTGTGATGGGCTCAGTATTTGATTCTATTTTAGAAAGAACAAAACTAAGCAAATCCGTTCAAGAGGAATACCCCGAGAAGTGGTTGAAAAATTCTTTTATAGAACTACATAAAGTGTTCGAAAGTTTTCAAGGATCTATGCTTGTATCTATCGTCATGGGGCTAATAGATAACAGGACGGGTCTTATGTATTTCATTAACGCCGAACATCCTGTAAGTATAATCTATCGCGATGGAAAAGCTAGTTTTATTGATGAAGATTTTATTTTTCGAAAATTGGGAACCGAAGTTGCACAGAGTTACATCTATGTAAAAACCTTCCAAATGAAAGATGGTGACATTGTAATTAATGGCTCCGATGGACGCGATGATATTATTTTGCCGGATGAAAAGACAGGAGAAAAAAGTCTGAACTACGATCATACCTTGTTTCTAGGAACAGTAGAAGAATCAAGTGGTGATATTAATAAAATGGTAGATATTCTTTACAAAAAAGGAGAGATTACGGATGATTTGTCGCTTATGAGTATTAAGTTTGTTAGCCAAGAACCACTGATTGAAAGTGAAACTGCCCGCAAGCGAATTACGGCTCTTATCCACGAAAAGAATTTTTCCGAAGCAGCACTTGTGGCAGAAGACCATTTAACGCTAAATCCTTCCGATACAGAATGTATTTTTCTTCTTTCTTATTCCTATAAAAAATTACAAAAATTCAAAGAGGCTATTCGAGCAGGAGAGAGAGTTCGCCTCCGTGAACCCGGTCATATTAGAAATTTGGTTAACCTTGCTCACTGTTATTTCCGAATGAAAGATATAGATCGCGCCAAATACCTTGCTAGCCTCATCCCCGAGGGAGGACGAGAAAAAGCATTTGCCAAGATATTTCTGATTGAGAGTTAATTAACTGAGACTTGATGTAAGCAGTTTAAAAAATTTCAGAGTAAACTATATATCTTAACAGGATTTACTCGTCCCTTGACTCGAACAAGATCAATTTCTCTAAAATCAAATCCAGTTGTTTTGGAGAGAACATCTTCTGAAAGAAGGATAGACTCAGAGTATTGTTTTGTGAGTTGTTCAATTCTAGAAGCAAGATTTACAACATCTCCAATGACGGTATATTCTTTTCGCAAATCAGAACCTACATTGCCTGTAACCGCATTTCCCGAATGAAGTCCAATTCCAATTTTGGTTAACGGAATTTTTGCTGATTGGTTATATTCATTAACTTTTTCTAAAATTTCTTTCGATGTTTGGACAGCGTTTACGCAGTCTTTGCCGTTTGTAAGCGGTGCTCCAAAAACAGCCATAAATCCATCTCCAAGAAACTTATTGATGATTCCATTATTGCGGTTAACGATTTCAATCATAAATTCAAATAGAGTATTTAAAAAATTTACTACTTCAACTGGGCTTTTGTTTTCGGAAAAAGACGTAAAGTTACGAATGTCTAAAAACATTACGCATACATGTTTTACTTCACTTTCTATTTCTACATTTTGATTTAGCAGTTTATCGACAACTTCTGGCGAGACATGTTGCCCAAAAATATTCATAAGTTGTTTTCGTTCTTCTATATTTTCGATTGATTTTAAAAATCCTTCTTTAATTTGAATTGCAACCATTCCCGCAATTCCGCCACCAATCAAAAAGAAGACAGAGCGTAAAATTATCATAGGTAATTCTAGAGAAATTAATTTTAAATTTTGAACTTGATTCGTTTGGTAAAAATAAAGAGATACAGATAAATATCCAGTAGCCGCAACGAGTGCAGTAAACATAGAAAGTTTAAAATTTAATCTAAGTGTGGACAACATGATAAAAAAGAAATAAACCAGAGTAATAGGAGAAAGGATTGCGTCCGTTGGTCCTTGGAAATATCCGAATAAAATCAACCCGCAAGTTGGGATTGATGTTTCTACTAACGCATTTAGATACCGAATGATTTCCGGTGGTTGTGTTTTCTTTTTTATGAAATTAGAAAATGCCAAACGTACAAGAAGTTCATAAATTAAAAAAATACTGAGTAGGATAAACGAATACTTTGTTCCTTCTTTTGCATTAGGATATTTTTGAAATAATATGTTATCAACAAACAGATGTAGAAATAACTGAATGAGTAGAACAAAAAAAATGATTGCAGATATAATCGTAACTCTTTTTTTTTCATTAATTAGGGTTTGTCTAGAAAATTCATCTTGGAAATTTGTTCGAATCCCCGGCATCAGCAATTCTATAAGTTTTGGATGTAACTTTGGCATTGATACTTTTATCCTTGAAAAGAAATTATTTCTGTTCTATAAATTTGTAAATACTTTCTTCCTGATTTTTTTCCGGCTCTTCTAAAACTTGACTCAATATCTGGGCTAGAATTTTTCCTAATTCCCGTTTATCTATTTCGGGAAACCGTTCTACAATTTTATTGCCATTAACCGCTAGTTCTTTAAGCACCAATGGTTCATTCGAATTTAATAAATTAGAAATCGTATTCTGAAAATGCAATAAAGTATTTTCGTCGAAATAGATTTTTAAATAGCTTAATAAACCTTTGAGTATTGGGTCAATTTCTCTTTTACCTGTATAACTAATTAGTTTAGAAAGAAATTTTCGAATCTGAACTAAATCCATTTTGTCAATTTGATAGTTTTGATTAAATAAATCTAAGTAGAATAAAGAGTCTTTTGTGTTAGCTTTAGAATAGCGAAAGTCTTTTAGAATAAATTCTGCATTTACTATCTTTTCTTTATCTTCTAGTAACTGGTTTAAGAGAAAGGAAAGCTTTAACCCGAGTGGGGATACTTCTAATTTGTCGATATTTGTCAGATTATCCAGATTCGGATTTTTTTTCAAAGGAACCTTTGTAAATAATTCAAAGATTTGATTCTTATGAAGTTCGTTTAGTCCGACGAATGAATTTTTAGAAATAAGAATTTTATTTAATTCGTCATGAAATCTTTCTCTAGAAATTTTCTCTGTAACATGTCTTGTTAGAAAAATAGCCTTATAGGTTTCAGGTTCAATGGAAAAATTTAAAGTCGACAGAAAACGAATCGCGCGAATAGGTCGAAGTCCATCTTCTCCAAATCGTTCGAGAGGATTTCCGATTGTGCGGATAATTTTATTTTTTATATCTTCGATTCCATTATTTTCATCGACTAGATTTTCTGAAAGAATATCTAGTCCGATTGCGTTCATAGTAAAATCACGCCTCTTCATATCTTCCGAAAGAGTTGCGCCAAATTCTATTTTGTCTGGTCTTCGTCCATCTGTATAGTCAATGTCTTTCCGATATGTGGTTACTTCGTATGCATTGTCGCCTAACATGATAGTAACCGTTCCATGCTGGATTCCTGTTTCGATTACTCGTTTGAATTTTTTTTTGATTTCCTCTGGACGAGCGGATGTTGCAATATCGTATTCGTGTGGATTTTTTCCAAGGATTAAATCGCGCACAGATCCACCGATTATAAAAGATTCAAACCCTGATTCTTTTATTTTAGTCGAAATAAATTCTAAATCTTTTTTGTAATTATCGGGGATTTGTTTTAGAAGTTCATTCGTATTTAGCATTAGGAAGAGGTTAGTTCATCCAGTTTATCGGAAATGGCATCGACTAAAACTTGTTTCTTGATTTTTCCATTCAGTTCAATCGAATTTTTTTGTTTATAACGAGACGGTAATGAATTTAGTACATCCACGTAAAATTGAATAAATTTTTCTTCATCCCAATGGATATTTCTATATTTGGGTAAAATTTCTTTCAGACAATCCTTTACTCTTTTTTCATTAGAATTGAAAACGGAGGAAGTCCATTTTTTGATCTTGATGACTTTTTCAACTTTTACTGACAATTTCTACAAAGACCTCTAATGATTATTTCTAAAGACCTTACTCTAAATTCCTGCACATTTTTCTTGAACTGAAATTTATAGGAATCTTCGTTAAAACATTCCATTTTCCCGCAGGAGTCACAGACTAAGTGACTATGTTCTGGTTTCGTTTCATTTTTTATTTCAAAATATGTGATTCTTTCGCTAGATGGCAAGGATTTAATAATTTTTTTTTCAGTAAATTCTGATAAGGTTCTGTAAACCGTAACCCTATCCCAAGTATCTTTTTCTGGCAAATGCTCCATTATATAAGTATGAGTGATTGGTTTATGAGTATGATAAAGAATTTTCAACACTTCTAATCTACTCCGAGTGACTTTTAAATCAGCCTTGTGCAGAATCTCTTTTAGTTCTTCTTGCTTGACCATGGCTAATCTTTATAAACCTCGGCGGTCTCATTCCAGATGGATCTGTATTTAATTCCTAGCTCCACATTTGCTCGGAGTAACTCTTGGATTTTTTTGCTTTTCTCCGGTTCCAATATTAATTTCATAAAAGGAAGTTCTTGTTTTTGAGAAATAATTTTTTGAATATCATCCTCTGATTTAATTAAGCTAGTTTCGCATTCTTTTTTGTATTCTTCGAATTTATATTCGGAGCAAATTGCTGCTATCGCTAAATAATCATTTGCCGCAATTGCCTCTTTCATTCTTGTTTCGTAAGGATTTCTTTTACAATTAGATAGAGAAAATACTACGAGCATTGAAAAGAAAAAAATATAGTAGTTATATCTATTAATTTCTCTCATGCTAAATACATAAAAAATAAAGTAATTACTAATACCAAGAGGATACCAATGATTACACTCATCATCTTTCCTAGATCAGACTGATCATCCTTTTTTACTGATTGAGTGGATTTTTTAGACATTGCTAATTTGACCGGACGCTCTTCAAATGCGCGAAGTAAAATTCCATTTGGTCCCTTAGCAAAAATATGGTATTCGTTTTTACCACCTGTAATGATTTTTAGAAATTCTCCAGCAATAGGTTTGTTTACACCGTCTTTGGTAACTGCACCTACACTTTTTGCAAGGGCGATCTCTTCCGTTGTCTGAAAGGGCAAAACGAAAAGTAATTTCATATTTTCCTTTAGGTTATCAAAGTCGATTCCTGCAACGGGGGCAACAACGGTTTTACACATCAATACTCTTTTAAAATCTTTTTGCACTTCATGAATGAGTGCTTCTGCCTTAGCCTTATCCGGTAAATAAGGATTTGCCTCAATCGGGACCGGTGTTACCTTAACTTCTTTATACGGATTTGAAATTGGTGCATAGATAGAACTGAGAGGAGTTTTGGTTCTGAAATTTAAACTAGAAATTTTTTCTACGTCTATCTGTACTTTTGCAGTTTTAATTTTTAATTCTGTATTAATAACAAACTGAATCATTTCACAAAAATCATTGTAATTCTTTTTATCAATTTTTGGAAATTGCAAAAGTACGCTCTGGCTATCTAAACCCTTGAACATAACTCTACCTATTCGATCAGAAAGAGCTCTTTCAATTCCTCCTGATTTAATTGCTTCCGTTAGATCAGCAATGAATTGAGGAGAATTTTCGAATGTTCGAATCCGAGTGAGTAATGGAGAGTTGCCGAACACAGAATAAACTTGGAGTAAATCTCCCTTAGCCAATGAGAAAAGAAAGGTCATTACACCGGTTCTATTTTCAACCGTGACTGCGGCTTTCACAAGAAGGGCATCTATCAATTTACCTTCGATTAACATATTCGCATCAGCTTCAGAGGCAACAGATTCTAGTGCCATAATCATGAGCTCATTTTGTTGTTTTAGTTGTTCGTTTTCAGTTGACATAGTAAATTAGCCTTTCGTTTTTAGTATCGGAATCATTCCTTAATGACCTGCATTAAATCCAAATCGTAAAGGTATATGTTCTGGATGCATTGGTATCTCTACCTTTGCAACTGTTTCTCTTTTTATTTTAGAAGAGTAAATTGTAAAAACATGTCGATCAAAACCACTCTGGGCAAGTAAGATCTCGACCATAGTTATTCCCATACCTGCCCCTTCCGTATTATCCCCGTGATCTACATAAAACTCGAAGAGGTTATCGTATTTTTTTGCTTTAACGAATTTTTCTCTAATTCGCTCTTCTTCTTTTTGTAACAATGGAAAGTTATTAATTATGCGCAAAACGATTCTTTTTTTATCATAAAAAATCTTAATCTTAATATAAAATCCATTTTCTTTCATTTTTGAGCGATAATGAGGAAATTTTTTATCAGTAAGATTGTCTTTAAAGGAACTCATAAATGCATCGTATTCAGATTCATTATTGGGGTCGATGCCCATTTCTTTAAAGGCAAGCCGTTTAATAGCCGCTTTTGTAGAATTTACGATTAACTCTTTTGCGCAGGTATAAAGCAAATCCATTAGATCCATTTTTTCATATTTCAATAGGATCGTTCGAATAATAAATTTCAGCCTCGCCTCTCCAACGTCTCCTAGAACATAAGTAATTAGACTAATTGTCTTATTAGAGTTTACTCCTTCCATGACTTTACTCTTGAACAAATCACTGACAAGTTGTTCGTCGTAGTTTTGATTGTCATAGTCTAATTCGTTTTTTCCCATAGATTTACTAAAGTTGGTTAATTACATCCATGACTGAACCAATTTCCGCCTTACATTGAATGATAGAGTTAATCAATTTAGAATTTGTGTTTTCTATTTGGTTGGCGTGAAATTGAACTTTAAACTCTGTGAATTTCAAACCATTAGCCGTTGAAATAACGACAGCTTTTTCACCCCGCTTAATATTCCCTTTCTCTATTTGCTTAAATAGAGCGGCTAACGCAACGCCGGTATGTGGATCATTGTAGAGTCCGTGTAGATCACCTCTGGCAGCAGCGTCGGCTAATTCGTGTTCGCCTGCTTCTTCTACGATACCGTTAAATTTTTGCAGAGTTCGAATTGCTTTTTTGATAGAAACAGGGTTTCCAATTTGAATGGCGGACGCAAGAGTCTTTTTTGCCTCAACAGGGGTAAATTCAGAGTATCCTTTTAAATAAGATAAGTAAAGTGGGTTAGCATTTTGAGCTTGAGCGAGGATAATACGAGGTAACTTGGAAATTAAACCTAACTCTAATAACATTTCGAATCCGCTACCTAAAGCTGACACATTACCAAGATTACCCCCTGGAATTATAATCCAATCTGGAACTTCCCAGCCAAGTTGTTGAACGATCTCAACTGAAATTGTTTTTTGTCCTTCGATTCGAAGAGAATTCATAGAATTTGCGAGATAAATTCCTGCTTCCTTAGAAACTTCTTGGACGATCTTCATACAACCGTCAAAGTCAGTATCGAGTGAAATTACTTTTGCACCATTGGAAACTGGTTGGATAAGTTGCGCATTAGAGACCTTATTCGCTGGTAAAAAAACTATTGTAGGTATACCAGCCTTAGCCGAATAGGAAGCTAGAGCGGCTGACGTATCGCCAGTACTTGCGCAGGCAACAGCCTTAATTTTGATTCCATCTGCAATAAGCTGATTTACATGACTTACAAGTACAGTCATTCCGAGGTCTTTGAAAGATCCTGTGTGAGATACACCACATTGTTTGATATAAAGTTCAGAAAGATTTAACTCTTTTGCAAGTCGCTTTGCTTCGTAGAGATGAGTCCTACCTTCGCCGGAGCTTACAATATTTTCCTCTCGCATCGCAGGTAAAACCCATTCTCGTTTATTCCAGATACCCGACTGATTCGGAAAACGAAAGTCTTTCAGTCTATCGTCAAAAAGAGTTTTCCATTCTTCGGCGGAGGTTTTCTTTAACTCAGATAAGTCATGCTTTACTTGTAAAAGATCTCCGCATTTTTTGCAGAGGTAGACTATTTCTTGTAATTCGTATTCGGATTTACAATGAGGATTAATACATTGAAAGATTGCAGAGTATTGGGGTTTTGAAGTTACAGTTACCATAATTTGTACTTTCAATTTATAGGTAATATAGTAAATATAGCAAGAAAAAATTTCCAAATATATACCAAATGCCAAAAGTAATTACCCAATTGGCTTTTTAGAAATAACGTTTGGTAGAAGCAAATGCAGCATTTGCGAGTAAGTAATTTATTTTGGTATTTACTATAATATCGCTGAGCACTTATTACTGAAAAAGTTTTTTACTAGTAAAAGCCTAGCTTAGGTTTACATTAGGAATTTTCTGGACTAATTTTATATACCCAACGAGATTTTTTTCTATTTCAAGGCTAATCTGAATCGAACAAAACCCGATGAACAAATCCATCGGGTTTTAAATAAATATTAGAGTTTAGGAAGCGGTTTACCCATTAAGTATCCATCAGCTGGTTGTAAATCACAAAGTGCAGCTGTAATACCTTGTCCTAATAGTAGTAATCCAATAGAATTTAAATCGGAGATACATTTATTTACATCTTTTTCTAAATAGTATTTCCCAGGATCAATACCAGATAATTGCGGCGCCAGTATAGTTAAAAGACTAACTGTCGGACTTCCAAAAAATGCTGTAGAAAGTAAAACATCATTCAAAATAGCAGTTTCTTGAATTTTACTTTTTGCCTCATCGCCTTTTATCCTTCCGGAATTTAATCCAATCGGGTTCAAGATCGCACAGTTTCCTATCAAAACGATAGCCATTATCATTAAAAAAAATTTTTTCATTATTTTCCAATCCTTATTTTATTAGTTTTTTAGTATAACGATTCAGATTCTTAGTAA
>JAGOHK010000015.1 GCA_017996175.1 Leptospiraceae bacterium
GAAATCTCAACGCGTAAATCGAGTCTTCCTTGATTAGGAGAATCTGCTAAAGAAATATTACTTAATTCAGTAAGCGGTAAATCAAGATTATCCATCACTTCCTTGACAGTGAAATTACGTAAACCACTTTCTCCTAAATTGCAAGAAACAATTAACCTATTCTTTTCTAAACGATCTTCTATGAAAAATTCTCTAGGATTCAATTTTTTTCAGTCCGATTTCTTCCTGCCTTTTTTGCTCGGTACAATGCGTTATCCGCCCTATCAACGAAAGTCTCTAGAGTATCATTCGGAAAATACTGAGTAACTCCCATACTAACTGTAACTTGCCTGTCCTCAATAAAAGGGTGGTTTTGTACTAGGATTCTAATTTTCTCGCAGATTTTGACTCCATCATCTAAGTTTGATCCAACTAGTAACAAAGTAAATTCTTCGCCACCCCAACGGCAAAGAATATCCGACATTCGAATTTGACCTTTGATAAAACTAGAAATATTTACAAGCACTTCGTCGCCTTTATTGTGTCCATACGTATCATTTATTTTTTTGAAATGATCTATATCAAAAATAACCAGACATAAAGACTTGGGGCTAATTTTATTTTCCTCTAAAATGTTTTTGAATAGTTGTTGGAATTTTGTCCTGTTATATACCTTTGTGAGCTCGTCAATGCTAGCTTTTTCTTCGAGGGAGGTTTTCTGATTTTCTAATTGAGTAATATCAGTCAGACTTAAAATGCTAACTCCTTTTTCTGGAATGATATTTTGTTTAACTCGGAAGATTAGATTTTTTCCTTCTATAGTATTTATTTTTATTCTAAACTCCTCATCTTTTGGGAGTTTTTGTAACTTAATTCCCGCATAACTATTATCTGAAACTGGATCAAATTCTAAAAAATCAATAATAGAGGGGTATTTTGAATTAAACTCTTCCACATTTTTCGTATTTGCAAATTCAAGAAAACTGTAATTAGCCGCTATTATTTTTTCTCCATCCGTCATTAGTACCATATCTCTCTGGAAATTCAAAAGAGTTTGCAATAGCTCTTGGTTAAACTTAAACTCTAGATGAGTTTTCACCCGCGCAAGTAACTCACTGGAATTGAATGGCTTAATGATATAATCCGCAGCACCTAACTGAAATCCTTTTACTATATCCTCCGGCTGCGTCTTGGCTGTTAGAAATATAACTGGAATGTCTTTTAAACTTTCAGATTCTTTTATTCTTTTACAGGTTTCATAACCATCTAGATCGGGCATCATTACATCTAGTAAAATTAAATCGGGTTTTACTTTCTCCAATATTCCTAAAGCTTGCAACCCATTAGTAGCAACGATGATTTTGTAACCTACATTTTTTAATACTGTTCCTAATAATTGAATATTTTTTGGGGTGTCATCCACAATTAAAATATGGGCATTTTTAAACTGACTTAGCATTCTCTCTTAACTCGTTTAGTATAATTGGATAGATTTTTAGTAGTATCAGAAGAGATTTCATGTCAAACAGTAAAGCTTTTGATTGCAAATCATCAGCGTAAGCACTTAGTGGTGGATAATGATATTTATCCCCAAGATATTTAATTTTATAAGCAAACTCTTCAATTTCGTTTATACTGGATACATCGGATAAATTTTTCCATTCATTGAATAAATCATTTTCCATTTCATCCAATAAGGGTTGCATATTTTCTATGTTTTCTTCGCCATGCTGGTAACTCGGATTTTGTTTGGTTTCTTTAACTATTTCCGGCAACTCAGTATTAGTCTGCACGTTGGGTATTTGAATATATTCATCACTAGAAATTAGTGCATTATAAAGATTAATTTGAAATATACTTCCTTTGCCTACTTGACTTTTGACCGATATGGTTCCATTCATAAGTTGGACGAGTCGATTGGAAATTGCTAATCCCAAACCAGTGCCACCATACTTAGCATGGCTTTGTCCTTTTTGTTGCGTAAACGCTTCAAAAATTACACCTTGATCTTCTTCTGGAATTCCTATTCCAGTATCTTCGACTGTGAAAATTAAATCCATGTGGTTTATGTCTTTATCATTTTTTTGTAAACTTGCGGTTAGTTTAATGTAGCCACTATCTGTAAATTTAATTGCATTGCTTAATAAATTTAAAAAAATTTGCCTGAACCTAAGTTCATCCAAAATTATCTCTCTCGGTAGATTCTGGTCAACTATAATTCTAAAATCTAAATTTTTCTCTTCGATTTTTTGAGAGAAAATATTTTTAAGTTCCATAAAAATAATTTCTATATTAACATAAGAAAGTTCAAGCTCAAGTTTGCCTGATTCTACTTTGGATAAATCAAGTATGTCGTTAATTAAGGCTAATAACGTTTTTCCGCTAGAGACAATATTCTCTAAGTATTTTTTTTGAATATCATCAGAAATGGAAGATCTTAGTATTTCAGTAAAACCTAAAATAGCATTCATAGGTGTCCTTATTTCATGACTGATATTAGCCAAAAAATCTCCTTTGACTTTGCTTGCAGCTTCGGCAGCTTTTTTGGCAACTACTTGTTCGCTTATGTCCAAACCAAAGCCTATGAGACCGCTTGTTGATTCATCTAAGAAAAAATAATTTTGGAAATACCATTCAATCCCATCATTGTAAAGACCACTGGAAATAAAAACTTGTGGTTCGCCTGCAAATGCTTGTTTAAATTCTGTGGTAAACTCAGAGTAAACTTCAAATATATTGATATTGATAGCTTGGTTTTCCATTAGTCCCATTTTTGTTAACCCAGCTCCAATACTTTGTGTAATGATTCCATTTTTGTTTACTCTAAAAACTACAACTGGCATGTTTGCTAGAATCCCACCAAGCATTTGACTTTTTTCATTAATATCCTTTTCGATTTTCTTTCGTTCTGTGATATTGCGCATAACGGCATGTACTTCAAGGCTACCGGTATTTTTGTTTATAATGTATCTGGAAACTACCTCTGTCCAAATTGTAGTTCCGTCTTTTTTATACTGTTCCATCTCATCTACATAAATTCCTTTCATTGACTTTTTGCCGGAAAGAATTCGCTTAATTCTTAATGGAAAAGTTCTTTGCGCATAACGTAGAGATGCAGGAGTTAAAAGTTCTTTTTGGCTAAGTGACATTATTTCTAAAACAGAATAATCTGTTAGATTTTTAATGGAAGGGCTAATGTATAGTAGCTTCATTGTATTTGGATCTAAGATCAAAATTACATCAGCCATATTCTCTGTAATGATTCTATATCGTTCTTCGTTTTCGACTAAAGCATCCTCGGCAAGTTTTCTTTCTGTTATATCTCTAACATTAGTCAAAATTCCTACATTTACATTTTCGTTTTGATAAATCGCATGTTGAATTTCAATCGGGAATTGAGTTTTATCCTTTCTAATTGCAATACTTTCGTAGGTATAATTCGTGTAATCTGAATTTAGTAAAGACCTCATAATCGAAACAACTTTTTCTCTTTCTTCTTGTATAGCAAAGTCCACTGCGTGTAATTCTCTAATTTCCTCTATTGACTCATATCCGAACATTCGCAGCATTTTATTGTTTGCCCAGAGAATAGAATAATCTAATCCTATTAGTAAAATTGCATCAGGAGATATTTCGATTAACGTTCTGAATAATTCTTCATTTCTTCCCACTTCTTTTTCTATTCTAGTTTTCTCTGCGTCTATTTTTCTGTGATCTTCTACCATTTGATTGAATGTCTTGATGAATTTACCTAGCTCGTCCTTAGATTCGTATTCAATTCTAACTTTCCAATCCCCTTTTGCGATCCTGTTGGCTGCTTTCTCTGCTAATTCGAGTGGAAATAAAAATTGTTTGAACGTGTAGTAAATTACAAGATAAATAAATAGAATTGTAAAAATTGAGGTGATGATCATTTGAAATAGCAGAGAATAATAAGAGTTTTCCACTATTTTATTTGATTCCAATTCGCCTGCATGGTTGAGAGCTATCATCCTGTAGAGGTCTGCTAAAACTGTGTCGATTTCTATTTTAGCTTTCTCGCTATTCAGTAGAATTAGTTGTCTATTATTATTTTTAGAGCTTTCAATGAGCTGATTATGTGAATCTAAATAATTCTTCACGTCTAAAGAAAATTTATTCGATAAAGTTTTTTCTCTATCTGCATTGATTGTTTCATAGATAACCTTATCATCCATAAAAACTTTTTGCAATTGATCTAATGTTTTTTCAATTTCTCTTCTTTCATTTTCATCGTTTGATAAAATATGCATTGATTCCAACTTTCGAAAAGAATCTAACTTACTAATCATATCAGAAATTTTCAAAATACTTCCCATCCACTTATCATGGATTTCTTTTGTTTCTTCATGAATTCTGTTTACAAGGTGAATTGAAAGAGAAAGGCTAGTAATAAAAATGAGGCAAATAATGGATATACCTACTAGAGCTTTACTTTTTATTCTTAGTTGATTATACCAACTAACGGTTGTTATATAATGTCTAGTAGATTCCATTAATTATAAGTTTACTCTTTCAATTATATTTTTTATTGATTCAATCCTTATTGGTTTTAGAATGAAATCATTTGCACCACATTCGTATATTTGCGATTTTATTTTTTGCGTAATTTCATCTGCCATTACAACAATATAACAATCACTTTTTGAAAACATTAAATCTTTTCTTAGAGTTTTGATTAATTCATAAGGATTTTTGTCCCCTAAATTTAAGCTTATAAAAATTAGAGATGGATTCATACTTTTACAAGTGGTTAATGTTTCTTCGCCAGATCCTACAGTAATTACGTCGAGTTTTTCTTTTTTAAGAATAACTTCCATTTCATCTAGAGATAATTTATTATTATCCGCTATGAGTGCTAGGATTGGTTTTAGTAGATTCTGTTCTGTGTCTACCGTTGATGAGCCAAGTAAAAAATCATTACAGCGATTGATGTAGAGAGAAGAAATTGGATCATCAGGGATCAAAGTCAGGCAATTGGAAAAAATTTCCTTCGCTTTTTTAGTTAAGCCACCTCGATATAGTGTAAGTGCATGAAAATATTCGGCAGAAATATTTTTTTTCTTTTCCCGAATTATATCAAAATCACCGCCGAAATATTCATAAATAGTCATGAAGCCATCCACACCTTTGAGTTTTATATGATCAATTTCTCGGCTCTCTGCCTTAGTCTCTATTTCCAGTCCGGAGTATGTTTGCTCGGAAATAATTACAGTGGTAAAAAATGATTTAGTTAAACTTTCTAATTTTTTTGCAACTCCCACTACATTCCCAATAACGGTTGTGTCCATTCGTTCTTTGCCGCCAAGTGTCCCAAGTGTTACTTGACCTGTATGAATTCCGATCCCTATTTTAATATTTAATTTTTGTTTTTTGACTTGAGATAGATTAAAATCTTCCAAGTAATGAGCCATCTCTCTCGCTGTTATTATAGCATGTTCGGGAGATTCTGGAAATAAAACAACAATTTCATCACCAATAAATTTATCAATGAAACCCTTATTTCTGCGAATAATAGAAGTTATCCCTGTGTAATATTCATTTAATAAATCGAATATTTCTACTGGATTCATTTTATCACAAATTGAGGTAAATCCTCTTATGCCGCTAAATAGAATAGTAATCTCAGTGTTCACTAGATTTCCGAGCTGAATATCTGTGATACTTTCCTTTCCGAGTAATGCAAGAAATTCCTTTGGCACAAAGTTACTATATGCCTTATTAACGATACTAAGATGATTCGAAATTCTTTCTATATCGCTAAAAGCAAGAGAAAACCTCCTAGATAAAATTACGGATTGAGCTAAAAGAAAAATAAATACACCAACTTGGAGAAGTTCGCTTGTTTGTACAAGTTTTTTATTGTATAAAAAATCATTCACGATGAATAGAACTAGAATATTTGTTGAAAGAAATATCAGAATTGAATCATCTCGTCGTCTTAAAATTATTTTGATTTGATGAAATATTACAATTAGAATTGTAATAAATAAGACAATATAATTGAAATCTACAAAGTTATTGTAAACTTTTAGGTTAAAGAAACAGACGATCATCCCAAGAATTCCACCAATGGAAATTCCTATTTGGCTAATAGATATGGGAATATCATTAGGAAATAATTCCGTAAAGAAAATCAAAAATAGAGGTGCCAAAAGGTAAAAAGAGAAATATTCGAATTTAGTAACTAACTCGTATGGGATACTCGGTATTAACTGAACAATCATTACTTCGCCTGTCGAGACAACGCGCATAAGAGCAATTAGGCAGAAAAAAGCAAAATACAAACTGGTAAGATCTGTTCTTCTAAACAAAAAAAGTATAAAGTGATAAATTGTCATTATCAGTATACTTCCACCAAGTAAGAATTCTAAGAAATTGCGCTCATATTTTTGATTTTGAATTTGTTCGTGATTTCCTAGTTTAGGAATACTCCAAACACCTCCGTTTCTGTGATGAAAATTGGAGACAACTAAGATCAGATTGATAACTGGTTTTTCGGTTTCAAAAAAGACTGTATTGGTTCCATATCCAGGGACAGAACTTGTTTTATCTTTACCAACTTTTCCCTTTTGCGATAACAGCTCGTTATCCATATACAATTCATAAGCCGTTGCTTGTTCTTTCATTCGGATTGCTAATTTTTGTCTTTTAGTCTGTTTGTCTGGGAGTAAAATTTTTAATTTAAATGTAGCAAATCCGTCGCCGCCAGCTACTTCATTTTGAAACATTCTATCATTCCAAAAACCTGGGAATGTAAAATAGCCCGAAGAACTTTCTGATTTTAGCAGATCTAATTGATTTGGTTGATATAATTGTTTCCAATAAATTTCCCAATTCCCTTCGAGTGAAATGATACCATTTTTTTCAAAATCCCAGAATGTAAGATTCAGTACACCGTTTTCTGCACGAGGCGAATTGCTGAAAGTAAAATTAGTACTGCAACTATTTATAAAAAGAAAAAATAGTGGGAGTAAAAAAAATTTTAAACAAAACATATACAATGTTTATCGTAACCTATCAAAAAAGAAATCTCTTTTACTGGACTTTTTTAGGAAAAAATAAAAGCTGGGGGTAATCCGAATAAAGATATATGAACCAAAAATTCGATGATTTAAGTACATAAAAAAGAAGAGAACCTCTTATGAGATCAAACACATTCACTATACTATTCTCCATTGCCTTTATTGGCTTTTTAATAAGTTGTGCAAGCGCACCAGTAGACATAAAAAAAGAAAATCCAAAGCTTTTTGGGGAAATGATAAGAGACTATTTTGTTGCCAGTGAGGAATTTCCTGGAAAAGTAAATAGTTTAAAGTTTATTGAGGATGAAAAACAAACTATAGTAGGAAAGATTGATAATTTTCCAATAGAAAATTGCAATTGGTTTTTTGATAGAAAGATAGATAAAGATAAATCCGAAGAGCAAATACCAGTTACAAAGACCATAAACCTGAATTGTGGCGGTCAGTACTATGTCATTGACTTTGATCGAAAAATTTTACATCCAAATAAATTAAGATACAATGGTGCCTACAAGAAAATATTTCACCAACTAAAGAAAGGAGTTATTTTAGAGGCTTCCTGTAGTATTAATTCTATTAATGAAAAAGAGAATGATGAAAAAAATACTACGATTGAATGTTACCCTTATCCTTACGATTTGGAACGTTATACGAAAACACAGAAGAGAGAAGTAGTTGCTGGTTATTTTCTTTACACCGATAAACAGGAAAGTTTAGAAACTTTGATGGAAGCTTCTAAAGAGGAACAAGATAACTATCTGACTTTCGAGACTTTTAAGAAAAATTTTAATGATGAAAAATCTGCAAATCAAAAAGAATTTAATCCTTCTATAGGACAAAATTTTTCCTTTAAAAATTGTGAATTTATTGATTTTAGAGAATTGCCTGTTTTAAATGAAAAGGGTAGGGAACTTAAGGATAAGATTGATAAACTCTTAAATTCAGATTTGAGTGATCCAGTTAATAAAGAAAGTTTGAAAGATGCTTTTGAAGAGTATAAAAATTGCGGAACGTTATGTGTGAGCAAAGAGAAAGAAATACAGGTTCTTTTTGAAATTAGAAATGTTGAGGCAAAACGGAAAATCCTCTTGATAAAGAAAGTAGATTCTAAGTCGGACATTTCTCAATACAAACGATTTAATTTTTATCCGGTAGATGGAAATTTAAAAGCAATTGATTTTTCAGTAAAAGGAGAAATTGAAAAAATCTACCTAAACCCTTTATCTGTAGACGCAAAAAAATCAGACATTAAGAAGGAAACCTCCAAAGAAACTCTAATCGAAAATGATTTAGATATAAAAAACTCAGACTCCAATCAGAATAAAATATTAGAGGAAGAGGAAAGTCCAAAATCTCCCAAAGGGGGAAAAAACAAAAAAGCAGAAACGATTAATCTTAATCAAGAGCCTGAATAAAATTTCCCAAAGCTCAAGCGGGTTTATCCAACCACCTCTATTTATGAAAATAAAATTACTCGACTTATTTCCTTAGATTCAAAAACTAGAATCAAAATATTTTCCTTTTTCATCTAATCCGTACGTATACGATAGTTGTGGTGACTATCGTTGTTTTTTAATAGATTAGTTCATGTAGTAAAAATTAAATTATCAGTAAAGGATTTTAACCTAGATGTTGACATTGCCTGGATTCTGGATTTATGAAGAGCTTTACTACGGTGAGAAAAGTATCGTTTACAGAGCGGATAAGGATGGTAAGTCTTTAATAGTCAAAGCTTTGCAAAACGAATATCCAGGTGTAACCGAACTTGCCGCATTTCATAATGAATATGAATTACTAAAATCAATAACACATCCCGGAATAGTCAAGGTTGTAGGTGTAGAAAAATACGAGAATAGCTTTGTTATTCTATTTGAGGATATAAAGGGTAAAGCACTTTCTCATCTAATGAGAAACGGAAAAGTTTTTTCCTTGCCACAAATTTTATCTATAGCAATAAAATTGGCACAAGCAATAGGTGAAATTCATAAAGCAAATATTGTTCATAGAGATATTAAACCTCATAATATTGTATTCAATGAAAGGTCTGGTGAATTAAATATAATTGATTTTGGAAGTGCAAGCCAGTTATCGCGGCAAAATTCATTTATCCCCTTGAATACTTCTCTAGAAGGAACTCTGACTTATATTTCACCAGAACAAACTGGACGAATGAATCGAACGGTGGACTATCGAACTGATTTTTATTCGCTGGGAATTACAATCTATGAATTACTGGTAGGAGAATATCCTTTTTTATATTCCGACCCGATGGAATTAGTTCATGCGCATATTGCGCGTATACCAACATCTCCGAAAGTTCGTAATAATACCCCTAAAGCCATGTCGGATATTGTAATGAAACTTATCGAAAAAAATCCGGAAGATCGTTATCAAAATATAAATGGACTAATTTTTGATTTAGAGTGGTGTAAGGCAAACATAGATTTACTTGAGCGAAATGAGAATAGAAATAATTCTATCAATTTTAAAATTGGAGAAAAAGATTTTTCAGGAAAATTTCAAATTCCTGAAAAACTATATGGTCGTAATACGGAGGTTTCTCAGATTATAGAAACTTTCAAGTTTGCTGCGAAGGGTAATACTGAGTTGCTTCTTATATCCGGTCCATCCGGTATAGGAAAATCAAATTTAATTAACGAATTAAATAAACCTATTTTAGAATACAAAGGATATTTTATTACTGGGAAGTATGATCAATTCAAAAGATCTATTCCCTACCGTGCCATTACTTATGCATTCAAAGGATTAATACAGCAAATACTCTCTGAAAAGGCGAGTTTGATTTTGCAGTGGAGAAAAAAAATACTCGATGTTTTATCGCCTAACGCACAAATACTAATAGATGTTATACCTGGATTAGAATCTCTTTTAGGTAGTCAGGAACCAGTTGTGGATTTAGGACCGGAAGAATCTCAGAATCGTTTTCATTTAGTTTTTCAAAAATTCATTGCAGTTCTTAGTGCCAAAGAACATCCTTTGGCGATTTTTTTGGATGATATGCAATGGGCGGATACTTCGAGTATTAAATTGATTCAAAATATTTTAGCTGACTCTGAAAAAAAACATCTTTTGCTAATGTTATCGTTTAGGGATAATGAGCTGTATCCGACAGACTCACTTTCTATATTACTAGATAATCTTAGGAAAGCTGATTTTAGTTACAAAGAAATTCATTTACATCCACTTTCTTTAATTGATATTCATACTTTGGTATCGGAAACTCTTTCTTGCGATAAGGAAAGATGCCGAGAATTAGCAGAAATACTTTACTCAAAAACAACTGGTAATCCTTTTTTTGTAAATACACTATTCAAAAGTCTTTACGATAAAAACTTAATCTATTTTTCAGAAGAAAGATGGAATTGGGATATTCAAAAAATTCGAGAAGTGGAAATTTCAGAAAATGTAATTGATTTAATGTTTGAAAAAATAAAAAATCTAAAAACGTCCCTTATTGAAATTCTAAAATTTTCAGCCTGTATCGGTAACGAATTTAGGATAGATGCATTCACGCAAATCACAAAAGGAGATTTTTTTAACCTGAATCTTCAATTACAAGTTTTATCCAATGAAGGTTTTTTTATAATGACAGGGAATAATGTCCGTTTTGCGCACGACAAAATAAGAGAAACTATTTATTCAATGATGACGGAAGCCGAGAAAATCCAAAACCATTATAGAATCGGGAAGTGGTGGTTGGCAAATACTCCTAAAAAACTTTTGGAAGATAATATTTTTCATATTATCGGGCAGTTAAATTATGGTAAAACATTAATTCATGATAATGATGAACGGTTACTGTTAGTTAAACTCAATCTAAAAGCTGGGAAAAAGGCGAAAATATCTACCGCTTATGAAGGAGCATTAAATTTCTTACACGAATGTGTCAGTATTCTTCCCGAAGATAAATGGGAAAATTTATATGACTTAACTCTTGAAATTTATAGAGAGTTAGTCGAGTGCGAATACCTCGCTACGCATTTTGAAGCGGCTAATAACCTGTATGACTACATTCTTGCAAATGCAAAAAATTTGAGCGATAAAATTCCAATCTATCAAATTTTAATTAGGCAAAGAGCGGGTGAGGGGAATGGTCAAGAGGCATTTTTAATCGGGTTTAATATATTAAAGCAGCTAGGTTTAACCTTGCCAGATATCACCGACCCGGTTGCCATTAAAGGTGCGTTTATTGAGCAGTTAGGTGAATACGAACAATTACGCGGTGAAAAACCTATTCCCAGTTTAATCAACCTACCAGAAATGAAAGACCAAAATGCAATAGAAGCAATTTCACTCATTACAAATTTAGGAGATATTGCAATTTCATTGAAACCAGAATTGTTAGGGTTAATGTCTGTGCTTGGCGTGAATCTATCTTTGAAATACGGCAACACTCATGTATCTCCCATATCTTATGTTATGTGGGGAGTTATTACTAACCTTACATTTTTAGATTATAAAAGCGGATATGAACTGGGGAAACTTAGCATTAGCCTTAATGAACAAAAATTTCCAAGCGGCTTGATATTTGCTAAACTATGCAGTTTTTACGGATGGAATATTCATCACTGGGTTCACCATGTGAAAGAAGACTTAGATATAGCTAAGAAAGGATATGAAATTGCTATGGCTAATAGTGATTTGATCTACGGCTCTTATTTGATCGGAATGTCATTTAAGGCTTCTTTCTATATTGGTCTTCCCTTAAATAATGTATTAGAATATGCTAATAGAGCTTATTTATTTTCTGAAAAATACAAACAACCTTTTTTAAAGGTTTTTGTATCTTCAAGTACCCGGATTATCAATGCGTTACTTGGAAGGACGGAAAATTATACATCGTTTGAAGATAAGGAATTTAAAGAAGAAATTTTTATCAATGAAAATGAGAAATACGGACAAGTGATGGCATATTTTTATTTTAGAAAATTGCAACTGTATTATATTTTTGGTGAATATGAAAAATGTTTAGAGATACTTCCTAAAGTCGAATCCTATTTCCCAAATATTCCTCATCATATTGTATTTGCTGAATTTCATTTTTACAATGCTCTACTTTTAATTAGAAGGATGTCCAGCTTTTCAGAGAAAGATAAAAAAAATTATAAAGCAAAAATAAATGAAAGTTATGATTTTCTGCAAGTCTGGTCATCTTTATGTGAAGATAATTTTCTACACTTATACTTACTGGTTCAAGCCGAAAAATCACGATTAGCCGGGGAAGAATTAGAAGCAATGCAGTTATACGATAAGTCAATTGCCTCAGCAAAAAAATATGATTACACAAATAATGCAGCGATTGCAAACGAATTGGCTGCACAATTTTATTTATCAAAAGGTTTAGAAAAAGTTGCACTTGTATATTTGCAGGAATCACTATATTTGTTTAAGTTATGGGGCGCAGTGGCTAAAGTCAAACATCTAGAAGAAACCTATCCGCCGTTAAAAAAGCAATCTTTAAAACCGCTGGATTTAGATTTAGAAAAACGTATCAGCCCTAAGACGTTAGGAACCATAGGCACATCTTCGAATGGACATTTCCTTGATTTACATACTGTAATTAAAGCATCGCAGACTATTTCCGGGGAAATTCAATTAGAAAAATTACTTGAGAAGATGATTAAAATTCTCATAGAAAATGCGGGCGCAGAGAGAGGATTTTTCTTATTAAAAGAACAGGACACTTGGTATATAAAGGCGGAAGGAAATTCAAATACAGAAGAGATAGAGGTTTTAGAAGCAAAACCTTTAGACGGCAACTCAGATTTATGCACTGGTATAGCAAATTATGTAATTCATACAAAACGAATTGTTCTTTTGAGTGATGCTGCAAGAAAAGGAATTTTTGTAAATGATGAATATGTGAGAAATAGGAAACCACGGTCAATTCTTTGTTATCCGGTGATAAACAAGGGAGAACTTTTAGGACTTGTTTATTTAGAAAATAATCTTAGTTCGGAAGCATTCACTTCAGATCGGGTTGAAATTTTAAATATTCTTTCCTCTCAGATTGCACTTAGTTTAGAGAATTCTCTACTCTATACAAATTTAGAGGGAAAAGTCGCAGAGCGAACTAGGGACTTAGAAGTTACGTTGGATAATTTGAAGTTAACCCAAAATGAGTTAATTCAATCAGAGAAAACGGCGGCTCTTGGACAGTTGATTGCGGGTGTCGCACATGAAATAAATACTCCCATTGGAGCAATTAGTTCTTCTATGGAATCTGTTCAAGGATTTTTGGATAGAGACTTCATTGCTGTGTTAGACTATTTTATCCAAGCAAAGCCAGAAGATAGAGTATTTATGCAGAAAATTCTTTATAGACAATCGCAAAATAAATCCTTTATATCTTCTAAAGAAAAGAGGCAAATTAAAATAAACCTTCAAAATATTCTTTCCGAGCAGAATGTAAAAGATTCAGATATTATTGCAGATCATTTAACTGATATTGGAATATATGAAAATATTGAAGAATATATTCCAATTCTAAAAAGTTCGGGTGCTGCTTTATTAAATAAAGTATATAAACTTTCTATATTAAGAAAAGCATTGGGTAATATACAATTAGCCACAGATAAAACTTCGAAAATTGTTTATGCGTTGAAAAGTTATTCGCACAAAGAGTCAACAGGAGTAAAAACCAAAACTAGAATTGAAGTTGGTATGGATACTGTTTTGACTTTGTACCAGAATGTATTAAATAGAGGGATCGAGCTACAAAAATTCTATGAGCCTAATCTACCGGAAATTCAATGTTATCCGGATGAGCTAAGTCAAGTGTGGATTAATTTAATTCAAAATGCAATTCACGCAATGGATTCAAAGGGAAAACTAATCATTTCTGTTAGGAAAGAAAACTCTGATATTAAAATCGAAATTACTGACAATGGAAAAGGAATTCCCCCAGAAGTTCAAAAAAAGATATTTCAACCTTTTTTTACTACCAAACCTGCCGGAGAAGGGAGCGGACTTGGTTTGGGAATAGTAGAGCAAATTTTAGAAAAACATGAAGGCTCAATTCGATTTGAATCAGAGCCAGGCAAAACAACTTTTACGATAACACTTCCAATAAAATAAAGAGGAATATATGAAACCCATAATTCTATGTGTAGATGATGAGAGTTTAATTTTAGATAGTTTAAAAATGGTATTGAAAGAACATTTTGGTGACGGCTATTCTGTTGAAACCGCAGAGAACGGAGATGATGCTCTAGAGTTAATTGATGAGTTAACCCGAAATGGTATGGAAATTCCAGTATTGATTTCAGATTATGTGATGCCTGGAATTAAGGGAGATGAGTTTCTAATTTTAGCACATAGCAGAATTCCAAACGCATTAAAGATTATGCTGACAGGTCAAGCTGATTTACACGGGGTAGAAAATGTAATCAATAGAGCAACTCTCTATCGTTTTCTAAGTAAACCTTGGAGCACACAAGATTTTATTATGACTATCGAAGAGGCACTCAAAAGTTATGCGCAAACAAGACAAATTTCAATCCAAAATCGTGAGTTAGAAAAATCAGAAAAAAAATACAAAGACCTAGTTGAAAATTCGCCAGATATTATTTTCTCTCTAGATAAAGATGAGCGGATAAGAACCATTAATCAGTCGGTTAATCGTATTTTAAGATACAAACCGAAAAGTTTAATTGGTAAAAAGTTTTCTGAACTAATTTATATCACAGAATGGGTGAATGAAAAAATTGTACAGGAAAAAATGTTGGAGCTAATTCACTCAAATGGTCCTGTTGTGTTTAATTGCGATTTAGTTACTGCGGCTGGTGAACCGAAAGAAATGTTAATCAAGTTACAGCGAATGTCTACAGGAAATGATTTTTTAATTTTAGGAACTGCCTCAAATATAGAAGAGGATTTGCTTATTCGTCTATGTGAAAGAGAAACCCAGGTTTATATAATCGAAAACTATATGACTCAAATTGATATGGTATGTAAAAGAATTTCAAATGCTATTACAAAATATGGTAGTGAAGAGGATATTTTTTTAATCAAACTTTGTATTATGGAGTTACTCGTAAATGCAATGGAACATGGAAACCTAGATATAAGCTTTGATGAAAAAACAGAAGCACTGGATAATAACGAATACTACCAACTGTTGTTCAAAAGACAACATAATCCTAATTTTAAAAATAAGCGGATAATAATAGAATTCGCACTTGAACCCCAAAAAGTTGAAATACGAATTACCGATGAAGGGAAAGGTTTTGATCACAAAAAGCATTTAGCAAAAGTTGATGCTGAAGGTGTTTCACTTAGATCAACTCACGGTCGGGGTCTTCAAATGGCGAAAAGTTTTTTTCATACATTTGAATACAATGAAAAAGGAAATTCCGTTTTCTTAATTCGAAATTTCCAAGTTTAGTATTTTTTATTTACTCGAACTAGTAAATATTCCCTTCGCCATTGAAGCAGATAATACTTCGGCAGCACGAATATCATTTGGATAGGACTTATAGTGACTGCATTTATTTTTACATATTTGGTCTTCTAAGATTTCAACTTTTCTATTGTAAAAATCATCCTTACTTTGCATATTGATGTTCAAGTTAAATAGTCCCGATAATAATAAAATCAGGGCTAAATGTTTTCTTATTCTTATGTTTGGAAGAAAACAAAGATAAATGACCGCATAGAGGATTACTGTATTTAATTGATACCTTGAAGCAAAAGCTTGCCCGTAACCGAATCTATCTCTTGAAATAATTAAAGATACAAATGAAATTAATACAAATGATAACATAGATAGATGAAGTCTCGAAAATTGCTTATGATTTTTAAAAATATACAAAATAAATAGTAAAGGAATTACACCGACTACAAGAATAATTTTGGATTGGAAAACAGAGGATAATAATGTTAAGGCGTAAAAAATTCGATTTATTAAAAAAAGTTTTTCAAATCTAAATAATACAGTTGGATATGCATCTGGTTTTTGATATGGAAATAAAATAAAATAAGTAAAAATCGTAATTAGCCCAATCAGTACCCATGAAATTAAACGAGGTCTGTTCCTTAATAAAACCAAAACCCCACTAAAAAAAACAAACATACCATTTCCTTGAGAGAAAGAAGATAATAGCGCAAAAAATATTCCAAGACAAAAATAGCCGATTTCTGATCTATTGATTAGATACAATGATAGAAAGGCAAAAATCAAAACGGGGTAATTACTCAAAGAACCCATTGCCCATGTTTGTGTTTCCCAAAAACTGGAATTTAAAATGAGGAAGAATACTGGAGAAATTAAAATAAATTTACGTTTATCGTTCGTTGAATTATAAAGTGTAACCAAAAGTAGTATAAATAAAAAGTTTCCTAGTAATATTAAGTGAACAAAATTTATGGAGGAAAAAAGTTTATAGTAAATCAACACTATAATTCTGAGAAATACAAGGCGATGCTCATTGTGCTGGCTAAACAAAGTTATAATTTTTGAATTACTATCTTCCCATGTATTTAAAAAAGATAGTATAGAATCATAATCATCAGCCAATGGAAAATTTACTGCATATTTATAAATAGCATAGTAATAATTATTTAATGTTGAGGCAATAATAAGCAAGGTAATGATTTTCAGTAAGGTTGTGCGCTTAATTTTATACTTCATTAATATAGTAGAAATTTTTTTTAACATTCTTTCCTAATCCTTTCTTTACAAAAATTTTAATTAAAAGAAAGTCAAGTTTATTTAATAATTGATATCGCACAAAAAAGGAAATTAATAACTCACCTTATTGGGAATGTGAAAAAAGTGTCCCACCGTGGCAAAATTTTTTGCGTTTACATATTCCCCAAGGTTCACTGATAGTGATCTACAAGTTTAAATCTACCTTGAAAGAATTTTCTATGACGAACGTAAAGAATTTTGTGAATCACCCGCAGTCGAATGGAAAGTTGGATCGTTTTCATGGAACTATCAAACCAGAGGCTATTCGTTATATACCAAAAATTACTTTTGAGCAAAGGAAAAAAGAAGTCGAAGAGATTCTATTTTATCAGAACGAAAGCGAAAATTGCTTGAAGGAAAACAAAAGCGTAAAGAGTATTCATTAAAAGCAAAAACAAATTTTGAGGTAATAACACGAGAGTGGTTTAGCTTATTTTTATCCCTTCAAAATTCCGTTTATGGCTGAATAAGACAAACGATAAAGGAATTAATACATGAAAATTTTATTCGCCTTAATTTTATCAATGAACCTTAATTGTGTTCAAAATATTATGCAATGTCCAACTGATGTTGTTACATTAAAACAAGAATGTAATTCTTATAAGGAAAGAACAAAATCTAGTCAGGATATGGTTTTGGTTGGACTTGGAATTTCTGCGGTGGGGTTTAATAATCTTAGCTCCGAGTCAGCTTCTGTACCTGGAATTACAAGTGAGCATAATAGACTAAGAGCATTGGAAGCTGTAGGTTTGCCGAATTTAGTTTGGGATGCGACAGTTGCTTCCTATGCTGCTGAAAAAGTTGCCTATCTTGCGTATAATAATAATTGCGCGCTAAATCATAATGTTGGACCTACAAATCCGGGTTATGGCGAAAATCTTGCCTGGGCTAGTTTTACCAGTTACACAGCAGTAGCCGCAACTAATGCCTGGTACAATGAAAAGGCGGATTATACACTTGCGACTAATTCCTGTGCTAGTGGAAAAGTTTGTGGGCATTATACTCAAGTTGTTTGGAAAAACTCTACAAAGCTAGGCTGTGCCGGCGTGATCTGTCCGAATAATGGGGGCATAATATATGGTTGCAATTACAATCCACCGGGAAATTACTCCGGTCAAAAACCTTATTAATATCTAATCCTCCCCTAGATTTGGCAAGAAATTATTGAAAATTAAACTTGAACTTTAAACCCAAATATAGATTAATTCAATCTGTATTCTATTTTTTATTTATTGGAGTTTTTCATGAAACAATTTTCTACGGGTATTCTTTTTTTTATACTATCTGTCTTCCTTTCTTCATTATTACTTGCAAAACCAACGGAAGACCGTGGAATTCGCAAAGCAATTAAAAAAGCAGATACAGAGTTTTTTAAAACAATCACATTAGAAGACCTAGATGCTGGAAACAAACCAGATTCCGAAGGGAAAACACTGATTACCCGCATGGAGATAGATGGAGTGAATGCACTCGTTGGTGCTTTTAAGAATCCTAATGTAGAAGTTAGAAAAAGAATTTACAAAGAATTACTTTATTCGGATATTTTTAGAGATTTAGAAGGGGTTACGGTTGCGGATTTCATGTCCCAAGACAAACAACTTAAACAATATCTTGATAAACTCAGAATTGCAATTTATTCTGTTGATGAATTTGAGGATTCAGAGGCTTCTGATGCGTTATCCGCTCTAATTAAACAATATGGTTACAGTGTTAAAGAAGCAATCAAGGCAAAGAATCCAAAAGCGATAGCCGTGATGTCTCCTGAATTTTTTAAAAAATCTAATTCTGAAGATCCTAAAACAGTAATTGTAAGATTTAAGAAAAATGGTGTAAAAACTTTAATCAAAGCACTTGAATACGAACCGGGTAATCCTGAAACGAAGAAGCTAATCATAGAAAGCCTCTTCTACAAAACGTTAGGTGGACCGGAAAAAGTTATTCCGAAAAAAAGTGCAAGAGAAACTAAGGCGGAGAGTTTATTTTTAATAGCGGATAAAGAAAAGAATCCGGAAATAAGAACACTCTTAATGCAACTAGCACAAGCATATTATTTCCCAGAAGATAGTGAACCTGTAAAAAGTACAACTAAGAATGATGAAAAAACTGATTCAGACAAATCTAATCTTTCCGACGATGAAGATGAATCTCCAAATGAAGAAGTAAAAGAAAAACCAAAAGCAAAAAAGAAAAAAAGAAGAAATAATAAATGACCTCCCAAAAAAAATCCAAACATCTACTTATATATTTTGGATTGGGTGACCTGTCGCAGCAAGGTTGGAGAGCGATCCTTGCGTTCTGGATGATTGTCGGAATGACTTTCTTTTTATTCGGAGATCAAAACTTGATTGCCCCGAATCTAAAAAATATTGCAGCTTCGTTTGGAATAACAAATCAGAAAGATATTGATTGGTATATGGGGGGGCTAATCCCTATTTTCTTCTTCATCTTGGGTGGATGTGTTTCTCTTTCTATGGGATATTTTTCTCAAAAATTTTCTAGAAAGAACTTACTTATTTTTTCCGTCCTCATGGGGGAAATTCCTTGTTTGCTTACAGGATTTTCTACTTCGTATACTGAATTTTTTATCTACCGCGTATTATGCGGATTTGGACTTGGCGGAGTATTTCCAATTCTTTTTTCTATCGTAGGAGATTATTTTACTTCCAAGTCAAGGGTTACGGCTACTGCCTATATATCGCTTGCGATGGGGCTTGGTGTGGGTATAGGGCAATTAGTCGGTGGAATTTTGGGTAATGCAGACCCTATCAATGGTTGGAGAACTAGTTTTATTGTGATGTCGGTTCCTTCTTTCTTTTTTGCTTTTATTTACTGGTTGTTTTGCACTGAGCCGAAACGCGGTGTAATGGAAGAGGAATTTCAGAATATAAATGTAGATGAACTAAATCATAAACTTTCTTTCCAAGATTTAAAAATTATTTTGCAGAGTAAAACTAACCTCGGAGTTTTTTTGCAGGGAATTCCCGGATGCGTTCCCTGGGGAGTTTTTTTTGTATTTCTAGTTGATTATTACGAATCTGCTTACTCTCTTGGGAAGGCGGAAGCTTCCGGATTACTAACATTTGCCGCTATTGGAATTTTTCTCGGAACTTTTTTAGGCGGATTAATCGGGCAAAAATTATTTAATATAAATCGCACTTATCAACCAATATTCGTGATGATTTCCATTTTCCTTGGAGTATTTCCTTGTCTCTATTTACTTCATGCAGGTTCGATTGTAAACTCTCCAGTTTTTATTTTAGTAAATATTTTTGCTGGTATGGTAATTACCTTTCCGCTTTCTAATGTTCGCTCTATTTTAATTAACGCCAATTCTCCCAAGAATCGAAGTGCTGCATTTGCTCTCTATAATTTAACAGATGACTTGGGGAAGGGACTTGGACCAGCTCTTAGTGCGATTATCCTAACGTTAATTCCAGAGAGAACTACTGCTCTTTCGATTTCTATTTTATTTTGGATTCCATGTGCATTATTTTGGTTGCCGATAGTTCTGAATTTTAAAAAAGATGAATTAAAGGTGAGAGAATCTCTAGCCAAAGATGCTCTGAGGATAAAGGCAAACTTATGAAACTAGAAGAATATTCAGTTTGTTTATTTGATATAGAAGGAACTACTACTCCAATTAGTTTTGTGCATGAAGTATTATTTCCTTATTCCAAAGAAAAAATGTCTGATTTTATTTTCAGTGGAAAATTAGCCCACAAAATAGTTGCTGAATTGATTTTGGAAAATCGCAAGGACATTGAGGAAGGATTATTTTCCGCTCAAATACTCGGGTCGGATCATATTGTTAATCTGCCGGCTCTTGTTTCTTATTTGCAATATTTAATTCGAGTGGATAGGAAGAGTAAGCCGCTCAAGGAGATTCAAGGGCAAATCTGGAAAGTTGGGTATGAAAATGCCGAATTAAAAAGTATCCTATTCGCTGATGTTACTGATTTTTTTAAGAGACTAGAAGATAAAAAAATCCAAATCGGTATTTATTCATCTGGAAGTGTAGAAGCACAAAAATATATTTTTCGATATTCTAACTTCGGGGATTTGACTAAATATATTTCTTTTTACTTTGATACTAATATTGGCGGAAAACGAGAAAAACAAAGTTATGAAGAAATTGCAAGGCTAATAAGGGTTACTCCCAATCAGATTTTATTTTTTACAGACGTAAAAGAAGAAGCGGACGCAGCAGAAAATGCAGGTCTTTCTGTATTTATTTTGGATCGTCCGGGTAATCATCCGCAGCCCCCACACCACTACTCTATCCTACAGGATTTTACTTCCTTACTGTAATTTGTTATGATAAATCAAAATTCTACTGCCATGAATGAATTCCTCTCTTATAACGGAGAGAATTTCGATAAAATGACTCTTGTTCCTAAAGAAGCATCCGTTCGTAATTACTACCGTGTGCATTACGAAAAATCGGAATTGGTTCTCTGCATTGATGAAAATTTTACATCTACACCTTATCCTTTCTTAGAAGTTCAGAATTTTTTAAAACAAAATCAAATTCCTGTTCCAGAGGTAATTCGATATAATCCTGAGTTACATGCTATATTATTAAATGATGCTGGTGAACGTGATTTAACATCTATTGCAAATGATAATGATTATGTAATAGAATTAAAAAAATCACTGGAACTAATTTTTAAACTTCAAACATTAAATCCAATTCCAATTATCGCAGATAAATCTTTTCATTATGAAAAGCTGATGTTTGAAGTAGACCATACTTGTTCGGGTTATAGCCGTTTTAAGGATACATACAAAATAGATCTTTTAATTACAGGGGAAATGTATGCGTTTTTGCAGGAGGCTTCTGGCTTTCTTGCTGGATTCGAAGATAAAGTAATTTGTCACCGTGATTATCATGCCCGTAATATATTACTAAACGCTAAGGGAGAGCAAACGATCATTGACTTCCAAGATATGATGATGGGAACTCCTCAGTATGATCTTGCAAGTCTTATCTATGACGCCTATCGTCCTTTGCCATTGGCGAGACGGGAAGAGTTATATACTTTTTTTAAATCACAATCTCCGCATAAAGGCAAACGTTTTCGTGAATACTATTTAACGCAAGCATTGCAGCGATCTTTTAAAGCACTTGGAACTTACTTAGTTCAATTCCACGACAGAAAAAATCCTAGATTCAAAGAAAGTATTTCCAAAGCGCTCGACAATCTAATGGAGATTTGCCAACTGGGTGGATTTCCGGATCAACTCTATGTTTTCTTTTACCTATTAAACAAGCGGTTAAAGGAAAATGCTTTGTTTAATCAAAATTAATTCAACTTAAAGCGAATCGGCACGAGCACTTTCACAGTAATCGCCCTACCTTCTAAATAGGAAGGAGAGAACTTTTTAGAGCGGTAAACTTTGATTGCCTCTTCTTCTAAACCAAAACCAAATTTTTTCCCGATAGATCTTACTTGGAGCACATCACCGGTATCCGCTATAACAATTTCTAAAGTCATTGCACCTTCTACACCTGCGGATCTTGCTTCATCGGTATAATCTGGTTTGACGCTCGGACTTAAATCTATAGGGGCAGTTGCGCCTGATAGAATTGCATCTTGGGCGCCGGCAATTCGTGGATCTTCTTTGATTTCTTTTTTCAGTGTGTCAGCAAGTTCCACATCACCGTCAGTAGGTGTGTCGGCTACGTTTTCAGTAATAGATACAGCATCTACAAATGCGACTTCATCAACGAATTTATCTAGAGAGTTAAATTTTAAATCAGGCGTATACCAAAAAAATAAAACCAATAATTGTAGAATGGTCGAAATCGTGAGACCTACGTTCAAGCGGTTACGGTCGATAAACCGGTGAACGATTGCTCGTTTCGATCTTCTTGGTTTTACTTCTGGATTATTCTGATTATGCTCTTTTTCTAAAGTAACTTGTGCCATTTTAGTTTCCTTTCGGTCCACCGCCCGCTGACGTTTGAGTAACAAGAGAAATTTTAAGAGCACCAGCTTCTTTTAACATATCAAACACATGGTCAACTTCGTTGTAAGTGAGGTCTTTATCTGCATGAATCAATACTTTTAAATCTGGAGTAGTTGCGAGCTTAGCTCTTACATTATTGATTGCCTCAGCTAATGGAACGCGCATAGAATTATAATATACCGTTCTATTTTTATCTGAACTCAAATATATATTAGAGACTTTTTTATTCAATTGCTCACCACCCGGAACATCAGGAAGTGAAATCGGTAAATCTGGATCAGAATCTAAAACGGATGTCACCATAAAAAATACCAAAAGTAAAAAGGCAATGTCTGCCATTGAGCTAACTGGTATAGATGGATTGGATTTATTTCTTCTTATCATTTCTTTTTCCTTACATTCACTTGGGTAAATCCTCTTAACTGAATAGCGGATAACGCATCTAACATATTACCATACTTTGTCTCGCCACTTGTAGAGATGATTGCCAATTTTTGAGACAAATCAGGAATTTCCAGTTTGTTTAATTCCTCTCTAAATTCTTTTAGCGTCTTATAATACTTAGTCCCGACAGAAACATTCCGAAGAGAAACCGTATCCCCGTTAACGTTTATTTCAAACACATTCGAGCGAAGAACTTGTGTGGGAGGGACATTTTTTCTGGGAAGTTGAATGTTCAGACCTTCCTTCACAAAAAATACCGCCGTTACCATAAAAAATACTAGAAGAAGAAATGCGATATCCGACATAGATGCCGCTGATATTTCTTCTAATTCTACTTTTTTCTTTAATTTAATCATTGTCTTTATTTAGCGGCTAACGCGCCTTTTTTGCGTAAAAGTTCTTTATAGATTTTGTTTGCACCTTCTTCTACTTCTGTTGCAAACCCATTTACCTTTCCTGTTAGGAATTGATAGAATGACATGGTAGGAATAGCAACGATAAGACCAGCAGCAGTAGTGATAAGAGCTTCTTTAATACCACCGGCAACTACTTTCGCATTCACCTGGTCAGCATTTGCGATTGCATCGAATGCGTTAATCATACCGGATACAGTTCCCAAGAATCCAATGAGCGGTGCAATGGTAGATACAGAGGCTAATATGGTTAATCCCCTTTCGAGTAAGGTAATTACCTCAGCAGCTTCTCTTTCGACACCTTTTGCGAATAAGTCAGGGTCGCCGCTGGATACATCAATTCCGTCAGAAAGAATTTGAGTGATTCGCTGATCCCCGTTTTCTTTTAGATGAACTAGTGCTCCATCGTAACCTTTTTCTTCAATTTTGTCGGATAGGTTTTGGTTATAACCTTTAGAAACTAATTTTGTTGTAAAAAAGAAATACAATCTTTCGAATGCGACTCCAAATCCAACGATAGACGCAAGAGCCAAAGGCCACATAGACCAACCGCCCACGATGAATAAATCAACTAGTCCTGGACTTTTTTTAGGAGCGGCTTCCGCTGGTTTTTCTGTTTCAGCAGGTTTGGCATCTTTACTATCTTTGGTTTCTACAGTAGTTGTGTTAACCGGTGCATCCGTTGTTGCTTGGGAAAATAGGGCAGGTGTAAGTAGGTATAAGAGTGTAAGTAAAATCGCAGTAAATGCAAGCGTTCTAACAGCCGTTTTTGGAATTAAAAATTTCATTTGTTTCTCCACAGAATCTTTTTTCTAAGAAAGTTCTTAGTTTTTATAAATTCTATTATTGTGAAGTATGTTACATTTTAATTACAACTAAATTAAGACTCGGTACTAAAATACATTTACAGTGCGGCTATTTTTAAATTCTTTGTAGTAGACAATTTGTATTGCAGCTAGGTAGGTTCTCAATTTGTCATTCCCTAAATTTTTTGTCGAAGATCTTTAGGAGTAGAGATTCCCGACAAAAAAAATCGGGAATGACGTTTAAAGGTGCTATTTATTGTTTCAAATTCTTGCATGGAACTTATATTAAATTTTATATAAAAAAAATGAAAACAATTAACGAATACTGCCACTTTATACTTTGCTCAGAAAAGTTAGAGGATAAACTAAAAAGCCCACCGGACGATTTAGTCGATGAACGAAATGATTCGGACACTGAGCGAAGCAGAAATACCCCAAATAGAGAAAGTCGAATTCAAATCTCAGATAAAAAATCCAAAATTCCAAGATTAGAGCATCTTCATATTCCGATAAATCGCGGGTTGGCGCTACATCATTTTGCAAATCATGAGCTAATGGCTACAGAAATTTTTGCATGGGCGCTGTTGAAGTTTCAAACAATCTCCGACAAATCACGATTAGACTTATTTAGTAGTTTAAAAGAAGAACAAAAACATCTCAAACTTTATTTGGAAAGAATGCAGGAACTAGGAATAGAATTTGGCGAACGCCCTCTCAATGGAATTTTTTGGAAATACATTCCTCTGATGAGTAACTTTGAAAAATTTAGTGCAATCATGTCAATCTCCTTTGAAGGGGCAAACCTAGATTATGCGACAATTTATCAGAAAACATTTGCGCAGTACGGAGACAGTAAGAGTGCAGAAATAATGGAAATAGTTTTTTTAGATGAATTAAAACATGTAAAAAGAGGACTCAAAGTTTTACAAAAACGAGAAGATGAATCTATTTCCGAATGGGATTATTATAAATCTCTACTAGATCACCCGTTTACACCTAGAAGAGCAAAAGGGTATTTTTATATTCCAGACACAAGACGTAAGGTTGGATTTTCAGAAGATTTTATTTTGAAACTAGCAGAATACAAAGATGAATTTTCGAATCGAAAAAAAGAAATTATTCCAGAGGAACTTGCAAAATGGGGAATTTATACAGGTTAAATTCTCTTTTTGAATTAGAGATAACTCGACCAATTGAAGAAATTTCTCAGAATCCATCTTTATTAGAGCGAAATACTGTATATGAATACTTATTTTTAGTAATATCGAAAGAGGATGATTTTACCATTCTTAGCGAGCCCGCTTCCAAAGAACTTTTAGAATATTGGAAAGAAAATAAAATTGAAATTGGAGATACTATTCTAACGGATATGCCTTATTATCCGAAGATACTTTTACTAAATGGAAATATCCCTGAAGATATTACATTGATAGAATGGGGTAAAACAAGTATACTCGATACTCAAAAAGGATTTCTCTTAAAGAATGATAATATACTTAATCATTCCATTTATAACAATTCCAAGATAAATCAGACTCGCTGGAAAGAAAGTTCTGGATTTAATCGTTTAACAAGTCTTATCTGCACAGATAAAAATGAATTAGATTTTTGTATCGCTAATTTTCGATTCCCATTAGTTATAAAACCTGAATTTGGATTCTCCGGTAGAGGAATCTTTATATTGAGAAATGATTTAGATTTTAAAAAATACTATAAACAAATACTAGAAATGTTTTCCGTAAATACGAACGGAATTATCATTGAAGAATGGGTAGGAAACGATAAAATACTAGACTTCAGTGGAATATATGATTTATCCGCAAAACGACCTCAGTTAATTACATATACGAAAATGTTAGTCGACAAAATGGGTATCTACAGAGGAACGATTATTGAAAAAAAATTTGGTAAAGAATTTGGCAATGGCATGAAGGGGATAATATCTAGTTACCAGATAGATAAGTTTCCCTATAATGGTAGCATTACAATGGATGGATTTACCTTTACCAGAGACGGCTTAATACAAATTCAATACATGAGTGAAATTAATTTTCGATATTCTATGGGTCGGATTTTGTATGAACTTCATCAGAAGATAGGAAAAGGTTTGGATAATTGTGGGTTATTCTTTTTTCCAATTAGAAATAAAAGAATTAGTTTTCGCTATACTATCATTGGTTTAGAAATATTAAAGGCTAAATATAAAATGGATTTACTAATATTAACTCCTTTACATAACGCAAAATCAAAATTAAACCCATTTGTTGGAATCTATTCGAATAGTTCAGAGGAAATTTCTTTGGAAATAGTCGACGAAATCAAAAAACTATTTGTTTAATCGAATGAGGAAAGTGTCTGTTAGACCCAGATTCTGATTTTTTCCAATAGAGCTTTCTGTCGTTCCATGAATTAGGGGACGATTTTTTTCATCGAACGAAATTCCATTGATAACATCGTCAGCATTTGAGCCAATAAATTCTGTCCATAAACGATTCCCATTTGAATCAAATTTAAAAACAAATCCATCTTTACCTCCCATATTTTTTTGGGAATGAAAGTCGATAGTCGTTGTTCCATGTACGAAAATATTTCCTTCCGTGTCACTAGAAATGCCCGCCGGACTTATTTCTTTTGTTGAATATAAATATTTTTTCCAGACAAGTTTACCTGCTTTATTGAATTTAGAAAAAAATAGAACCTCTGTTTTGGGAGATAATATTGTTTTACCAGTAGCGAAAAAAGAATCAGATAATTTATCATAAAAGTTTGCCATGACCTCTTCTGAATTTCCTAGTTTTAAATTGATTGGTTTTTTGCCATCAAGCTGGATAGAATTTATTTTTTTACCAACTAGATAGATTCTATCGTCTGAAACCTGAATATTATTAAAACTTTCTTGTGTTTTCTCTTTCCAAAGAATCTCTCCTTCTTGTGAAAGTTTTACTATTTGAAATGATTTCGGTCCAAAATTCATTCCGATATAAACGTTATTTTCATAATCATTTACTATAGAAATCGCGTTTGTGTTTAGACAGGCTCCCTTTTCTGAGAAATACTTTACCCAGATTTCTTCTCCATTTTCATTTAATTTTTTTACAGAAATAATTTTAGATTCATTTGGTTTACACTTGGTATCCGTGACATCTTTTATTTTATCAAACGTAATTCTAAGTAAAAATATATTTTCCTTTTGATCGACTAAAAAGTCCTCGATTGATTCCAGTTTCAAAGTAGAAATTGGTTCTCCTGTATTCGAATACTTACTTAAAATAGATTTCCCGTTTGACTCTATTAAATGATAAATTATTCCTGACTTACTTATTTGCAGTTTTTTACTTTTATCCGCTTCACTGGAATTAGGCAAAGAAATATTAAACTCGTTGTCTATTCGATTAGAATTTACATACCTATTTGCGATAGATTGGATTTCTTTTTCATTAGAATTCTTAATGTAGTCTAATGCTGATTTTCCTTTTTCATTTTTTAATAGTAAATCCGTATTTAGATCGAGTAATTTTCTGATAATTTGTAAACATGCAACATCGTCTTTTTCTTTATCCGATTTTGTTGCAATCATCAAAGGATTTAAACCTTCATTATTAAAGGAATTCATATCTGTTTTATAATTAAATAGAATATGAATAAAATCCTCCAATTCTTTGTTCTTAATTCGATCGTATACTGCGGTAAACGTAAGTTTATGAACTGCATTATTTCCTGACAAATCAACAAGATTCGGATTCGCGCCCTCCTTTAATAAAAATTCTGTTAATCTATAATTTTTACGATTAATTGCGTAGCTTAACGCAGAATTTCCGAAAGAATTTTGCAAATTTATATCTGCTCCATTTTTAAGTAGAAGAGAAATTACTTCGATTGTATTTTTAAGATTTCCTGATTCTGACTTTGCTGATTCGATTAATACTGAATTGCCGACATTATTGGTTAACTCTATATTAGCCTTTGCACGTAATAATTCCTTTATGGTTTTTAAATCTTGTCTTCCTACTGCAATCAATAAAGCCGTTTCATCACGACTATTCATTTCATTAACAACTGCACCTCTGTTTAACAAAAATGATACGAGTTGACTAAATCCGCCCTGTGCTGAAAATATTAAAGGAGTATTACCGTTAACCCCCTTTTCTTTAAGATCAAAACCATTGTCTAATAATACTTTCACAACTTCTTCCTTTCCAATCATGCAAGCAATATGTAAAAGATTATTTCCGTCTTTGTCCAAGACTTTCTTATCTGCTCCATTTTTTAGTAAAGCAGTCACAATTTCTGCATTTCCTTTCTCTATATACTCGGTGAGTAAAGATTTATTTGATGCAGTGGTAATATTTACATTAGCCCCTTGGTTTATAATTTCTATGAACATTTTAGTTTTATTGGCGGTAATAGCTTTTAGAAGAAATTCATGTGCTATTATTAAAATTGGTTTCCCGTCTAATGATTTTGTGCTGTTATCTGCGCCATTTGCCATTAGCTCCTTAAATGTCAAAACATTACTATCTTTTACAGAAACTAGAATTGCCGTATCCCCATCCTGGTTTCGTTGGTTTAAATCAGCTCCTTTCACAATGACTTGTTTTATAAATTTAGGGTATTTAGATTTTGCTAGATAGTGTAATACGGAAGACTTACTAGAATCTAGAACTTTTACATCTGCGTTTTGCTCAATCAAAAAAGCAAATGCAGTTTCTTTATTTTTTTCTAAGGTATATATTAGGGGAGTTTTACCTAAATTATTGGGTACATTCAGAAGTGTTGGTACTTGATTGAGGATACTTTTAGCTGCTTTAATATTATTTTCTGCCAACATAATATGGAGAAGAGTATTACCATCATTATCCGTTATATCAGGCGCGGCTCCTTCTTTAAGTAATTCATCAAACGTAGGCATTAGTTTATTTTTGTAAGCAAGCAGAAGAGGACTGTTTCCGCTAGAGTCTTTTGCGTTTAAATCTGGTTTTGCTTTTAACATGACTGTTAAATTTTTAACTTGCTTACTTGAAATTGCAATATGAATTGGAGTCTGTCCAGCTAGGTTAACATCATTTATCCTCAAACCTTTTTCTAATAAACTCTCTATTAAGCTTACATCTGATTTTTTCGCTAGATAATGAAGAGCATTGTTTCCATTAGAATCTACTGAATTAAAATCAATACTTAGATTTAGAAAATATTGAATAATCTGTTTGTTTCCCTTTGATACTGAAATTAGAAATGCGGTTAATCCTGATTCATCCTTAGTATTCGGATCTGCCCCTTGTGAAATGGAATCTTTTATTTTTTGAAGATTATTAGACTTAATAGATAAAAGTAAATCTTCATTGGGATCAGAATAGATCGCCCAAGAAGTAAAAATAAAAAAAGCAAATAATAATCTATATAAAATCAAATCAATTTCCTCGGAGTTAGTTATTTGCAGGCAAAGAGATATAATTCGCAGGATTAAGACATTCTTCCCAAAGTCCAGTTCTTACTTCAAAGTGCAAATGAGGACCGGTTGACTTTCCTGTATTTCCAATTTTACCAATCAAATCCCCCGCTCGCACTCGGTCGCCTTGTTTTACTAACCATTCATTCTGGTGCGCATAATAGGTAACAAGTCCATTGTCATGTTTTACGACGGTTAAGTTTCCGTAACCGCTGTTACTACTCGTATGAATTACAGTTCCATCTCCAGCCGCATAAATCGGAGTTCCTGTTCCTGTGTAAGCATATAAATCAACTCCTGTATGATTGGAACCAGGTTTTTTTGTGACTGGGTCAATCCTAGTTCCATACGAACTGGAGACGTAGTTAAGCCCTACACCGGAATCAAGTGGATATAAAAAAGTTTTATCTAAAGTATCCGCTATTACTGTAGAAGTTTTTTTATCGCTTAGAAATCCACCGAACACCCAGCCACTTGTTCCATCCTGTTCTACTTTTACCCAAATAGAGCGTAATCGTCCGATGCTTTCGAATTCTTTTCGTCTATCTAATACTTTTAATACTGAACCGTTAGCCGCGATATATACGATCGTTCCATATTTACTTGGTTCATTTCTGAGTTGGAGGTATTTCGTCCTAACATATTTAGTGGTCCCAAATAAAATATGATTCTGGTCTTCTTCTTCAGCTATATCTTTTTTTGATTCAGAAATGTAACCTGCAAAAACCCAACCTTCTACCCCGGAACTTGCTCTAACAAATGCCCATTTGGCGGAAATTCCATCAATTAAATCATCATTCTCACTGAATTTATTAACTGTTAATTCTGAGTTCTGCGATAGGCTTGTAATGATTTCTCCTTCTCGGTATGGCGACTCACGCATATAAAGACTACTTGCTGTTGTGAAATATTTTATAGGAATAAATCGCTCTCTGATAATTGGCTTAGTTAATATAGGTTTTTCTTTTTGAAGATATTTGAATAACACATACCCTTCCTTGTTTTCGAATTTAACCTTTGCCCAAAACTCATCTTCTTTTTTAGTGGCAGCAAGATTTTCTTCCAGAAGTAAAAGTTCGACTTCATCAGTTGGATAAAGTTTTGCAATGATGTCTTGGTTTTTTTCGAAAGCACGACCACGAAGAGATGTTTTTTCATTTAGAAAATAATTTTCTCCGATAGACTGAGATGCAATTTGAAATACAAAAAGCAAAATAGAAATTAAAAAAAGTCTCATGATAGTACCATATTGAAAAACAATCTAGGGAGTGGAAGAAATTCGTAAATAAATTTTTTATTAAGAATTACAGCGTTTCCATTTTATGAGAAAGAATTTCATGCAACTCGGGATCGTATTGTTTATCAACGGCGTAAATGATATTGCGAGATAAATCTTTATTTAAATCATATTGGGCGGGTCGCAAAATAGTTCGAAGTGGGTCGAGGTCAAACCCAGATATCCGCAGTTTAGGAGATTTTTCTACAATAATATCAATATTTCCGCAGCGTTCAACAACTGGCTTACTTTGAAAATTCTCATGCTCTGTAATTCTGCAAGCTTCATAAAGCGATTTCGCGTCATTATTCACTACTTGTAGAATAATAAAATCTCCTTCTGAAAGAATTGTTTTATTTTCACAGAGGCTAATCGCAGTATGATCTAAAAAATCTCTCACAATTCGCGGCATATAGGTGAATAAGGAGTTATTTATAATCATCCGCACAGCCCGAATTGGATCAAACGCATTTCTCCAGGGAACTTTTGTAGTTAGTGAAGAAAATTCAGAAGCGATTGCTAAAATATTCGCATCCTCATCGTAATAAGACGTATCCTCTTTTAAAAGTTTTAACTGCCCTTGAATATCTATAGAAATTGCTTGCTTAGAAGTCCACTCGAATTGTTTGGAATGTGCATTTAATTTTTCAACCAGATAGTCCATCTTCGGATAATTGTTGTTAGGCTTATCTTCTCGTAAAGGTCTATGATGACATAGAATATTTCTTTTGATGGCAGGATTTAAGTCATCGGTATGCGCAACCATAAGATAGGACATGATAGGATGATACCTGATATAATCCATTTTCATTTTTGTCAATTCGCGAGTTTTAGGATGAGCCATTCGCAAGAAACCAATATCGCAAAGTAAAGCACTCATCATGATATTGTAAACAAGCTCATGCATCACACCTTGGTCACGAATGTTTTGGTAATACATACCTCGAATTTTTAAAGCCATAGCGATCACGGCTCTTTTAACAGCAATTTCGATTTCATAATCTAGTGATTTATTTTGTAAAACTTCTAGTATATTAATGGAGCCTCGAATGGCATTTTGATTTTGTGTAAATTCCCTCATCGCGTCCGCGAGTTTACTTCCTGTTTTCCGCACATGGTACGAAGTTAAGGCTGATTCTTTTAACCTTAAAAATAACTCTGATGTTTCTTCGCAAAGTAGGTGGGCAATTTCATCTGAGATCAGTTTTGAATTTGTATACGGAGTTTTTATTTTTTTCTCTTTTGGTTTATCTTCGGGGATAATGTTTCTATACTCCTCTTCGTTATAATAAATCCCTTGTTTGATAAATCCAAACAACCTTTCTATTTCTTCATGCGTTGCATTTTCTTTTTGATAAATTAAAACTTGTCCTCTACTATTGTAAAAATCAAGTGGAATTGTTTTACGCTCTGTAATGTATTCCATTAACTCTGATTTGAAGTTGAATAATTTAAGGTGCATGGCTAGTTAGTAAACAATTCCAATTTTTTCCATTTCATTACTACATATAAAATTGGCAGCGTCAATTTGTTTATGATGATCGAATAAAAATGTGGTAAGACGCCCTACAAATTTTCCTGAATATTTTATATCAACAAACTTTAAAAAAGCGATGATGTCGATGAGTTCGTGCATCATAAATTCATAATTTATCCCGTTGAAGTCAAATTTTGAACGCGGATTATAATAAGTATCCTCATCTACGAATAAAACATTTTCCACAGTAATCGGATAATCCTTGATTAGTTTATTTTTTACGATTTCAAAATTTTTTACAGTTTCTTCTTTGGGACGAAATGCAGGTGTTCTTGCTTCGCATAAAAAGGTATAAAAATCAGGTGTAATTTCCACTTGAATTCGAGTATTGCCAATAGATGTACCCGGATAACTTACTTGGTGATCGACTAATAGAGATTTTTCCCCTTCGTCTGGTTCGATTATAAAATATCCTTTATCGAATATTCCGGCAAATGGGTGTTTGACTGTAAAAAATTTTGCATCATCTACTACTTTTAGATTACCAAATAAGGCGTCTATATAAGGTTTGTTGCAATAATCGAAAGTAGGAAAACTTGGCTCTGATACTTGAAAGTCCAAATTGATATTAAGCGCGGTCATAAAAGAAATTGGATGTTCAATGATTTTAATTTCACCTAGTTGAATATTATGCTGACCCTTGATTGTTAATTCTGGAGAAATAGACAGCGATTTTTCGTTGTAAGTCATTCTAGGTATTTGCGTTAAACAAGGTGTAAGCTCAATTTGAATCGGTTTATTTTCAAAAGAAGATATGCCTGTAATTGTGGTTGGATTTATGATAGAATAGGATTTATCTTTTTTTATTCCAAGTTTATTGTCTCGAAATATATCCGGCACGGGAGTGATATTGGCAAACCGCTCCGATTTCATTTGTTTGATATTGTCTAAGTTTGTTTCGATATTCATTCTGCTCTCCAGAATAGATAGGATTTATTGAATAGAATAGGGATTATTTTGTCATCTCTAATAATCTTACGACTTGACAATTATTAGTTTTTAACTAGGATTAATAGAACCTAAAGAGGAAAATCCAATGTCTGAACTAGAAATCTTAAAAGCAAAAGTCGTTGAGTTAGAAGAGAAAATTGAATTTCTTTACAAAAAATTCAATATCTCCTATCTAGAGGAAACTTCTGAAATTAATCCAAGAATTATTGAGCAGTTGAAAAAAGGAAATAAAATCGAAGCAATCAAAATCTACCGCGAACTTTTTAACAGCAGTCTAGTTGTAGCAAAAGACGCAGTAGAAGCAATCCAAAGAAATTTATAAAAACGATTAATAAATACCCTTAATGGAGTTTGCAATCCGATTTACATTATCCTTTGTAAGGTTAGGATAAATAGGAATACAATGACCTCTTTGATAAAGCCTTTCCGCGTTCGCAAAATCTCCGTTATTCGCTTTTAGAATTCTATGCAATGGTAGTGAAATTGTTTTTTGTGTTCCAATTTGTAAGGATTTAAAATACCTTTCTACTTCTTCATAAGGTTTAGAAATGATAATTGGAAAACGGTTAAATTGATCCTGGCTTGCATGTTTGAAAAAAGTTTCATGCGAAGCGGATAATACTGATTGTAGGTAGATTTGAGCAATTTTTTTCTTACGCTCAATGATTACACCCAGTTTAGAAATTTGTTCAATTCCAATTGCAGCTTGGAAATCGAGTAAATTATAATCGAATTTAGGTTTATCTGATTCTCTTTTTTCGTTATGTCCTAATTTTAAAGAGCGAATATTTTCAGCGAGAGTATCAGTGGGGGTAATTAGGATTGCACCGTTCCCAGTTGTGATTACATGGTTTGGTAACATCCCACAAATTGAAATAGTTCCTTGTTTACTAACTGGAATATCTTCCGAGTCAGCGCCTATCGCTTCAGAGTAATCTTCGATTACAGGAATTTCTTTTACATTGTATTTTTTTAGATCGAATAAACATCCAAAGGCGTGGTCAATTAAAATTGCTTTCGGAGAAAATTCTTCTACTCGATGATTGAATTCTTCGACATCCATATGAAAAGAGGATTTGCCGAGATCGACTAATACTGGTTTTGCGCGAAGCATTAGAATTGCATCAAGAGCAGCATGAGGAGCATAAGTCGAAAGTAAAACTGGATCGTTATCTGTTACGCCTAACGCAAGTAGTGCCAAGTGATAGGCAGACGTAAGGCTGTTTGCAGAAATTACATTTCGCAATTTGAACGTAGATTTGAAATCTTTTTCGAATCTGTCCGTGATTACGCCAGAAGAAAGCATATCGTCAACTAGACAATCTAGGACTGTGACAAGCTCTTCTTTGGATAAAGTCGGTTTATTGAATTCTATGGATTGGTTTTTTGGTGATAGTTTCTCTGCAATATTTCCCACGGTTTTGCTGCCTTTTATTTATATTATGTCACATTATTCTAATGAGACATAACTTGTAAAGTGAAAAAATGAGAATTTTGTGTCAAAAACTGTTTATTAGGTTCAAAAGCTAGTTCATGGATTCTTTCTCGAAAGTTGAAAAATCAAGTATTACTTCGATTATTTTGCAGGTTTTGGAAAATATTTTGGCAATATTGGATTAAAATGCCTTTTTTTCTCTAGTCCTATTTTGCCGATGTAAGTGTTTTTTAGTATTTTTGCTATACTCTAACGTAGTAACTCCGTGCAAAGTCCTGTGAAACCCGCCTTAATGAGAGAGAAACTCGTAGTTGTAACTTATTTTTGGTAGGAACTGCGTTGCTTAACCCCGACTCTGATAAAATATCCCAAAATCCTAAAATATCCAGTTCAAGTAAGAAGGTAAACATCCAGCAGCGAGATTTTCCAAAAGCAAGAGCCAGTTCCCCGAGTTCTATCCAGTCTGCGTTTCCGACACGAAAGTTAACTCGTTTCAAATCAAGACCTTCCTCTTGGTATTCAGTCTTAATTTTCTTGGGCGGCAGAATCATTCCAGAATGAGTAACGATTCGGTACATCCGTAGAAGATTTCGAAGATAAATGATAAGGCTATTTCCATTTTCTTTCGTTTTCCTTTTCAAATCTTCGAGCAAATGCGCGGGCACAAGGAGAGTCGAAATAGTTTTCTCGCTTTCTCCGAGTTGATTGAATCGAAATGTTTTTTTATTTTGAAACTTTATCATACTATTACTAGGCAGAAAAATTTTCATTTGGTGCGAAAAATTTAAGACTTTTTTAATAATAGGTTAACGATCTGTTCAAATTTTTATGAGGATTAAATCATCTACAAGTGGCAAAAAGAATTTAGGCACGAATTACTTAATTGACCAGTGCAGTAGATTCTAAAATCTATTTCCATGAAGTCAGCCATTATCACGGGAGTTAGTTCAGGGATCGGTTTTGCAATCGCTGAAAAAGTTCTAAAACTAGGTTATCAAGTTTATGGTTTATCCAGAAAAGAGCCTACTGTGTTAAAGCAAAATCCTAATTTTCAATTCATTGAATCTGATTTGCGCGATGCAAAATACCTGCGAAAAAAAATGGACGAAATTCAAAAGTCTGATAAAAATATTCATCTATTAATCAATAATGCCGGTTTTGGATTAATTGGACTTCATGAAGAACTTGACTACTTAAAATTGGAAGAGATAATCCAAGTTAACCTCACCGCTCCTATTTTACTTACAAGACTTCTTTTAAGGCAAATTAAATCGAACCAGGGAACTATTATAAATATTTCTTCCATCACTGCTAAAAAATCTTCCCCACTTGCATCTGCCTATTCTGCGGCTAAGGCTGGTTTAACTCAATTTGGTGAATCTCTTTTCGAAGAAGTGCGAAAGTCAGGTGTTAAAGTTTGTAATATTCATCCAGATGTTACAAAAACAAATTTTTATAATGACCTTTCGATTAAAGAAAATTCCGATCCAGACTCCTATCTACTTCCGGAAAGTATCGCCGATACCGTGGAGGTGATTTTAACTCAAAAAAATACTCTAGCGATTACTGACATTACTCTCCAGCCACAAAAACATAAAATAGAAAGAAAATCTAAAGTCCATTTCGCATAACGTCTAAATATTCTCGAACATAAAAAATATATTCCTGGTGAAGTTGATGATAAGAGAAGTTAGTTTCTGGATTTAATTTCATATAATCGAATTTATTCATTGTTTTCATAAGTCGAGTGAAATTTTTGAAGTAGTGAATATAATAACGACTATCAGGATGATCTTTAGAATATTGTATAAGAGATCGGAGAATGTCATTCATATTGATTCTAGAGTCGGTGAGAGTTTGAAAAAATTCTGTTACAAGTAATGGAGTGTAACCGCTATTAGTTCTTTTAATTTGACCTTTTATAATACTCTCTGTATTAAATTTTTCTTCTTCCCAGCGAAGCAAAAGTAATTCCATTTGGTTTTTGAACAAACTGGCTTTTAATTCATATTGTTTTTTATAAGGAGAATTTTCATAAATAGTTTGAATTTGTTTGTATTCATCTGGTCTTTCTTTCTTTGCATTTTCGTAGATGGAAATAGACGTTTGTAAAATTTCTACATTTCGTCTTATTTGAGAGTTGGCATCTGATATAACCTTAGAATTATTGATGATCTTTTCCTGTTTAGTTAGCTCCAACAAGTCAGAAGAAATTTGTGTTAAGGTATGAATGATTTCATTTAGCGGAAGTATGTATAATCCGTCTTTCATTTGAGAAGCTTTGAACTTGCGGATAGCATTCATATACCCGTAAATAGTTTTCTTTCGTTTTTCTTCTTTCCCTTCTAGATAGAGTTTTAGAGCTTCATAGTTTCTAGTAAGTTCAAAACCGGAAGTTAGTTTATCGAATCCTTCTTTGTTTTCGGGCTCGAGAGTTGTAAGAATTTTTTCAGATAGATTTTGAATTAACTCTACAGAATTTTCTTTAGCTTCCACTTGAAATTCAGATTTAATTTTATTTCTTTGTATGATTTTTACGGAAACGAAAACTTTTTTATCTCTTTGAAAATAATATCCACTGATATAAGTATCAATTCCCGGATTTTCTTTTTCATGAATGGAAATTATATCTTTTACTAATTTTTCAAACTCAACATCACCAATGCTCTGAGCAAGTTGTAAAGAATTGTAAATATAATACTTTTCAAATTCTTCATCTACATACCGAAAGTTTTGAGAAAACCCAAGAGTTGTTATGGCGACTGAGGCTAAAATTACACCGAGAGATTCATCCTTTAATTTTTGTTTATTTATAAATGGAATAACCGAGGTTCTAAAAGTTTTTTTTATTTCATTCGATCTAGTCTGCGAAGATTGACAGGAATTTAAACAGAATATTATGCAGAAAGACAGAATTAAAAATGAATAATTTGGAGGCATAATCATTTGACTAGTCGGATCTATACTCAGAACAGATTGGGTTTCGGTTTCTTTATCCTGTAAATCTTGTTAATCCTGTCTAAAAAAATTTTCTGTACCGGAAACCAATCTAGCTTGTGTAAACCAAGTTAAGGAAAGTCTAAACGATTACCACGCGCAAGGCTATGAACATCGATGGACACGGATAAAAGGTGCAGTATTATTTATACTCAAACTGAGATTTAATCGAAAGAACTGATTTCTTAAAACTAAGATCTTCTTTCATCATTTCTTTGACTCGATTTATCGCACTAATAACAGTAGTATGTTTCGTATTGAAGACTCGTCCGATAACAGTTTTATTCATATTACAAACTTCGAATAGTAAATACATGCAGATATGACGCGGAATAATATACTCAGCCTTACGGCTTTTACTTAGAATATCCTTCTTATGTTGCGTATAACGTTCGCAAACTGTATCTATGATCTTTTCGTGGTTTACACCTAGGTCTTTGATTTTATGAAGTCTGTTTTCTAGGATTTCTTTTACTTTTTCATCGCTCACAAACAGTAAAGAAAATGTCTTCTTGTAAAGCTGAATATCATTCAAACAACCGAATAGAGCCCTGGTGTCAGTTTGAAAATTATCCGAAATAAACTGAATAGATGAATCAGTTAATTGTAAATTTGCTTCTTTTGATTTCTGTTTTAAAATTCCAATTCTAACAGTTTCGTCTGGTGCTTGTATTTCTACTTGGCAACCTGTGATAAAACGAGACTTAAGCTTTTCGTTAATCGGTAGCTCACTAATGGGGCGATCGGCAGCGAGGATAATCTGTCTTTTGCGATCGAATAGGTAATTAAAAATAGCAAAGAACTCCTCTTGTGTTTTTTCTGCACTGCTATTGAGGTTTTGAATATCATCAATGATGAGTGCTTGGTAAGATTGATATTTTAATTTAAATGCATCCATCAACTGTCTATTTTGAACTGTAAAAACGAATTCAGAAAGAAAATCAGAAATAGAGATATATTTTATCGGTTTGTTTGGATACATTTGCGTAAGAGCATTTCCAATAGCATGCAGCAAATACGTCTTACCCACACTTACTTTTCCGTGAATATAGATTGGATTTTGAGTTCCTGGGTGTTCAATTGCATCTTTGCAAGCCATAAAAGCCATTCGATTGCAATCGCCAATTACAAACTTGTCCATAGTGTAATCAGGATTAAATGGAAAAGAGTCTTCTTTGAACTTTGTATCAATGAAATTTGAAATCGGTGTATCATTGGAATCAGTATGAATCTGAATTCTAAGTTTGAAGCCACCAACTTTTTCTGCCGCATCTGCAATCACAGATTGATATTTTTTTTCTACGTGATTTTTGATTGTAATAGAAGGTGCTTTAATAACCAAATTATCTTCTTTGCACTCTACAAAAGAGAGTGGAGATATAAAAGGGTCAAAGTACATCGCGGGAATTTGTTTTGAAACTTCATCCAAGATCTTAGGCCAGATAGATTCCAAATTTCCCTCTCTTAAAACACTCATTGCTGTAAAACAACATATTCAAAGTATCGAAATTCATAAACAGTAAAATGATTTTTTTAAGAAAAAAGTGTACTTAAAAATAAAAAATGTTTCGAGTATTATTCATCTGTTTGTCCATAAAAATTTTTATTTTTTTTTGTCAATGGTACAGTTTAGAAAAGTAAAATTATATTTTAATAATATGATTTATAATTATATTAGTACATTCTAATGTACTAATATAATTATTTTTACAATTTACCCAATGATTTTAGAGTTTTATAAAAATGAAAAATTTTATTACAAAAAATTTTAAAATTTTCAGTTTGAGGATTGACAAATCTGATAGAAAAATTAAGGGAATCATTTTAAAAATAATTTTATTTCTTAGTATTTTCTATTGACAGTAGTTAAATAAATTTTGATTCTTATTTTTATGGCAGATAAAAAATCTTTCGTTCGTGTCTGGACCTCTTTAGATCCAATCGAAATCAAAAAACATCTGCTTTTAATTGATGATCTCTATGGCTCTTGTGCCAATTGTAAACAACTTGGTTTAAATTATCTCAAAGATAAAGAATGTCCTGGTTGCAAAACCACTTTCAAATATGTAACAACCAACTTAAAAGGTCTTGATGATGCAAAAAAAATTTTGAATCGAATCCAAGATATGAATTTAAAATTAATCTTAATCGAAAAAGAAGATTATATTCAAGCGACTGCAAAAGACGCAATGAAAGATTTATTTAAAAGCTGATGTCTTCTTCTCCAATTTACCAATCCAAACATAAAATTCGAATTGTAACTTCTACTTCCTTGTTCGATGGACACGATGCCAGTATCAATGTGATGCGTCGAATTTTACAAGCAAGTGGCGCCGAAGTAATTCATTTAGGTCACAACAGGTCTGCAAAAGAGATTGTAGATTGTGCGATCCAAGAAGATGTGCAGGCAATTGCGATTACCTCTTACCAAGGTGGGCATATCGAATTTTTCAAATACATGTTTGACTTGCTAAAAGAAAAACATTGTGGACATATTCGTATTTTTGGTGGAGGCGGCGGCACGATTCTTCCTTCTGAGATTGTAGAACTCCATTCCTATGGGATAACACGTATTTATTCCCCAGACGATGGACGTGCAATGGGTCTACAAGGAATGATCAATGATTTATTGGAAAAATCTGACTTTCCCAACGGGCATCTTGGAGATACGAAAGATTATCCGCTAGACAAAGAAATTCTTTTAGGAAAAGCTATATCTTTATTGGATAACTCACTAGAAATTCCTTTTGATTTACAAAATAAATTACATCTCAAAGAAAATTCCACTACTCCTGTGATCGGTTTAACTGGAACAGGCGGAGCTGGGAAATCTTCTATCACAGATGAACTCATTCGTCGTTTTATAAATGATTTTCCTGAGAAACAAATCGCTATTATCTCCATAGATCCAAGCAAAAAAAAGACAGGGGGAGCACTACTCGGAGATAGAATTCGTATGAATTCGATTCATCATCCGAATATTTTTATGCGCTCTCTTGCTACGAGAGAAGCAAATCTTTCTGTAAACAAACATATATCTGAAATTGTAAAGTTGGTTCGTAATTCTTACTTTGATTTGATTTTTATTGAAACAGCTGGAATTGGACAGTCAGATTCTATGATTACCGAAATTGCGGATATTAGCATTTATGCGATGACTCCTGAATTTGGAGCGGCAACTCAATTAGAAAAAATTGATATGTTAGACTTTGCAGACTTAGTTGTTATTAACAAGTTTGATCGATTTGGTGCAGAAGACGCACTTAGATCAGTTGCAAAACAATACCAAAGAAATCACAAACGTTTTGATGAAAAAATTGAATCCATGCCAGTTTATGGAACCATTGCTTCTCAATTCAATGATGCAGGAATGAATCGTTTTTACTTGGCAGTGCTTGGTAAGATTGAAGAAAAATTAAACCAAACGTTTTTATCTAAAACATTTTCTGAAATCAAATCTAAATCAGATACAAAGAATTTTTCTCTAAGTATTGTTCCCCAAACTAGAACTAGGTATCTTTCGGAAATCGCAAAAGAAGTTGCGGATTACAAAGAGTTTACCCAAGAACAATCCGAAATTGCTAGTAAAATGTATCAATTGAGAGGCTCAATTGAGTTACTTTATCCCGAAATCAAATCTAAAACTTCATCGAATGATTTATCTTTTCACAAACATATTTCCATAGAAAGTAATGAATTTGTTTCTTTCGGAATTGGGGAGCTTTTAAAACTGTATCAATCTTTGGAAACAAAACTTCATCCTGAATGTAAAAGCATTTTAGAAAACTGGGAAACAAAAACTTCAAACTACAAATCAGAATACTTCACCTACAAAGTCCGCGACAAAGAAATCAAAGTTGCGAATTTTACAAAGTCTCTGTCTGAATTGGACATTCCCAAAATTTCTTTACCCCGTTTCAAGGACTGGGGTGATATTCTGAGATGGAATTTACAAGAAAATGTTCCGGGTGAATTCCCATTTACCGCAGGAGTTTATCCTTTCAAACGCTCCGAAGAAGATCCAACTCGTATGTTTGCAGGAGAAGGTGGACCGGAGAGAACGAACAAACGTTTTCATTATATCACCAAGGGGCAAAACACGATTCGCCTCTCTACAGCTTTCGATTCAGTGACTTTGTATGGAGAAAATCCAGATAAACGAATGGATATTTACGGAAAAATCGGAAACTCCGGTGTGTCCATTGCTTCCCTCGACGATATTAAAAAACTCTATTCTGGTTTTGATTTATGTAAACCATCTGCTTCTGTTTCGATGACGATCAATGGTCCAGCTCCGATGTTACTTGCTTTTTTTATGAATGCAATCATCGACCAACAATGTGAACTCTATATTCGAGAAAATGGTTTAGTAGAAGAAGTAGAAAAGAAAATCCAAATTATTTACGCGAGTAATTCGGTAGGTCAACCTAAATACGCAGGTGATTTACCCGAACATCACAATGGTTTGGGTTTATTGTTGTTAGGCGCTACCGGAGATCAAGTTCTACCTAAAGAAATTTACGAAAAGATAAAAGCAGATGCAATGTCTAAAGTGCGTGGAACTGTTCAAGCAGATATTCTAAAAGAAGACCAAGCGCAAAATACTTGTATCTTTTCTACTGAGTTTGCACTAAAACTTATGGGGGATATTCAGGAGTATTTCATTCACAACAAAGTGCGAAATTTTTACTCTGTCTCTATTTCTGGTTATCATATTGCCGAAGCAGGTGCAAATCCGATTACACAACTCGCACTGACTCTTTCGAATGGATTTACATATATCGAATACTATTTGTCTCGTGGGATGAAGATTGACGACTTTGCGCCTAACTTATCTTTTTTCTTTTCCAACGGAATGGATCCTGAATACAGCGTAATGGGTCGCGTGGCAAGACGTGTTTGGGCAAAAGCTATCAAGTATAAATACAAAGGCTCTCTTCGTAGCCAACTTTTAAAGTATCATATCCAAACTTCTGGTAGATCTTTACATGCACAGGAAATTGAATTCAACGATATTCGCACTACCTTACAAGCATTAACCGCTCTTTATGATAATTGTAATTCTCTTCATACAAACGCTTTCGACGAAGCAATTACTACTCCCACAGAAGATTCGGTTCGTCGTGCAATGGCAATTCAACTTATCATCAACCGAGAAATGGGATTGGCTAAGAATGAGAATCCGCTACAAGGAAGTTTTATCATCGAAGAGTTGACTGACTTAGTAGAAGAAAGAGTCATGTTGGAATTCATTCGCATTTCCGAGCGCGGTGGAGTTTTGGGTGCAATGGAGACGATGTACCAAAGAAATAAAATCCAAGACGAGTCCCTTCACTATGAACATTTAAAACATTCCGGTGAATTTCCAATCATTGGAGTAAATACTTTTTTAAATAGCAAAGGCTCTCCTACAATAATTCCAGAAGAAGTAATTCGTTCGACCAAAGAAGAGCGTGATTTACAGATTACAAATATTGAAAACTTACATAAAGCGAAGTCTAGTATTTCTAATGAAAAAATTCTTTCTCTCAAAAAATCTGCCATTCAAAATGAAAATCTATTCGAGCGGCTAATGGATGTTAGTAGATATTTATCATTAGGACAAATGACACAAGCACTCTACGAAGTCGGTGGTCAATACCGAAGAAATATGTAATGAAAACCTACGAATTCCAACTCAATACAAGACATTCTGAATTGGATTCCAGCCTTCATATCAATAACGCAAATTATCTACGTTACCTAGAAGAAGCAAGAGTGAGTATGATGAATGAGCAAAATTTCCCCATTCACGCAGTGCATGAAGCAAATGTAGAAATGATTTTGTATAAGTATGTTTGCAATTATAAACAACAAGTGCGTTATCCGGAAAAGCTCACAGTTAGAAGTAAACAAATTCAAACTAAAAAAGTGCGAGGAGTTTTACGTCAGGAAATATTTCGAGAAGATGGAAGTCTTTGTTTTGAGGCAGATGCTTATTGGGCTTATTTTACAAAAAATAAATCGCAAATAAATAAAACACAAGAGTTTGCACAAAAATTTGGACAAAACCATTACTCTAATACCCCTTTGCTTAAATCCGAAAAAGAAAGTCCGGTTAATGATTCTTTGCCTCACCACACAATTCAAATAGAAGTTAGACCTTATGAGATTGATTCATTTCAGCACGTAAATAACGCAGTATATGCGAATTATTTTGAAATTGGAAGATGGGATTTTAGAAGAAAACTTTTTTCTGATGTGAATGTTTTTAGAAATCTAGATTTAATTTTCGTTTTATATAAATCAATAGTGCAATTTGCAAGACCATCTTTTTTATTTGAAGAATTATTTGTTAAGACATGGCTAATAGAACTAACGTCTCTACGTATTATTTATTGGCAGGAAATACAAGATAAAGATGGAACGATACGCGCAAGCTCTAGGTCAGAAGGTTGCGCTGTGAATAACAAGGGGTTTCCTATTAAGCTTATGCCCGAAATTCTACTAGCATACAGAACGATGCTCCTCCCATAATAAATTTATTTTTAAAAAACTTAAGTAGGAAATTTTTATTGTCGACGTTAGACTTATAGTTGGTCTAAAGTATCAGCAATACTATTTAAAATAATAAGGTGAATGATAGAATGAAACTTTCGTTAGCAAAAATCACTTCTGAAAGAAGTAAATTACTTTCCGCAAAAACTCCAGAACAGTACATTGCTTTCTCAATTAACAGCAAGTTGCCTCCAGGAAAAAAAGCAACTATAACATCTGAGTGGTTGGCTAAGACCAATTATACTTATGAAGACATTTCTTATGCTAGAAATAGAGATCCGTATTGGAGAAAGAAAAAATCTTTAGGTAGTAGACAAAGAAATTTGCAAAGAATCCAAGAGTTTAATTTTAAGAAACCAGGTTCTTTACCTAAAAAAACTTGGACAGTTCAAGAGATTGAAGAAATTTTTGATTTAGATAAGAAATTAGTGGATAGAGATCTCGCTAAAAAATTCAAAACATCTCTCCCTGCAATTAACCACATTAGAAGAAAATTCAAAATGGTAAAAGAAATTTTTGCAATTAAGAATGATAAGGGAAATAAGAAAAAAATTGTAGCTTACTCGATGAGAAGTGAAAAACTTCTACGGGAAGAATTAAATTCCTTAAGTAAATAAATTAGAAAGTTATTCCCTGTTGAATTTTTTTCATATTTTCGCAGGGGATAATTTTATTAATTCCACCAGATCGAATTTCCTCGCAGGATAATTTTTCAAATTCAGTAAAACATGCGCGAGCGGTCTCCTTGATTTTTAGTGGATCAGATCCTTTTAATAAAAAAACCCTGCTTTTTTTATGTTTCTCATTGCATTTTTCTGGTTTTATCTCTGCCTTCGAGTAGTTTTGTAAGCCCTTTTTCAGCTTTGTAAAATCGTCCACAACACAAGATCCTAATTTCGAACATATCTTATATGAAATTTCTAAGGATTCTTTTCTCCATTCTGGGTCATTTAGCTCTGTTTCTTTCGGTTTTTGGCAAAAGGATAAAAATAAAACTGTAATTAGAAAAATATTTTGTTTCATTATGAGTTCCTACTAACGTTTACGTATCATGATTTCAATTCTTTCTTGGTTTGCCGCTTCTTCTGGAGTTTCAGCAGCAGAGTTCTTTCTGAAACCAGAAAGTCCTTGCACTGCAATTCTGGATTCTGGAATTCCATATTTTTCACTTAAAAATTTTGCCATAACCGAAGCACGATAAGAATTATAAGCCCAATTATTTAAATCTTTTTTATTTTCAATTGTTTCTAAATAAGGAATCTGAACACGAAGAATAATTTCAATATTCAAATCCTTTGTTACCTCTGCTAATTTTACAAATAACTCATCTGATTCTTTCGACAATTTAATATTACCCTCTCCAAGGGAAGAAGCGGGAAGGGTTAGGGTTAATTCTTCGTTATTCTGTAAATCAATCAGAACTTTATCCGAGATTAATAGCTTTTTAACGCTGTATTGAAATCTTTCCCATAGTCTATAAATCTGAGATTTAGGAACTAAGTCTTTATCCTTAATGATTCCAGACGATCCGTCTAGTACGAGGGAATCTCCGCCTTCATCCAAACCAAATCCACCGCGGATAACAGCAGATACACTCTTTAACTTACCAGCGTCTACAGTTGAGATAGAATACATTACTATAAAAAGTCCTAAAAGTAATGTTATCATATCTGCATAAGTCAATAGCCATCTATCGCTAGTATCTTTTTCTTCTGAATGTTTATTTCCTTTTCGACGTTTTGATTTTTGTTGAGATTCGTTACGTATCATATTATTTCCCAAAATTAGGAAAACAAGTTCGCAAGAACTCGTGCTCCGTTTTATCTACTTCAGCAAAAAAAGATTCAAATAAATCATGATTTACCGGCAAACAAGCATGATACCCTTCTTCTATTGTTGCGAATAATGGGTGTATGCCTAAAATCTTAGCCATAAATCGAGCAGGTTTTATAAGCATCGCATTGATTGGTCTATGAGCAAGCTCATAGAATTGACGTAAATTAAGTAGTACGATTTCTAATTGTTTAAAACGTTCTTCTGCATGATCTAGTTCAATAAAATATTGATTGTATTGTTTTTGTGTTAAATCTGTTCCCACTTCCCATTTTTTTTCTAATATCAAGTATGCCATCTGAGTATCCAATTTATCAGTCAAGTTATTCAAATCAATCAAACGCTCCATACTTTCTCTAGTTTGGTCTTTTATCATACTTTTGATTTTATCGAATGAGCTTATTGCTAAATCTACCCATTCAGCTTTCGCATCAAGGTTGTATATTTTATCAAAAAAATAATTTACCATTTGGATTGTATCAGGTCTTTCGAAGTAATTTTGGTAAGTAATTTTAAATCTATTTACTTGTGCTTGTACAACTTGTCTTTTGGCTGCGAGTATTTGCTCTTTGCTGTAATGAATCATGAATTATTCAGTGGAAAATTTTTCCCTTACTATTGTACCAATGACTAAATAGAATCAGTATACATTGGAGGGATAGGAATTTGTAAACTTTTTTTTATTTGATTTCCTTTGTAAATTCAATTAGGTACGAAACACTTTATCCCTCTCATAAAATTTTGTAATTCGATTTGTCATAAATTCCATAATTTCTATTACTTTTCCTTCCGGATATATACTTAATTGTCCAGATCTATCAAACGGATAATAAAGAATATCTGAGTCAGGTCTTAGTTTTTTCATTTTCTTTAGGTAATCTGCATTTATCCTAAATGTTCCTAAACTTATATCAAAAATTTTTTCTGCACTAATCCGGGTGAAAGCAAAATCTACAAAATTTCCGTAAATTTCTTTCCAATTTTTTACATGCAGAATAGGATCAAAACAAAGTCTCACTCTCCATCCGTCGCATAACGCAAGTTGAATATCGCTTAGTCTTCGATTTAAGGTTGGAGTTTTACTTTCGTATCGTTTTACAATTTCATCTGGAGAAATTGTCCACGCTAAGATTACATTTTCACAAGGTTTGAGGTGTTTTATTAAATGATACTTATTACTTTTAGTTCTAATTTCTATTGTTAAATTTGGATGTAATCTTGCGAAGTTAATCCAAGAACTAGTATATGGAACTAAATCTTCCATTGCTAATAGATCTGTTTCATAAGAAATACAAAGATAAGTAGGCTTATCCGTTAGTAATTTTTCTGTTTCTCTAAAATAATCTTCCACGTTTACGAAGACTACAATATTTCCTGAACTGAACATTCCTTGTAAATAACAATATTCGCAATTATAAACACAATTTAATATTAGAGTGTTGTAATAGAAGTTTTCAAATCCGTAATCATTTACAACGCTAGATCCTTTGTAATAAAAATTATCCTTTTTAACGGCTAATATCAATTTAACCGAATTCTTTTGTTCTTGGAAATTTTGATTCGGACGATTAAAAATATGTTTGTAATTCTGGACTTTTATTTGAATAGAATTTTGATATTTTGTAAGGATTTGAGATGTGATCGGATAATGATACGCATCCTCTTCTATGTAAATATGACTAAATCGAATCAAGGAGGCAAATCGCCGTAAAACGTTACTTGAGTTGAAGATATATAAAGTTTTAAATCCAGATGGTCGTAGGCTCCAATATCCCGAACTGTGAGCGTATTTCCACTTAAACTTGCGCTTGTAGATGGAACAATACAATCAGATGGGGCAAAGTTACTTCCTAAAACTGGGCAAGCTAAGTATAGTCCAGGAACAGACCCGCCTGCACCTCTGGTTCCAGATGAATTAACAGAGCCATAATAGGCATAGAAAAAATCATCTCTATCTGTCTTTGCATTAATATTGGTTAACTTAGCATTAGTCGCTCCGGATATTTTTCCATCAAAATTATCCCAAGCCAAATCTCTTCCCCCGGTTGTATCTGTCATAAACCCGGCAATACTTCCTATAGTTCCTTTGTCTGCTTGGTATTCTGGGCTTGCCCACGGAGAACCATGAAATGGTGTTCCCATTGTTATGATTCTATTTAGATAAGCAGGTCTAGTATCTTCATAAACAGCAAAACGACTAATAAGCCCACCCATAGAATGTGCCGCAATAACTACAGTGCCTGATTCAGAACCAAATAAAGCATCCATTCTTGTGCGAAATCGTCTTCCATTTGCCTCAATGGAATTCGAAGTGAGGTAATCGAATGCGTAAACATCGTAATTAGCAGTGGTAACAATACCATCAAACGTAGAGCTACTAATAAAATCCGCCCAACTATCGGTAATAATCCTACCTCTCTGTTCACTAAAGGTAAAACCTCTACTGTCACGATCGTTAAAATCCCATCCATGAACTAAAACTAATTTCTTCTTACCCAAGGTTACATTTGCAGATGTAGCTTCCACAACGAAATCAAGATCTAATGAGGAGCCGGATTTAATAAGGGGACTAATATAGAATAGCTTCGCAGTATTTTCCCCATTGTCAACAAGACCAAAGAGTAGATACTGGAGGTATTGTTTAGTTTTCTTATCCTTGTCTTTATTGGAAAGAATTCCACACGAAAAAGCGAATAAAATTAAAAGAGCATATATAAAGTAATTTTTAATAATAACTCTCATAAGAGTAACCACATTTATTTGAAAGATTTAACTGCCTCTTCTTCGCTATCAAAAATTTCTAAGTGAGTATCCATGCCCGTCATTTTAAAAACTTTCGCCACAGACCCTACAATATTTACGATTTTTAAACTGCCTTGGTATTTTTTTAACCTATACATGCCCGTAACAAGCGTTCCAATTCCAGATGAATCCATGAATGGAACTTTTAAAAGATTAAGGATAATTTGGTATTTCCCTTGTTTGATTTTTTCATCAATCATATCCTTTATTTCTTTGGTGTTATAAAGATCCACTTCACCAATTACATCTATTATTTGGATGGAATTATTTTCTCTTTCAATCATTTCCATAGAATTACCGAATAAATTTTCCTCTTGTATAATGACTCAAAAAGTAAGACTAATCTTTGCTTTTTCAGAGCCGCGCCTTTTATTAATAAATACATATTCCACTTCATACCATATCAAAATAGTAAAATTTGTCCAAAATGTCTATTTAGAAAACTTTCTTTTGGCGTTTGGTATAAGTAACTGATAGCTCTATCATATTTCAAGAAAAATATAATTGCTGGACAAAAAAAAAGCCTTGTCCAATGCAATGGACAAGGCTTTTTTGAGAAAGCGAATACTAGATAGCGCTTGTTCCCCTTTCCCCATTTCTAATTCGAATTACTTCCTCAATTGGCATGATGAAAATTTTTCCATCTCCAATTTTACCTTCACCTGTTTTGGCAGACTTTAGAATCGCATCAACAGTAGGTTTTACAAATTCATCATTGACTGCTATTTCTAATCTAACTTTTCTAAGCAAATTGACTTGGTATTCATGTCCTCTAAATACTTCGGTTTTCCCCTTTTGCTGCCCATAACCTTGCACATCACTTACAGTAAGCCGATAAATCTCATTTTTGGTAAGTTCCGCCTTTACTTCTTCTAGTTTATGCGGTTGAATAATTGCTACAATTAGTTTCATTTACATTATCTCCTTATATTCCGTATCCATTTTCACCATGAATCTCTTGGTCGAGACCCGCAATTTCTTTCTCTTCATCAATTCTAAATCCAATGGACTTTTCAATTAGAAAAGCTAGGATATAAGAAACTACGAAGGAATAAGCTCCAGTTGCAAGAACACTTACAGTTTGAACCCAGATTTGGTGACCACGAGTAACACCGTCAGCTAATGATAATGCAAATACTCCAGTTAAAATTGCTCCCAAGGCTCCACCAACACCATGAACACCAAAAGCATCTAAAGTATCATCATAACCGAGTTTACCTTTCATAAGAATTGCACCGTAACATACAGGCGAAACTATAAATCCCATGATAATTGCTTCCATGGGACCAACAAAGCCAGAAGCGGGTGTAATTACAACTAGACCCGCAACGATTCCGGATGCAGCACCAAGAGCAGTAGCTTTTTTAGTATGAATCCATTCAATCAATAACCAAGCAGCACCGGCAGCAGCAGGAGCAATCAAGGTTACAAGAAAGGCTCTAGCAGCTAATCCATTGATAGCCAAACCAGAACCCGCATTAAAACCAAACCAACCAAACCATAATAATCCAGAACCAAGAAGGGTATAAGTCATATTATTCGGGTGAGTTAAAGTCGCAGCATCGCCTTTACGTTTACCAATTACTAAGGCAGCTGCGAGACCAGCAATCCCAGAAATTAAGTGAACTACCGTTCCACCAGCAAAGTCAAGAGCACCGTCTTTGAATAACCAACCATCCGCAGCCCAAACCCAATGTGCGACTGGGTCATAAACTAAAGTTGCCCAAAGAAAAATAAATACCACGTAACCAGAGAGTTTTACTCTCTCAGCGATAGCACCGGAAATAAGAGCCGGAGTAATTAAAGCAAACATCCCTTGGAATAAGAAATGGACATATTTCGGAATTGTTCCCTCAAGTGTATCTAAATCAATTCCTTTCAAAAAAGCTAAGCTAAAATCTCCATAGAAAGGGTTACTCCCTGAAAAAGCAAAGCTATACCCAAACATAGTCCACTGCAAAGTTAACACAATAATTGCTATGAAACTATGCATCATAGTAGAAAGAACGTTTTTGGATTTAACGATACCGCCATAGAATAAAGCCAAACCTGGAATCATGAAGAATACCAATGCAGAAGATACTATCATCCAAGTGGTATCCGCTTTATCTAGCGTCGGCGCAGGTGCCGGTGCTGGTGTACTTGTTGCATCTTGGCCATTTAACAAGGTCGGAATTAGAATCGCCATGATAAACAGGACTAGATATTTGAATTTACTTTTGTTTAACATCAAAGAGCCCCCTATTACTGTTGAACTACACTTTATTTATTTACCACTCTATAAATAAAATAGAAATTGTAAGAAGTGTAATTCTTTTATTTTAAATTAATTTTTGTAAGATATTTTGCAAAAATTGTACCTTCTTTGTAATTTAAACAAGAATGGCTTAAAAAAGATAAAACTCAATGAACATACGGATTCTTGTAATAGAATGGAATCATTAGGTATCAAAGTAAAATGTTTGGTTAAAAAAGGATTAAACTGTTAGATCTACTAGTTTTTTCTAAAAGCAATATAAGTCTTGTTTTTGTATGTACACTCTGCTTATTCTTTTGGCAATCGTTGGTTTAAAAAATTAATCTAATTTTTTTAAAGTTTCTCTGAGCCATTTTGCGGACTCGATTTTCTTGCCATCAGGTAATTTTACGTAGTATTTGTTGCCGGTAAGATAGGATTTCGTAGCAATCCTATCTATAAAGTCTTCCACAGTTTTAATTTTACTTCCTGCATAATCTAGTTTTTTTTGCATATGCTCTCGGGCTTCTTTCCCAGAAAATTCTTCTCCATTTCGAATAAATTTTAAATTCGCCTCGGGTTTGTCTAATTCTTTCAGCAGAAATTTAATCTTATCCGCTTCGGTCAGAATATGTTTATTTTGGGAATGTAAGGAAAACAGAGAAAGTAGGGAAATAAATAGAATTAAAAATTGCTTCATGTAAATCTCCTAGAACACCTTTTTCTTTTTCAGGTTTCAACTATTTATATACAAGGTCAATCTATTTATCCCTATTATTTTCAATGTTCTATTTTAGTTTGTTTAAAACTTTTTGGTAAAACTTGAGACCAGAATTTTTATTGATAAACTTTTGTAATTGTTTTACAAAAATATGATCTTCATCGATTCCTTTAATATTTTCTAAATATTGATTGGCTTTGTCAGGCTCAGTTCGCAATGCAAAGTATTTTCCAAGTGCAAAGTTAAATGCTAAAATTTCCTGAATATGAAAGGTTGCTTTTTCAGGATATAAAAGTCTAAAGTCATATTTATTCTGAAGTAGTTCTGGAATTTTATCTAATTCTTTTGAGTCGAGGTAAATCTCTATTTGACTCACTTTTCCAAAAATATAATCAGGAAACTTTTTTGCCGTTAGCCTCGCGATTTCGTTTGCATTAACAAAATCTTCTTCTTCCCGATAAACATTTTCCAAGTAATTGTAAAAGATTTGTATATCCGAATATTCTTCGATCATCTCTTTTAGTTTTGGAATTTGATCCTTTGGATGTTTTTGAACTGAATAATAAAAATCACAAATTTCATCACGTAAATCAGAAGTAATTTTACGACGTGTATTTAACGAATCCCAATTGATACTGTAAGATACCGTTGCGATGCTTGGAACTTTTCTATCTTCTTCAAGAGGAGCACTTAACTCTTCTTCGGCTACTTGCTCTGGCTCAAAACTAGAACCTGGCGTTCTTTTTCTTCGACTGGACTTTCTCATAATTTCATGAATTGGAGAAAACTCAAATTACACAAGTGTTTTTTGATTTTTTAAGACTACCGGAGACTGATTAGATTTTCATTAGATCCCAATCAGTCAACCAAGTGTCAAAGCCATCAAGTTAAAGATTTCTCCCAAGGATAGATACTGAATTTGTGCATCATTCAATCGTTAACGGAAATTACCTCTAGTCAACCAAACTTTCTGTATCAAATGGTTTTACAATCGGACGAGAAAGATACATAGATGCATCAAGTAATTCCTGCAAGTCAACTCGAAGTCTTGCCATCATAGAATCAATCGCAGCCCGTTTTTTTGTTTTGTATTCGCCGTAGTATTCAGATAAGTGAAATGGTTTTTTGAAAGTTATATAAGCTTTACGCGGCAAATGAGCAGCTTCCCCACCTAAAGCGCGTGGAATTTTTCCAAATATGTATGATTCATAACGAGTAAGCCATTCGTAAAAACGTTCCGGTGTAGGATTGGATGCAAGATAATCACCCTTAATCGCAATAAAGTCAAATGCCTTTACGCATTCTCGTTTGAACCATTCTATTTCTTGGTTAGTAAGTTTTGGAAGAGTATCATCAGGATATTTAATCATAACCATTTCCATTACAGCAAATAGGTGACGGAGTTTATGAATTGCATCATCGTCTCTCTTGTAACCTTTGATTTGAAATCTATCGGCACAATTATCCAAAATAGCATGACGAATACGACCAACACGGTAGTCAAAATCATGTTTGTCACCGTCTTTGATTCCGTATTCTCTTTCTGCTTCTTCCATCATATAGCGACCAACAGTGAGAAACCGACGAAGCATATTTTTGCGACCCGGGTCAATGCTATAATGTTTTTCTAGTTTTCGAATTGAATCTTCTAAATCATTTCGAATTTCTCTTTCCGTAGCATCAATTACATATTTCATAAACCCAGGCAAAATAGTTACATCGGCATTTGGATCCAGTTTCTTCGCATCTTCATATCCCCAGAAACCTAACTGAGCAAGCCCAGGTTGGAATGGCATTAAGTTATCATTTTCCCCACTTGTAGGTTCTCCCTCTGGGAATAATACCAATTTGCCTTCTTTAGCGGCTAACGCACTTCTTGCCGCTTTGAGAGAATCTCGATCAGGAATCCCAGCAATTACAGAAAACGCACCAATTCCAGAAATGACTTTTCCAACCATTCCCCCATTCCATTCAAACACTTGTCTAGAAGCCATAAATTTAAAACGTGTTCCCATCAAGTTTGCAATATGGTATGCGATAGGCGGCTCAGCCGTAGTCGGATGATTTGTAAAAAATAGCAATCTATCTTTTTTTAAACTTCTAAGCATTGCTTTGTCTTCGTCTGTAATCACTACTTCATTGATATTTTGCACCGCTTTTAGTAAAACGGGAAATAGTAAATCGGCAGTCCAATTGAGTGCGAGATTAAATGTGGCTGGAATGAATGGTTGCATTTAGATTGATCCTCTTGTAAAAACTACTATCTCAACGGAAATTTTTTTTCAACTTTGAGTCAACCTTTTTTGTGAATGGATTGACAAAACCAAATGTTCGTTCTGAGATAGCAGGCATGCGCTTAACATTACTTACTGTTTTATTTCTTATTCAATGTGCATTTCCACATCGATTTACGATGGGAGATTTAGATGGAACAATTTCCAAGAAAAAACACTTCCAAGTCATGGTCAGCGAAACTGGCTTTAATTTTGAACAAGGCATAGCGATAGCGCAAGCCGGTATGTTAGCCACTAACTCCAAAGCAAATATGGAGGGTGTTCGCCAACTTGAATACGTTAAGCTCGCTATAGCACTCTCAACCATGGGACCTGTAACTGGAAGGAAAACTTTTAACAGTACCTATGCTGATGATCTTACAGATGTAATCTATCAACATTGTAAGTCAGGAAAAATTGTGAACCTAAAGAGCATACGTGAATCAGCCCGCTATCCTGTCGTAAGTGGAGAAATTATTCGCATTGAAGGAGATTGTCTTGAATAAATTATTTAAAATTCTATTAATCGCATTATTGGTATTAGCCTCAGGGATTGTAAACTGTGTTCAATTACATTCGATTGCAATTAATTCTCAGCCTGAACCAAAAGAAAGAGAAAAGCAGATAACAGCACAAACTGACAAGCTAGTGTTCCTAGCATTTAATTTTAATAATGATTTTTTAGACGAAGCTCCAAAAAAACTTTTAGAACAATGCAAAGATGGAAAAATTAAAGGCATTGTTTCGAAGTTTGAGACAGTGAACTATTTCTTATTCATACGATATGTTATAAAAGCTAGTGGTTACTGTGTAAAATGAAAAAGCTCTTATTCTTCAGTCTGCCGATCATACTCAATTGTATGTCCTCCGTTCATCAGTTTAATCAGTCTGATCCGATGAGCTTTCAAGATTACCAGTCTGCCAAAAAAATCACAGCTGATGCGGAACAATTTGCTATTTTAGGATTTGTGTATGATACAAATTATGTAGAAGAAGCTATTAAAAAATTACACGACAGTTGTCCAGATGGCAGTATTGAACAGATAGGTACCACTTTTAAAACTAAACTAGGTTTTATGTCTTGGACAAATCAAATTCATCTAGTAGGATATTGTCGCGGAAAAAAATAAATGATTAATGCTCTTACTTTCAAATACTATAATTTTATTTTGCATGATTTCTCCTCATCTTTGCTGTAGCTTATTTTCATTACCCTCTCAGGAAACTTAATCGAGTCCGTTTGTTTGGTTGCAAACACAGCGCCTTCGCATCCTTAACGCGGGGTTTTGTTGTATGGTTGTAATCCGCATCGTATTTACCTAATTACCTTCCCCAATAGTTGGTATGTATTCAGATTTCTTATTGCAATTCTTTTCAGCTTCAACAGCGGCTAAACAATTTGCTAAAGCTAAATTAAACCACTGATTCCCGAATTCATTCGGATCATTCTCAGCATTCGGATTTTCACTGAAAGATAGCAAAAATTTTGACATTCCTATATTTTTAAAACAGCTTTTCGTATCAGTTCCCTTTAATGCGATTTTTCTTTGACAATGATCCTTTTGGTTCGATACCCCGCAATTTAAGAAAAATATTGCTAAGGCTATAAAAATTCCTATTCTTCTAATCATATTAAAAACTCCCCAAACTACAACCTTCTGAAAGAAAGTGTTTGATGATTTATATCTTTTGTATACTTCAATTATACGGCTAATCTCATTTTGGCGTTCAATAGCTTCATATTTTCTCTTCCCCCAATATCCGCTTTATTTCTTTGTCGAAATCCGAGATATAATTTTCGTCTTGGATAATTCTAAATTGTTCAAATTCTTTTTCGGCTTTTAGTTTTGCTTCTAATATGGAAACTTTTCCTTTGTCAGTAAGGATTTTATAGTTTGATAATTCTAAGAAACTATGCAAAAATTTCACCCAGTCTTCCATTGTGGTGGCTATTTGTCGTTTGGCTCTATTTTCTGCTAAGTCAAGGTAGGCAGAAATAATTCTATTCAATTCTCATCGGTGTATAAAATAAATTTTTGCTGTTTTAATTCATCGTTCATTGTGATAGATTGATTTCCTAATTGAATTACCTTTATCCTCTAATCCCTAAATCAAGTAAGGCAATTGAATCTTAAACCGAGTTTCGCCTGGCTTAGAAGTAGCGGAAATTTTTCCTTTGTGTTTTTCTACGATGCCTTTGACGATGCCGAGACCTAGACCAGAACCTTCGCCTTGGTCTTTGGTGGTAAAAAATGGATCCCAAATTCTATCTAGGATTTCTGGTTTAATTCCAGAACCACTATCCGCGATCTCAATACAAACAAAAGGCTCTTCTAGATAGGAAGAAATTTTAAGAGTTCCTTTTCCTTTCATCGCGTGAATGGCATTCTGAATGATATTTGTCCACACTTGATTGAGTTCGTCTAGGTTACACGGAACAAGTGGAATTTTTTGAAAATCACGCTCCACTGTAATTCCCAATTTGATTTGATTATGAAAAATAATCAGTGTATTTTCAATTCCCTCAATCAAGTCTGCATCCACATGACTTGCTTGGTCTAAGTGAGAATAGTATTTTAATGCTCGCACAATTCGTACAATATTTTTAATTGCGTAGTTAATATTTTTTAAATTCAAATTCAAATGACTTGTGCGTTTTAAAAGTTCTAAAATATCTCTTCCACCTACTTTTACGATTTCGAGTAGAAGTTCTTGTTTCTCTACAAAGTTTTTTTCTACGAGAAAGCTCGCAAAGTCATCAGCGAGTAACGGGTCTAAGCCGCTCTTCGATACTTTATCCCTAATTTCTCTTTTTAGTTTGAAACGATCTTTTGAATCGAGTGGATTTCGATTTGTCTCAGCTATCATCATTCCTAAGAAGGTTATGTATTTTTTAGCAAACTCTTCGTCTTGAAAGTATTTTACAGCTTCTGGAAATCTTACAATCAGATAATGGAGATTTTCCTCCATGTTCCCAGCAGAGCCATGTATCACGCCAGCAGGAGTATTAATTTCATGTGCGATACCCGCAACCATCACACCGAGAGATGCCATTTTTTCTGACATTACTAATTGTGCTTGTGCTTCTTCCAATGCCTTGGTTCTTTCTTTTACTTTGTTTTCCAAATTTTCTGTGAGAGCAATTGACCTTGCATAAAAAATCGCATTTGATAAAGACATAACAGACGTAGATTTAACTTCATACAACCTATCTAATTCTTCTGCTGACATGAGAGTCGAATCTTTCTTTTTAGCCAAAAATAAAATTCCAAGAAGACTTGCGTTTAGTGTAAGTGGAATAATCGTTTCTGCCTCTGCTGCATCAAGTATTCGAATCGCATCATTTCGAATATCTGCATAACCGGGTGCTTTGTTAAAATGATCTCTTGTTAAAATTTGATCGTTATCCGTAAGCCAAAGCATAAAAGGATCATAAACAAAAAAAGGATTTGCGTCTTTTACAGCAGGCATTGGCAGAAATGCTCCCTGTTCATCCGACCATAAATAAATCCTAGAATGTTTTACTTTGAAGACATCGACCAGAAACTCATTGAGTGCCTCGCAGATTCGGACTGTTTGATTCATTCGAAATAAATTATTTTTTAAATTTCCAAGTGTAGTAATGTAGGCGATTTCTCGAATTCTATCTTGCTCTTCTCGCATGATAATTTCAAACTTAAGTCTCTCTTTTTTCTTTCTATAAATTTGGCTCACAAATGACCAAATCAAGTTTAATAAAAATATGATAGAAATTTCAATACCAGATTGAATAAAGGTAGGATGAAATCCAAAATGATTGAAATAAAAAAACAGCAGGGTATACTGAAGGGCAGTTATCAGAATCAGAGTCAAAAAAGTTACAACTGCAGATGTGTTAATTTTTTCATTGAATTTCATAGAGTGCAGGCTGTATGAATTTAGAAAAAACAAGTTCTACTGTCAAAGAAAATTTTATCGTTTCTAAAATTTATGGAGCTTATTACGAAATTTATTCTCCAAGGCTCGGATTTAAACGAGCTACTTTAAAAGGGAAACTACGACTCAGTAAATCTGAAGATAGGCATCCATTCGTTGTGGGAGATAGAATCCAAGCAGAAAATGAACTTACCGAAAAGGCGGACTGGGTCATTCTCTCTAAAGGGGAACGAAGTAGTGTTTTAGCAAGGCAGAGTAGCAACTCCGACAAACATATCTTATGTGCTAACGTTGACTTTGTAGCCATCATCGCATCTCTTTCTGGACCGGAAACAAAAGATGGATTTATTGATCGAAGTATCACCGCTTGTTACCATTCAAATGTCACACCTATCATCATCTTTAATAAAAAGGATTTGGTAACGGAAGAAAAATTAAACGAAAGAAAAGAAAAATACGAGGATCTAGGTTACAAAGTTTTTCCAATTACCTGCACAGACTTAAACAGCATCAAAGAACTACTTGCCGCTTTGCAAGATAAGACCACTTACCTAGTTGGAAACTCTGGTGTAGGAAAATCTAGTTTGATTAATCTAATCACAAGTAATTCAGAGCAAAAGACAAATGAAATTAGCCACTCTACTCAAAAAGGAAAACATACAACTACTAATTCAAGTGTAATCGTAATTAACCCCACAACTATACTAATTGATTCTCCGGGGATAAAAGAATGGGGGTTACTTCATCTTACTAAGGGGCAAATACTGTCTACTTTTCCTGAATTGAATAAATATAAAAAGAAATGTAAAGTTGGTGGATGTTGTAATGCGGGTAATGATTGTATGATGTTGGAAAAAATCCAGAAGCTAGAAGAAGAAAGATTAAAAAGTCTAGAATCTATGTTAGAAGGTCTAGAAATTCCTTATCGCATTCGCGTTGGAAATTTAAAAAGTGGAAAACTAAGACGACAGAAAAAAAATAGGCAATGGGAATAATAGAATGATTACTACATTGAAACTTTGGATAATCTCCTGTTTACTTTTTACAAACATCTTAAACTCCGAAGAATTATTACAAAGAGGCGAAGCTTATATTCTCACAGAATCCTCTTGGCACGAAGTGAAGGCGCGAGAGAAAGAATCCTTCAAAGAATCAAAAAAAGAAAAACGAAAACTAAAAAAAGAAACATTAGAAAAAATAGAATCCGCAGAAAAAAAATCCGTTCGTTATGTTAGTCCAGAAGGAAATATTTTTATCAATAAACTTTATCATCTAAAATTAGCAAATGAATTTAAAGGAGATATTTTAGTAAGTGTGGATGACGCAAAGGAACAAAAACTAGTATCGGATATTCTAATTTTAGGAGCCGGTTTTCATAATATCGCATACAAACTGTTAGACGAAAAAGGAAAAGTTCAATTCGAAAAAAAAGAAACCATATTTCTAGATATTACTCGCCCGGAGGTGAATGCTCAATTGGAAGGAGTTTTTTTTGAAAGAAATTCTTTTTACTATTATAAGCCTGGGGTAAAACTTTTTTTACAAGCAAGGGATAGTGATTCTGGTGTAGAAGATATATTTATTAATCTAAATCGAAAAGGATATTTACCAATGGATAAGATCGATCAGCCTGTAGATAGTCCCGGACCAAAAGAAATAAAAATACTGGCAACTGACAAAGTTACAAATCTTTCCCAAGAGATTTATCTTAGATACACCGTCGACTCAGAACCCCCCGCAGTAAATCTTGAACTAAGCAGTATACCAGAACAAAATTCTAAATTTGGAAAAGTATGTGAGCCAGATACATCTATTCGTTTAAGTGCATTTGATTTTGGTTCGGGAGTATCTAGAATTGAATTTAGAAAACTGGGATCCAAGACTTGGAGAGTTTATAGAGATTATCCGCTTGTGCCTAGAAATAAGAAAAAAATTTCCCTTGAATATAGAGCAATAGATAATTTAGGAAATGAATCACCAGTAAAATATTTTCGGTGTAAGGTAAAAAATGAAGCTACTGCAATACCTGAATAGTAAAATTAAAATACTATATTTTTTATTAAGTTTCATCTTGGTTAGCCAAGACTTTGCTGTAGAAGCTCAAAAAAATTTGAGTTCACCCAGTTTTTCAATTTACGCTGACAAAATCCCAGTTTATGCAACTCTCTCTGGAAATTTTACTTTTTATCCGCAAAAAGAAATTCATAAAGTCGAAACATTTTTAAAAAACAAAAAACAAAAAGTAGAGCATAATGCTTATAACTCTTCTTATCTGAGTATCAAGTATGATAATAAAGTTTTTAAATTTCATGAACTAGAAAATCATAAGTCCGAATGGAATTTAGAGGATAGTTCAATTCATATTTCAGCCTTAATACCTAATGCAAATGTTGAAATATTTATGGAACTAAAAAATCACTCCACAAGAAGTGAATCCTTTATTATTTCTTATGGTGCAATTAATAACACCAATAAAATCATAGACGTTGGATTTAGAAGTCTTATTGATATTGATTCTGAGGATAATGAAAGTATTCCGCTTAAAATTTGTTCGGATAATGCTAATGAAAAAGAAATATATTCCAATGAATTCAAATTTACTCCTTATAAGAGCGGTTACTGGGAAACGTATCAATCGCAACCAGAGACTACCATCGGCATAAGAAATCATTTAACTGGAAATAAAAATACCCCTCCTGATCAAATTGCATTCGTGAATTGGGAACGAGCATTTCCTACAGAATGGAAGTATTTTACAAATAAAAATTTTTCAACCGATCCTGATTCTGCTGTTCTAATCTGGTGGAATCCACGTCCTATAAAACCGGGAGACAAGCTAGAAATATTAACAGAGTTCGAAATCAAAAAAAATAAAGAAGCCATTTCCTTTCAGTTGACAGATGCGGTAACAGGAAGTGGAAGATTGCACCTAAAAACAGAGAATAATTCTAGTTCTCCGAAAGAAGTTTCTTATTTTATAGATACAGGCGAATACACGTTTACCGCACTGAACCGAGAAAATCCGATGAAATTTATTTTAGAGCCAAATTCTATTTTGGATAAAATTATACCGATTACTCTGCACGGCAAAGGCGATATTCCTCTTACTATTAAGGAGAAAGTTGGAACTGTCGAGACTAATCATCATTTACCCGTAAGACTAACCAATGAAAATAGAAGTCAAAGTCCAAAATTCTGGAAATCATCGAAATACCCCATTATTTATAATTCAGACAAAGATGGTCTAAAACTAAAAGGAATTGTTCGAGCAAAGGATTCAGGTAAAAAACTTGGAGAAACAGAACTTATCTCAGTAAAATCTATTCAGAATAGTTTTGTATATTTAGGAGAAGTAGATATCAGGGAATTTAGCGGTGAAGTACTGGTTGAAATATTCAAACAATAAAGTTCTAAAAGATGTTATAGATAAATGAAATCATTATTTATTTACTCACCTTACGCTAGGTGAGTTCCAGCGTCCTCACGCAGGAGGAGAGGTTGGCACCTAGCGGTGGGCATGACGGCGCAGGTTATTGAATTTATTAATCCATTAGCTTTTCCTAATATTCTTAATTTAACTTCAAATCTCATAATTTTGCTTTTTTGCGTAACGTCAGTTATTTAATTAGTTTTAATAAATCGCCTATCGTCTTATGAGATTCGAGATGATGACGAAGTGATATAGATTCATGAATTTTATATTTATTCCTTCTACCTTCTTTGAACCGGACTAGAACACCGGCGGATTCCAAATCTTCAATAATACTAATCACCGCCCTCTCTGTAATACCAACATTAAACGCTAAATCTCTTAGTCGCACCGTCGGATCTCGATAAAGACAGATTAGAACATGAGCATGGTTACTTAAAAAAGTCCAATTCTGCTTCATGGAACTCAACTTTATAATCTTAGCTTTTTTTTCTGCCATGTCAATTTGTATATTATTTTCATTGTTTAGTTGAAATGTCAATTGTATTTTAATTCATGAATATCTTTTCTGCTTTAGCTAGGAGTAACCGAGTGAAGCTACTATATGAAAAACGACTTCGCTAATCCTTTTTCTTTAATACATCTGCGACAGCAGCTTTATAATTAGCAATTGCTCTATGGTGATCGACTAACGCATCAATTTCTCGGATTGCAGCTTCTCCTGTTGTCTGCTCTCGAATATTTACTACTAGCAGAGTTCCTTCTCCCATTACGTATCGAATGCGCTCTGCTTCTTCTAGTTTTTTTGCAAGAACAAATTCTTTTTGTGCGAGGATTGCTCTTTGCCTTGTTACATTTACATTAGATAATGAGTTGCGTATATCTGCTGTTATCCGGTCTCTGAAAAACTTTTCCTGCTTAGATAACTTTTCGTTTTTTGCTGAAGCCCCATCTAATTTACCTTGCTGAGTTCTTGTTCGTAGTGGGACATTTAACACAATTGAGGCTTCTAGTTCGGGTTTACTTCTAGTTACACTACCAGTTCCTAAATCTTGGGATGCAATTACTACAATATCCACACCTGGTCCCATTTGGTTTTTGGCGAGTTCCTGATCAATTCGATTTTGATCTCTTTGTGCTTGGAAACGTTTTAATTCTGGTCTTCTCTCTAAAGCATTTTCAATTTCCTTATCCAAATTATTTTCTCGAATTTCTTCAAACAAAGAAAATATTGAATCAGGAATTTCTTCTATTCTAGGATGTCTCTGATTTCCTTCTTCATCTGTTAAATAGATAGAAAGTTCATTTGCAGCAATATGTAAACTCTGCTCGGAGCCAATTAAAAAGGATTCTCTTTGTAGAAGTACACGCTCGTTATCCGCTTGTTCAATGGGCGGTAGGTCGCCTGCTTTTACTCGTTTGATGATTTGTTTTTCTCTTTCTATTGCGACATCGTAAAGACTCTTTGCAATTGTATAACGTCTTGCTGCTGCAATCCAATCCCAATAACGAAGCGTTGCATTACGGATAATATCAATCTTCTGCTGTGCCACAGAAAGATCTGCGATTTGAACTCCGATTTCCGCCTGTTTTAAGGCTGCCCGATTTTTATCAATCGCCCGATCCCTCCAGAGCGGAACACGGGCTCCCGCCCTAACTTCTCCTAAAGAATTAGTAGCTAATTTTCCGTCGTATGGAGCAAACGAACCGCGTCCCATTCTATAGCCACCAAAAAAAGACATACCATTGTACATAGTTGGTTGTTCGACAAGCATATCCATTCGATTGTTGGAATAATAACCAGTAGGCGCAGTTGTTCCATTTGCTTTAATATTTCCGTCAAATGCTCCTTTGGCGCTTAATAATTCACTTTCCGCAATATCCATATCTTGAAATGCCGCGAGTAAAAGAGAAAAGTTTTTATTGATTCCGTCAATCAATAAATCAAGAGTTAGCGGTTTATCAACACTTTGCGCTTTATCGACAGGAACTATTTTTACAATTTCCGTTCGAGCCTGTATTTTTTCTTTTTTGATCTTCTGCAATTCTGATCCTTCTAAATCAAGTAGAAATAGAAGTAAAACTTTTGAAAATCGCTTCATCCGAATCATTACTTTGAATCCTTTTTGTTCTTTGTTTTATCTGCGTTATGCGTTGGGTTATACGGGAGGTCAGGCGGAAAATCATTGAATCTTCGCCACATTTCATAAGCAAGAGAAACTTCATTTAAAAATATCCATGCGTGAGCCTGTACGCCCTGCTTTAGAAAAATACCAGAGGGCCAGTCTTCTGCACGATCTGGTTTTACTAGTATTCGAAATTTTCCTGTACCTATATCGGTGTTATCCACAAGGACAACTTTTGCACTAAATGTTCCAGCGGAAATTCCGGGCCAACCACTGAACTGGAGTGCCGGAAATCCTTGGAATTGAACTTGGACATGTTGACCCTCTACAATCAAAGGAATATCATTTCCTTCTATCCATATTTCTGCTGCTTTATCAATACTTTCGGGAATCAAAATAGCTAAGGGTTCGCCGGATTTTACCATCTCCCCGTCTTGCGAAACAATCAATCTCATAATAGTTCCATCTCTTGGGGCTACAACACTCTGCGAATGTTGTCGGGCTAGTCGAGCGGATATTCGTGGTAATTCGGCTTTTGCATTACTTAGTTCTGCCATTGCTGCGGCTAATGATGCCTTTGCGTCTGCAATAGATGCAAAGGCATCTGTTCCTACTTTAAATTGATCTGACTTAAGTGCTACCTCTTCTGATTTTGAAGCGCTTAATGATGCTTTGGCGCGATTCAAATCAGTTAAGGCTCGTGCTTCTTCCATTTCCGCCATTTCTACTGCCCTTGTTGAAGCAAGACCCGAACTCGCCAAAGACTTTTGTCGCTTTAGATTCAGACTGGCTGTTTTATAGACGGACTCCGCAGCTTCTACTGCATGTAAGGCTGCATCCACACGATCCCCTGACATTCTAGTTCTGGACTTTGCGGCAGAAATTCCATTGTCTTTGGATGCTTCCAGTGCTCGAATTCTTGCTTTAAAAGATTCTGCGCGTGCCTCAATAGCGGCTATTCTTGATTCAACGGCAGATTTTTCTTCTTGTAGTCTTTGTAAAAAATTAGGATCGTTATCCGAAATCTCAACTATATTATCTCCTTTCTTCACTACACTTCCTTCTATTACATGCCAATGTACAATACGACCTTCTATTGGCGCTTCTATGTATTGCTGTCGATTTAATGGAGCAAATGCAACGACTCTGCCAGTACCATAACTAGTCTGTTGCCAGGGGAGAATGAAAATTAATATAAAAAAAATAGCAAACATGGCTAACACTAAGTATGCGATTACTCTGAGAGAAGAATTGTTGGAAACTAATTTTTCTAGAGAATTGTCAGTGTTATCCTCCAATAAAATATTTGTTGCTAAATTAGTATGTTTCATGTTTTTATCTTTCCTTTTTCTATTACATTATTGTCTTTTAATGTATAGACCCTATCTGCAATCTTTGCTACCTCTGGTGAAAAAGATGCGATGAGAAATGTTGAATATTTATTATGTTCTTGAATTAAAGGCAAAATTCGAGAAAGTGATTCTTTGCTTAAATAATTTAAGAGATCGTC
>JAGOHK010000104.1 GCA_017996175.1 Leptospiraceae bacterium
ATTCAATTTCATTTGGATGTTCATATACATTGGGTGCAGAAAGAATTTCTCCCTCCTTAAAAAAACTAAAATAAATTGGAAAATCATTAATAGCAAAACTCATCCCTGATTCATATTCTTTTTCTATGGACTTAAATAAATTCAAACATAGTAAATGGTTTGTAGTTTCGTCTATTTTCCATATTGAACTTCGTTCCACTTTTAGAGTTTCAGCGCATAACTTTGTTATTTCGCATAGTGCTGCATCAAAACCTAATCGACTCATTGTATCACTTTTGCTAAGTTCCTGTAAAATCTGATAGTATTTTTGTTGGTCTTTAACCCTCTCTTCTATTTTTTTCTCTATGAGTTCTGTATTTTTACGAAGTTCATCACTCAATCTTTCTGAATCTACGAATGCGTTAGTAAATCGACGCGACAAAATAACTGCCTGAAAAAAAACAAATGTTAGAAGTCCAAATGTTGCAAGACTTGGAGTATGTATCAACCCTCTTGCGTTCAAAATATCATTGATAATAGTAATAAAAAAAACAAGAGTCGCAGATAAAAATAATCGTGCCCCCATTCTCTTATTTATAATTCCACTCATAATTACTTTCAAACTATAAGAAAGACTAAACAAAGTTGCGATTTGATAATAGGTTCGAGTATAAGAATAAATATATACAGGGGCTAATAGCAATATAACGAACGCAGGTACAGTGATAAAAATGATAATCTTAAAAACTCGATTTGAAAACTCTAAGGGAAATAAAGACCGTATGAAAAATATAAAAAGAATCCCACCGCCATAAAAAGGGATAAATTCTAATTTATGTACAATCCAAAAAGGAAAGTTGGGAAATATATCGAGTATAAACCGATGCCCAATTGCTAATTCTCTAAAAGACATGAGTACGCAAAAAAGTCCAAAGTATAAGGCTGAAGAATCTTTTCTCCGGTTTATATATAAAACTAAGTGGTATAATCCCATTATCCACAAAGCACTAAATAATATAAATGTGATCCAAGATTTTTTTATCTGTGAATCTTGTAGTTTTTTTGTGAAGCCTATATGAAAAGAATCCCAAATTCCCGAAACAGAAATATCATAAAAATTAGACACATGAACTATAATATCTAACTCTTCTGTTTTTCCTAGATTTAGGGAAATTTCTTTTCTTCGATGAAATGGTGTGCTTTCTTCTCTTGATTTACCTACTTTTCCATTTTCTAGAATTTTTTCTCCATTAATAAAAACTGTCGATGAGGAGGAAATCAAAGGAGTTAACAAGGATAATTCTTTATTATAAAGAAGTGTTTTAGAATTTAATTCTTTCCTTTCAGGAAGTAAGACTTTTAAGCGATAAGTGGCATATCCATATACAGAAGGGTAAAATTCCTTTCCACCAAAAAGTATTTTTTGGTTTTGCCACTGGGATGGAACTGTTATATAAGTAACTTCGGCTTTAGTATCAAATGAATTTTCAGGAGATAAAAATTTTTCCCAATAAAACTCCCATTCTCCCTCTAGACTAATAGAATCTTGGTTCCATTCAATTTGACGTAAGTCTAATACACCTTTAACTGCTTTGGGAAATTCCTTGTGGTTACTCTCCATTAACCCACAAGAGGCGAATAAAAAAAGAAAACTGAAATAAAAAAGAAATTTCCTCAAACTAATCTCCCGTCGATTGCAGGTAATGTAATTATAAACTCAGATCCATTTCCGTATTCTGAGACAAGTTTCATTTCTCCCTTATGTAACTCTACAATTTTTTTTGCTAGATATAATCCTACTCCGAGTCCCTGAACTTCATACGTAAGGGATGAGTCTACGCGAAAGAATTTTTCAAATACTTTTTCCTTGTGCTCATCTGCAATTCCTATCCCAGTATCTTTCACCGAAAATCGAATTTGTCCAAACTCTACTTTTCCCGTTATCAGACTATGTCCATTTGGATTATTATAAAGAATCGAATTTTTTAGAATGGTTTGAACAGTTTTTTCAAGTAATCTCTTATCTCCTTTTAGGGTAAGATTTTCAGAGATTGTGTTGTTAATTGTTATATTTTTTGTCGAAGCTAAACTAGTTACCTTTCGAATTTCTTCTTCAAAAATACTTTTTAGATCAATTTCTTCTAGATACAATTCCAAATTTGACTCAATATCAGTTAACAAAATTAAGTCGTCTAGGTATTCATTTAATTTTTGTGCATTGGCAAATAACTCTTTGCCGTAGGTAATTGCAAGTGTCTCATCAAACGAAGAGCTAAGAATTTCTGAATACATATAAATATAGGTTAGGGGGGTTCGTAGTTCGTGTGAAAGATTTGCTAAAAATTCATCTTTTGCCTTATTTAATTTTTCTATTTCTACTTTTCTATTTTCTGCCAATTGTTTTTGTTCTTCCGCATAATTACGAGAAACCTCACTTTGGGTAAACGCATTCGAAAATTTCATTGATAACATATAAGCTTGAGAGAAGATAAATAAAAATACTCCGAGCGAAGCAAAGTAACCAGTTTGGATAATTCCTTTTTCGAAAAGAATATCATTTACTGAAAAAACCATAATTACCAAAAGTCCAATAAAAATAATAATAGACCCTTCTCTTTTTTTATAAATAGCTTTTAGAATACAGTAAAGTATATAAGCGAATACACATAACAAAAAAAATTCAAACGTAGTTATTGTTAAAGTGTAGATTCTCATCGGAAAAAATAATACAACAAGTATTAACGCAAAAAATAATAAAATGAAAACTTGTGTTATCCTAGTATTGAATTCTTCTCTAAAGTTACTTTGCAAAAATAATAAGATAAAAGTAGGGGAGAGAAATAAATCTATATACTCCAATTTTAGTATAAGTGAAAAATTCAATTCAGAAATAAGAGATTGCATACCCTCCCTTACAAATAACGGGCGAACGGCTAATAGCAAACAAAACATTGCAAAGTATAGAACGGATCGGTCTTCTCGCCTAAGCAGAAATAAACCAATATGATAAAGCGCCATTATCAAAAGAGATCCTAAAAGAAAAAAATCGAAATACAATGTTCTGTCCCTTATTTTCGCTAAATCTTCTCTTGCCCCAAGCAAATTGGAATCTCGTAGTCCTCCGCGGGCATGTAAAAAATTAGAAACATGAATAAGAATTTCGACATCACCTTTAAAATCATCAATGGGAATATTTTTTTTAAAATAATCAAACCCGCTGGATTCTTTTGTTTTGCCAGTTTTTCCAGACATTGCAACCAGTTTTCCATTCAGATAGAAATCATAATTGGAAAAAATCTGATGTATTTTCATTCCAGTATTTTTAAAATCTGCGTTTTTAATTTTAATACGATAGGTGGCATATCCTGCATAACCAATTTCTTTATCATTAAATAAATGTTCGTTCCATTTACCTGGAACCAGAATATATTTTACGTCGGTACGAATTTCTCCCGGATTCAAAAATTCATTCCAATAAAATTCCCACTCCCCATCTAATTTTACAATTCCATCTTTTTTGAAATCCCACCCTTCTAAATCTAAAGTACCAGCAATCACTTTAGGTGGATTCTTTTTCTCTTGCGGTATACAATGAATTACCCCAATTAGAATAGTTGAGAATAAAATAATTCTCAACTTAAAAAAACAGTTATATGTTATTTGCCAAAACAAAATTACTCACCTAGAATTTTTTTAATCTCGTCTACAATCTGGCTTGGGGAAAAAGGTTTGTGGATAAATCCATTTGCCCCTTCTTCCTTGGCAATCTTAGCATCATTGCCCCCCCCTTTTGCTGTAATAATAAAAATTGGGGTTGTATCAAATTCAGGAATCGCTCTTAGTTCCTTTAAAACATCCCAGCCAGTTTTGACTGGCATCATAATATCGGTGATAACCAAATCCGGTTTTAGTTCTTTAGTTTTATCAATACCTAATTGTCCATTACTCGCTGTAGAAACATCAAACTTTTCTTTCTTTAGAATATCTCCTAAAATTTTAGCCATTGGAGCTTGGTCATCTATAATCAAAATTTTCTTCATGTTGTTTTCCTTTATTATTTTTTGGTATAAAAATTGTAAATCGAGTGCCTTTGTTTTTTTCAGTAACGTAAGACAAATCACCATTATGCTGTTCAATAATCAATTTTGACATATAGAGTCCAAGTCCTGTTCCTTTTTCTTTGCCCTCTGTCGCAAATGCTTGGAAGATTCTTTCCTCTATGGATACAGGCAAACCAGGTCCATTATCCTCTAAATGTATGAATAACGAATTTTTTTCTTCTTCTGCATATATCTTAAAAATGTAATTTTTCTTAGAGTCACTCATGGCTTCTCGTGCGTTATTCGCCATATTAACTAATACTCGTCTCAATCTATCTTTGTCGAATAACGCATCTCCGTTAAAATTACACTTTATTTCAAATTGAATTTCAGCATACTCAAAATCCATTTTTAAAAAATTGTAAATTTCATTTAAAAAATCGGATACATTATAACTCTCTAGATTGAGATAAATATTACCCTTACTAAAGTCAAGTATCTCAAAAGTCATATCACTCAAACGATCAATTTCTCGTAGTATCATATTCATATACTCAGTTCTTTCTTCCAAGGTAACTGACGGGCTGTTCACCATTTCGGCAAATGCTTTGATTGTAGCCATTGGATTTTTTATATCATGCACAATTCCAGATGCCATTTCTCCAACCATGGAAAGTCGTTTTCTAGATTCAGCTAATTTTTCTAATTCAGCTACAGCGATTTCTAGTTCGTATGTTCTTTCTTCTACTTTCACTTCTAAACTTTCATATAACTTCTTCATCTCCGAAAGAGAATGACTTAGTTTTTCTGTCATAGAATTGAAATTATCCGCAAGATTTCCGATCTCATCATTACGATCCATTTTGATTCTATAATCCAGTTGACCGGAACCAATAATATTTGCCCCATCCGATAAAATCTGAATTGGTTTGGAAATAAGACGGGAAATATAGATGGCGATTAAAGAAATTAAGATAATGATGAAAATAAAAAGAATAGAAATTTGATTTTGTAGTTTTGTTAATGGCTCAAATACTTTTTCTTTATCAAACCAGAGATTAATTACTCCTATTTTATAATTTACCATTTCAATATCTGTTACAATTGGATAAGTAAACTTTAATAGGGTAATACCGCCATTTGCCTCTTCTATTGATGAAATTTTTTCTAAGTTTTTATAATATTCTAACTCGAGGGAAGATTGAATTTGTTTATTTAATTCTGAATCATTGAAACTCGCGATTATAATTCCTTCTCTATTGATTACTTGCATATTAACTAAACCTGATATACTTCCCTCCGTTTTAATTCTTCGTAAACTAGCGTTAGTGGTATCATAGGTATTATCCAGTATCAATTCCTCGATTGCGGTATACGCAATATTTTTCGCTAGATTTTCACAAATTCCGAGTGTTGTTTCTGTTAGTATATTGCGACTATTGTAAAGAAAAATAAACGTTAGTGGAAATGCAAATCCAAAAAGCAAAGTGAAAATCAATAAAAATATGAGTTTTGTTCTTATTTTCATAATCTTTACTTCAAAAATTATAACCTAACGTAAACCAGATATTTCTTCTTTCTAAAGGATGCATAGTTGGGTAATAAACGCCATTCGCAGATCGAATCCCTGAATCATAGTATTGTTCATTTAACATATTATTGATATGTACCTGAAAAAACATTCCCTTTACAAGAATATTTTCCCAGCGAATATTCAGTTTAAGCATTGTATATCCGGGTACTGTCTTTAATGGACTTGTCGAACGATTCCTACGAATATCTACAAAGTTTAGTCCAGTATAAAATGATAAGTCTTTGAGTATACTCCACGTTATCCCCAAATTCATTTTATGAGGGGCAATACTTGGCATTTCACCAGACTTAGGAGTTGTACTTTTTCCAGTAAAATTTTTATACAATGCAAGGTATAAGTCGTCTTCTAAATTTTCTCCTTCTCTTCCACGAATAGATGGAGACGTTGGAATAGTAGACGGGAGTTTGTAATAAGAGCTTTGTGTATACGTATAATTCATATTTACCGTCAGATTTTTTGTAATATGAATAAAATTATCCCACTCACTTGCGTATACTCTTATTTCACCCAAGTTTTGATTTTGTTGCCATGTCCCACCTGTCGGATTTGTTCCATTTCTAGGAGTGGCATCTTCTGTAGTAACTTCGTAAATTAAATTTGTAGTTTTATTATAATACAAATTCAAGTTCGAATAAAAGCGATTAGCCGAATAACCAATCACTGCTTCATAGGCAACTAAACCTTCTGATTTTAATTCTGGATTTGGTTTTCTTTGGGATGTTTCCGAAAAAAGTTCCTTAGCAGATGGTTCACGATACCCGCGACTGTAAAGAAATTTCAATGTCCAATTCTCTGTAATGTTATACACTAAACTTAATCTAGGAGTTACTACATGACCATAAATTGTATTTAAGTCATAACGACTCCCGACAGTAATCGAAACATTCCCAATCGGTTTGTAGATGTATTGTCCATACACACCATAAGTATTAAAATTCAGACGCTCCGAAGTACCGTAACCTTTCGGGAGATAAAAGTTTTTTAAAATCGCCCCAGTGGTAACAGAATGTTTTTTATAAGGGTCATATTGGTATTTGTGTTCTAGTTGATAACTCAAATCTGGTCTTGCATAGTTCTCATCTTTTTTTACATCACCAGGACGATAGTAGGCATCCGGTCCCGGCTTATTCGGATATTCCTCATGACTGGAACTTAGAATATGTGTTGTTCGAACAATAAACTCAGTATCAGAATTCAACTGAGGAGAAAAAGTATGCAAATATCCTGCTCTTAAACTATTATATTGAAAATCCCAATTCGATCCAGTAAAACCTTTGGGAGAAATTCCATTTAAAACTCCCAATCTACGTGCGTTATTTCTAGAATCAAATTTACTAGATTCTAAACCACGCTCTTTTACATCTATTTGCTGCGTTCCATTCCCAAAGGTTCCTTCCCCTTGCAGATACTGCCAATTAACCGTTTGAAATCGAAATCCACCACGGGAAAATTGTGCTGTCGCATTATAGGTATTTTCCTGCGAATTATTATAACCGGGTGACCACCAATATCCAACAGATTTCCCATCCGGATTACATACTCCACCACAGGCTTTGGTTTCTGCAAAATAAACTGGATCATTTTTATCATAACCTGCTTTATCGAGTCTATGCGCCAAACCCATATTAGGTCCTACAGTGTTAAAATAATATAGTCCTGCACTGTATTGAATTGCATCTTTGTCCTTACCCACAGACCCACGTGTAGACATACTAAATGCATAACCTGGATTTCTAAATCCACTTTCCCAAGCTCCGTAGGTAGCTGAAACATGGTGTCCAGGGCTAGTTTTACCATCCCTTGTAATTATATTTATAATTCCGTTAAACGCATTTGCCCCATATAGGGCTGAAGCGGGACCGGAAACAACTTCAATTCTCTCTACGTTATCAAGCGGAAAACGAATAGTACCCGCAATAATAGCAAGTTCACTTAAATTGTTATCAGGAATTCCATCAATGTACACTAACGTTCTATTGTTTTCCCCTACAACTCCCCGTTGGTGTATATGTTCGGAAAAAATTCCATAGGCATGTTGAAAATCAAATCCGGGTAAATCATGCAGAGCATCGCTTAATGTTCGGTATCCTCTCTTTAAAATTTGTTCTCTAGTTACCACATAAACTGCTGCCGGGGCTTCTTTGATTGTAGTTTTAGTTCTAGTCACTGTAGTAACTGACATATTTTGTAATTGTTCAAAAATTTCCTCTGAAGTTTTGGATGAATCATTTTTTTTGGTGTTAAATGAAATTTCTTTTCCGAGAGGTAAGGATAAAAGATTTTCTTCTATATTCTGTCTGATTTCTTTTCTTTCAGGATTGGATTCTACAGAAATTCGAATCCGTCTTACAAAGTCATTTAATTGAATTTCGAAAGAGTTTTTAGATTCATTTTTATCTAACACAATGGATTCTGGAATTCCCAAATTAGAAAGTTCTGCAACGGCATCTATTAGTTTGCCGCTCTTTACATCATATATCTGTGCATAAAAATCGAATGACTCATCTTTATTTTTTGTATAATATCCTTTAATTTCAAAACTATCACTTTCACCCTGAAGAGTAATTAATAGGTTAGATTTCTCTAACTCCTTCCTGAGAGATTTCATGATACGTTCTTCAATCACTTCATCTTTCGGAGTTTTATAGGGAGCAAATGAATCTAATTTGATTTGTTTTGTATCTGCAAAAATTTCGATAGAAAAAAAGAAAACTACTAATAAATAACTGATTCTAAGTGAGTTATAAAATTTTTGTTTCTTAGGTTTTACTTCCATAAAATCTCGCAGGATTTTTCTTTATTATTAAAACAATCTTTGATAGATGCTACAGCTGAATTTTTTTTCTGCGATAAACTTAGATATTCCTGTGCCTTTTTATTTTCTGGTTGAATCAGAAGAGCTTCTTCAAAATATCGAATAGCAGTTTTGTAATTTCTAACGTTATAGTCTGTAATTCCTGATTTAATATAATCATCAACCTTCGTCACAGACTGGAGTCTAATTTCGCTTAGCTCCTTTTTGGCAACTGAATTTTCATCTGAAATTTGAATTGCGTTTATATACCCCTTGATAGAATCAATTAACTTTCCATTGGCATATAACGATTTTGCTCTAACACGAATATCTTCACTTTCTAAGGAGAGCGACTCTTTAATTCCTAACCTTGCCTCTATATGTTCTGGATTTAATTTTAGTACCTTTTTAAAATACTCTCTACCCGAACTATACTTTTTAAATTCTAATTCTTTTTTGGCGAGTAGCAGATATTTAGAAGTTTCCTCTCCTGTTAATTTATAAGAAATTAAATTGGAGTAATTAATTGCGACCGCATTCGATTTATCTTCCTTTAATACTTGGTCAAATACATTTTTTGCAGAAATAAATCTATCTGTATCATAGAGTTTAATTCCTGCTTTTAATAAAAAACTGAGTCTGGATTTTTTTAATAAAGTTTCTGGAATCGAAATTTTAGATTTTCTAGAATATTCCTCATTAAATTGAATATCATAATTTTGAAGTAACTGCAACCTTCCATCTTCGCAATCTATTTTTTTTTCTAGAATATTTTTAGCAGTTAGAACAATCATTTTACTTAGTTCGAAATTAAGTGGAGAAATAGAAAATGTGGCACCCAAATCACTAAGTCCTGAATAAGTAGTCATTAGAATTATACTTTTATTGGAAACAAAATTCGAAAGCTCCATAAAATTCTCTTTTGTATAAATTGGATCTGGAAAAAGTAAAATCGCATCAGGGGTAAATTTGAGTTTATCTAATTGTGATTTTATATTTCCATCAATATCTAAAGGAATTCGAATATAAGTTAAGTCAAAACCTAGTTGCGCATAATCACCTTCTTTCACCAAAAACTCAGATTCTCCATTGCTATAAAAACTGAGAACTTTTTTAGCATTAGGTTTTATTTCTTTCATTATGCTAAAATATTCCTTAATGGGAATATCAATTGTTATCCCACAGGATTTTGTTTGCAATAGATCCATAGACTTTGGAGCATGAACAAGAGTAAATAAAATCGGAGTATCTTGAAAATGTTGCAAAGAAAATTTTAAGGCAGTCTGACCGAGTGCAATGATGAGAGGTGGTTTGTTATTTTTTGTAATTTCAATAAACTCTTTCGTATCATTTTCTGTGGACAGGATAACATCCATAAAGTTAGGATTTGTTTTATGCGGGAATGTGGAACGAATTTGCGATAAAATATAGATATAATTAGTATGATTGTGTGAAACCAGAATGGGAATAGAATTTTTTTCTGCCCATAGCTGGGTTACGAATAAAAGGAATGGAATTAGAATTCTTAGATAGAAACTCATTTTAAGTACACAGCCCATCCAAAACTATTGAAATCTATTTTTTTTGAAAAGCTTTTTTTTGAAAAGGCTACATTTTTCACTAGAGAATAAAAACCTTATTGACTAGTTCTAAGTAAATCAATAAATTCTAAGTATGTCCATTTTTAATATCATGCCTTACGTACTTATCATTTTCTCTTTTTTGAGCATCTCTTGTAAACAGACATCAAATCGGAATACGGCGATTCCAATTCAGTGGGAATATGCCAGCTCAGAACAATTCGAACCATTTAGTTTTACAACAGATAAAGTATTTGCTCCTTTGGAAAATGAAAAAATGGATTTGCTTTCAACTCTACTTGAAAACGGGGAAGGTTATATTTGGGTTCGCGGTTTTTTTAATTATTCGCTACCTGAATATCCAATTTCTATTTCACTCGGAAAAATTATCGCGGCAGAGGAAGTTTATTTAAATGGTAAGTTTCTTGGCAAAACGATTGGCAGCAAAAAGGAACAATGGAATTTTTGGAATTTGTACAGACATTATCCTATTTCAGAAAATACCCTTATTGAAGGGAAAAATGAAATTACCCTCAAGGTTTACATTAACTCAGAAGGATCAATTCCAAATACAATCGAAATCGGAAATCGAGAGGAAATTGAGAGTCAAGTTTTCTCGCAAATGTTTTATGAGAGTTACTTAAATGGAATTGTTTCAGTTTTGTTTCTTGTTATCGCATTTTACCATTTACTTATCTACGTTAAACGTAAACAGGATAAGGAAAATCTATATTATGCGCTTTTCTGTTTTTCTTTTTCCATTTATAGTTTAAATTTTGTTAGTTGGATTTTTGTATCTTACATAAGTATTAGTTATTTTAATTTTCAAAAGATAATTTTTATTTCCATGTTTGTGTCCGCCTATTCCCTTTACCGATTTATTTCTGTTTTTCTCAAGAGAAATGATCGGAAATGGTTTTTTGTTCTTTATCTTATCTTTGTTATTTGTCCAATCTTAATTACTCTTTTTTCCCCCGACTACAAATTTATGTACCTGACAAGGGGCATACTCATAGTATTCACAGTTCCATTTTTGATCTATGTGTTATTCATTCCTGTTTACAATTATATAAAATACAAGAATATTGAAGCAAAAACTATGTTAGGAAGTTTAGTGATTATTTTCATTGTAGCAGTGCATGATATGTTGAATGTAATATTGAAATGGAATTCAAGTTTCTGGGTAGGTCCGGGAATTCCTCTTTTTATGGGAAGTATCATGTTTTTACTCGGAAATAAATTCGTAGATGTATACAATCAAACAGACGAACTAAACGAAACGTTAGAACGAAAAGTGGTAGATAGAACCAAAGAAGTAATGGAAAAAATGGAGGTCATTAAAGCACTCAATATCCAACAAGATGGGGACTACTACCTAACGTCCTTAATCGAAAGACCACTCGGAACCAATTTTAATAAATCGAAGTATGTTAGAACGGAATTTTATGTAGAACAAAAGAAAAGATTTCAATTTAAAAATAGAAATTCAGAATTGGGTGGAGACATCTGTATTACCGGCAACTTACGATTTGGCGATGGAAAAGATAGATTCGTATTCTTCTTTAACGGAGACGCAATGGGTAAATCCATGCAAGGAGCAGGTGGAGCTATTGTTGCTGGAACTGTGGTTAATAGTATTTTGGCGCGATCAGCTAGAAATAATAAAATACAAAAGATTACCCCCAAAGAGTGGATAACAGAGACTTACTTTGAGTTAGATGCAGTGTTTCAAACCTTTGATGGTTCCATGCTCATGTCCTGCGCCTGCGGATTAATCAATGAAAAAACCAAACAAATGTGGTATTTTAATGCGGAACATCCTTGGAGTGTTCTTTACAGAGACAACAAAGCTGAGTTCGTTGAGTCTGCCCTCGTACTTAGAAAATTAGGAACTATCATAGAAGGAAATTCTTTTCAGGTTCAGGAATATCAGTTTCAAGACGGAGATATTTTTTTGACAGGCTCAGATGGACGAGATGATTTAGATATATCTAAAACGGGAGATAGGGATATTAACGAAGACGAAACAAGATTTTTACAAGCAGTTGAGTCCTCAGAGGCAAATCTTGGTAAGCTGGTTGAAATCATTCATGGTATAGGAAAGGTTACGGATGATTTGTCGCTTATTCGAATTTCCTTTGAAAAATACGAAGAGGAAGGACAAACTCTTACAAATGAAACCGAACAAGCCAAATCTCTTATTGATTCAGGAGAAGTCGAAGAAGGAATTATTAAGTTAAAGGACTATTTAGCATTATCCCCAAACAACTTACCTGCTTTAGAAATTTTAACCAATGTATTCTATGGGCAAAAAAATTACAAAGAAGCTTCTTTCTATATGGAGAAAATTTTAGCAATTTCCCCGAATGATATGGATACGATTTTCAATTTATCTCTTTGTTATAAGCAGAGTAAAGAATACGAACTATCTACCCAATTAGCAGAAAAGCTTTATCATCTAAATCCCAAAAAGATTTCCAATATCATTAACCTAGCGGATAACCACCGTATGATGGAAAATTTTGACCAAGCCAGAAAATGGTTGAACCTTGCTACTTCGTCTATTGTTTACTTTGAAAACGCACGGAAGTTAGATAAACTTCTTAGGGCAAAAGGATTTTGATTGATTTATCCACTATGAATAAAATTATTACTCTCTTATTAACTATATTCATCACGAATTGCACAGCTAGAATTATATCTCCGGGAATTACAAGTTCGCAGAAACTTTATTATCTTGGTATAACGAACCAACTAGCGGCTAATCTTTATTACGGAAAAGATTTTGAAATGAACGCCTATTATATTTTACCTGAACTAAAAGAAGAAGTTCTCTTTGATAAAAATAATATTCTGGATGAAGGAAGTAAAAGTAATTATACGCTGGAAGTTTTTAAACAATCAAAGAACAAACTATTATTATTCGAAGTCTGCATGGATAAAAATAAAGACGATGAAACAATCCTAGTCAAATTTCAATTTACGTTAAATAAAGTAAATCCGCAACAATCCTTCTATTTTCCCTATCCATATTCTTATTATATACATGAAAAAAGAAAGAAAAAATATGCTTCTTATTATGAAACTTTTCAAGAAAATGAGGATAATTATGATTATCTGTATTGCAATCGTTTTCTATTAGAATTTCCTATAACATCTGAAACAGAAGGAAAGAATATTTTACAAGTAAAAACTTCTGAGAACAACATTGCAGAATTTGAATATATAATCTCCAAAAAAGAATTTATAGAAAATACTTCTGACTCATCTGATACAAGTACCGGCAACACGGTATCTGCCGGTCGCAATCATCAATTTTGGGGAAAAGGAAGTAATTCCCAATTAGTTAGGATTAAAAAAGAGAAATAAAGATTTTTTATTTTTCTTCCTTATCTCCCTCTGCCTTTCCTTCCGTTCCAGTTCTTAAAATAATTAGATCCGGTAAGGGTTTCAGATTACATGCCTTTGCCGCGATCTGTGGAATAAGGGAAAATGTAACTAAGGATTGGAGAGAACTTACTGTGGTGGCACCATTCATTAATAAACCTGTTTTCCTAATCGCACTAACACAATTATCCACATCCTTTTCCTTGTACCATTTATTTCGATTCACCACATTCTTCGTCCAGGTTTCAGCGGAGACGGAAGCAACCAATAGTCCTTTCAGTGCAATTGAATCAAGAGATGCTTCGGGCAGAGTTGTTAATAAAGCCCCTGCCGCTAGCGCATAACTTACGGGATTGATTGCATTGATTTCGGAAAATGCAAGGTTAACGCGGTTAAATGTATCATCCCCACTAATTGCAATTGGATGAAAAGAGGAATTAGAACAATTTATAAAATTTAGAATAAAAAGAAAACAGATTAATAACGCCTTACTCTGAATAGTATTTTTCATTTTAGTCATATCAATTTACAATCCTTTATTTTTTAAATCTAGCAAATAGACTTTCATCACAATCGAACAGGTTGGAAAGATAAAAGTCAACTCAACTTTTTTAATTAATGGGACTGTGTAAAAACATTCTTTTTACCACGAAGAGCGCGAAGGACACGAAGAAGAAAGCAAAATTTCCTAGGAAATTTTAACCTTCGTGAACTTCGTGTTCTTCGTGGTTTACTAAAATCTTTGTTTTTACACAACCCCATTAGAATGATTTGAAAATGCGAAAACTAATTGCAACGGCTAACGCCGTTGACGAGTGATTTGGAGGCGCTACCGCGCGGGGTTTATGGATTCGACAACGCTCACCAATCGGGCAGAGCCCTTAAAAATCCCAGTTTTCTTTTCTAATAATATTATATCTAAATTTCAGTACATGATAAAGTCGCATTAATTTTGGTTTAATGTATATATACAATAGGAATTGAAGACAGATTCTAACTGGAAAAAAAGTAGTGTCCATACAAGAAATACTTTACACGATATGGCAATTAACGCTCTAATATGAATAATCCTAACTCTTAATAGGCGGAAGAATGAAATTAGTATTAAAATTATTGGTGTTATTTGTTTTAAACACAATCTATGTAAATTGCGGAATTACTTCTAAAAAAGAAGGGGAACAAAAAATAGAGGATAAATTCTTCAATACGTTCAAATCAGCAAAACATAGTAAAGCGGCAACTCTACTTGTCCACTCAGATACATTAGGACTTCATATCAAGTCTTCGGCGGGAGGTGTCGAGGGTAATTCTTCTAAAATTTCGTTAGATCAGCCTTTTCATATTGCTAGTGTTGGAAAAATTTTTACAACTGTTTTAATCTTCCAGCAAATCGAAAGCGGCAAATTATCATTAAACGATTCTATAAAAAAAATACTCGGCGAGGATATAGTAAAAAACCTTTTCGTATATGATGGAATCGATCATTCTGAAAAAGTAACAATTTTCCATTTGCTAACACATACTTCGGGAGTAGCTGACTACTTTGAAAGCACAGAAAAAAATGGAAAATCCGTATTAGATGAAATCACTCAAAATCCAGATAAATTTTGGACTCCAGTGGATTTGTTAGATTTTACTAGAAATAATCAGAAAGCATTAACCATTCCAGGCGGTAAATTTCATTACTCCGATACCGGCTACATTCTACTTGGTCTTGTAATAGAGAAAATCACAAACAAGAAGTTTGAGACAGTTTTACTAGAAAAACTTTTCCTTCCGCTTGGAATGAAAAACTCGTACATGCATCTTAGAAGTGAACCTATCGACAAATCCAAATTACCCGTTTCTACTATGATGCTTGGGAATAAAAATGTAACGGACTACAAAAGTATAAGTTCCGACTGGGCTGGTGGTGGAATTATCTCTACTACTGAAGATTTACTTTTATTTCATCAGGCATTAATCGCAGGAAAACTAATTAGCAGAGATACATATAATTCTCTAATGGGAGTAAACAAATTCATGGATGGAATTTACTATGGAGTAGGGCTAATGACCGTTAGATTCGGTGATATGTCTTTTTTAATGCCTAAAACACCTGACTTGCACGGGCATTCGGGATTACTCTCTACTCTGCTTTTTTATTCCCCCGAGTATGATGCCTATATTATCGCAAATATGGGAAGCACTGAAGATGTAGGTGATAGTTTTGAAATGATGTTCTGGATCATGCAGTACTTGAAAGAAATTAAAAATTTAAAAAATAAATAGGAGTTAACAATGGCTAACCAAAATTTTTTAACTACTACGAACGAAAATTTCGACCTAATAATTTTACTTTTAGTTTCGGTTTCCTGTTTATTCTTGTCTTTTATAGGACTCATCATAGACAAAAGAATTTTAAATTATTCACCGATCTGGTTAAAACCTTTAAAATTTGCAGTTTCATCTATTATCTATGCGGTTACGCTAATTTACCTCGTTAATTTTATTCCGAACCAAAAATTTTTAAAAATAGCGAATATGTTGACATCGTATGGACTTATCATAGAGCTAATCATCATTTACCTCCAAGCGTACCGAGGTAGAATGAGTCATTTTAATTTTCAAACTCTCGAAGACATGATTCTATTTCAAATCATGGCAATTGCGATTGTGATAGTTTGGGTGAGTTTACTTGTTTATATTTGGGGTTTTATTTCCTTAGATTCAAATGAAAATATACTTATCCCTGCAATTAGATTTGGTCTTATAATAACATTTATTTCAATGGGTCTTGCTTTTACAATGACTCGTCCATCTCAAGACGATCTAAAGAAAGCAGAAGAAAACAAAGGACCCATTGGTTTAACCATGGGCTCACATAGTGTAAATGAAATAGATGAGACGAAACGATTACCTCTAACTAGTTGGGCAAAAACCGGTGGGGATTTAAGAATAGCTCATTTTCTAGGATTACATGCCATTCAAATTTTAATCTTTTTAGGTCTTTTGCTTAACCAAATAAAATTTAATTATTCTAGCGGATTATGGATAGTAATTGCTACTGGAATTTTGTATTCAGGATTAGTATTATTTACCCTTCAACAAGCATTAAAGGGAATTCCATTGATTAGATAATTCAGTCAGTATGACAGCAGAGCCAATACTAACTTTTCTGATTATTTGCTGTTCAAGTTTCATTGGACCACGCACCGGGGTATACGATGGTGAATTAAATTATTGTCCTCCAACGCCTAATTGTGTTTCGTCGCAAAGTTGGAATTGGAATCCAATTCATAGTATTAAACCTTTTAGCTATGAAGGAATTTCAAAACAAGAAGCATTTGAAAAATTAAAAAATCTTTTAGACAATAAAGAAAATGTACATGTAATATCAGATCCAGAAAATTTTTATATCAAAACATTTTACTTCACAAAAGTATTTCGTTTTCCAGATAAAGTAGAATTTTTATTCGAAGAAAAGAATCCTGTAGTTCAAATTAGATCAGCCTCTGTATTCGGTATATTCGATATTTTCCACAACCGAATCCGATTAGAGTATATTAGAAGTGAGTTAAATTGGAAGTAAACTATTGTTTTTACTTAATAAAACTAAGTTAACAAAAAGTTCATTTTCTGTTGACGTTTTTTAAATCTGATTCAAAATATTCCAAGAGGATTTACAAAAAGGAAAAACAATGGATCAAATTTTAAAAGAATTAGAAGTAATGACAATTTATTGGGATGAAAATAAAAAAGTAGTATTTGCAAAATGGAAAAAACCTGGGACAATCGAACAACAAAAAGAAGCAACCGATTTGGCACTGGATGCCATGAAAGCTTACAACGTAAAAGAATTACTCTTTGATCCAACCGAGCTTGGGATGTTTAGAACTGAATTTAAAACATGGTTAGATACTGTTTGGTTTCCAAGAGCACTTGGTTTGGGTTTAAATAAAATTGCAAATATTTTGCCGAAAAGCGAATTAGCAAAAATGTCTTTAGAGCGTGTCTGAAAAGCCGTCTAACGTTTCGTAAGCTTGCGTGTATTAGAAAAACCTGATATTCTTTTCGCCATTAATGAAACCATTGCAAGATAAATTAGCGATTCACTATTTCTTGGAAGG
>JAGOHK010000105.1 GCA_017996175.1 Leptospiraceae bacterium
GGGGGTGTAGGAGGGAATAAGAAGTAGTTAACTCCCATCCAAACTCCTAAGCTAAGTACGATTGCGAGTAATAATCTGCCTTGTCTTTCTTCCATTCAATATGCCTCTATGATTTTTTTTCTTTGTTAGGTGGTAAGGGATCAAAGTATCCCTGTGACATTGGGTTACATCTAGAAATTCTAAACACGGAGAGATAGAAGGCTTTAAAAAAGCCGTATTCCTGAAAGGCTTGGGTTGCGTATTCAGAACAGCTTGGATGAAACCTACAGGCTCCGGGCAATAAAGGAGAGATAAATTTTTTATAAAGCCGAATCAAAAAGATAAATATCTTATTCATGATTCTAGTTTTAGGCAGAGAAATTTTAGAGTTTTAAGCCTCAGATCAAAACTTAATTTAGTGAACTCATAGTTTGCAATGAGAGCTATATCCACATTACCCCAGATAAAATTCGAGTTGTTTGCGACTAATGCTCGTAAGACTCGCTTGATGCGGTTTCGTTTATTTGCCTTTCGCGCATAACGATCGGCACAAAAAAGAAAACGCGTGGACGAGGTTTTATTTGGGATATAAACTAAGGAAATATGTTTAGCCTTGACTCTTTTGCCAAACTTAAAAAGATTCTGAATCTCTTCTTTTGCCTTTAGAGTTTCCGATTTCCTAGTCAAAAACCTCTAAACTAAAATTTCTTTCCGACTTTTTCGTCAGAAACAGTTAGTTTATATCTACCTTTTGCTCTTCTTCTTGCGAGTACTGCTCTACCGGCTGCGGTAGACATACGAGATTTAAAGCCATGAGTTCTGGCTCTTTTAATTCTACTTGGTTGAAACGTTCTTTTCATCTTTTTACCTTAAATAAATATGATTGCTGTATGATATTTTGAGTACAAGGTCAGGATATTTTCACTGAATCTTGCGTCAACGAAAATCAGGCGTTTTGGTGGTATTTTGGGCGTTACTTACCTAACCCCGAGTTTTATCGTTTTAGAAAATCCAAACTAGTTGCCCCTTCCCTAGCGGAATAAGGGAAACTTTACGTTTTATCAACTGATACTTAGGGAAGGGGATTTTATCGAGCTGATAAATCTTGCAGGATAAAATCGGGGTTAGGTAAGTCGCGCTATCCGCTCTTGTCAAAAATTTGCTGTCCCTTTTGAAACAATAAAGCCAATACCAACCAAGCAAATTTTTGACACCGCTACTATCGCTAACGCGGGCTTTTGCGTGGCAATAGGTCAATCTTTCGAATTAGTCGCTGATTCGGAATAGTGGAATTTTACTGAATAAAGCTGCGCCCTTCAGGTCTTTTTGTTCTAACAAAATTTTATCCAAATAAGGGCTTTTTTGTGTTTTTGCTAAACCCGAACGTAATAGCTCCGTGCAAAGTCCTGCAAAACCCGCCTGAGCGCGAAGGAAACTCGTAGCCGTAACTTGACGGAAGTAGGAACTGCAATGTTCAATCCAAATCTCGATAAAATTTCCCAAACTCCTAGAAGATCAAGCTCTAGTAGATAAGTAAACATCCAGCAGCGAGATTTCCCAAAAGCGAGAGCCAGCTCCCCAAGCTCTAACCAATCCGCATTACCAACGCGAAAACTCACCCGTTTCAGATCCAAGCCCTCATCCTGGTATTCAGTCTTAATTTTCCGAGGAGGCGGAATCATCCCAGAATGTGTAAGAGCCCGATACATCCACAGAAGATTTCGAAAATAAACAACTACGCTTTTGCCATGCTCGCTCGTTTTCTGTTTCAAACCTTCAACCAAGTGAGCAGGCACAAGTAGAGTAGAGATAGTTTTATCAGTTTCTCTAAGTCGATCCAAACGAAATACTTTTTTATTTTGAAAGGTTACCATACCTATACTAGGTCAAAAAAGATTCACTTGGTGCGAAAAAAATCGCGCAAATGCGCACACTACATCCTATAAATCCCATATTTCGGCTCCGGAATATCCTCTTTAGCCGCAACTGCAAGGGCGAGACCTAAAGCATGACGGGTTTCTTTTGGATCGAGGATGCCATCATCCCAAAGTCTGGCAGAGCTATAAACACAGGAAGAACGATTTTCGTAGTCTTCTAAAATAGGGCGTTTGAATTCAGCTTGTTCTTCAGGCGACATGGTTTTGCCTTCTTTGGCAAGTTGGTCGAGTTTAACGGTTAAAAGAACATTAGCCGCTTGTTCTCCACCCATAACAGAAATTCTAGCGTTAGGCCACATCCAAAGAAGTCTGGGACCGAAGGCTCTTCCGCACATCCCGTAATTTCCAGCTCCGTAGGAACCGCCGATGATAACTGTAAACTTTGGAACTACGGAGGTGGAAACTGCATTTACCATCTTCGCACCATCTCTAGCAATTCCAGCATTTTCGTATTTTTTTCCTACCATAAAACCTGTAATATTTTGTAAAAACAAAAGAGGGATTTTACGAGCATTACATAACTCTATAAAATGAGTTGCCTTAAGAGCACTCTCTGAGAATAATACACCGTTATTCGCAATAATCCCAACCGGATAACCATAAATAGTCGCAAATCCGGTTACGATAGTTGTAGCATAAAGTTTTTTAAATTCCTGAAATTCTGATCCATCGACTAACCTTGCGATAATTTCTTTAACTTCGTATCCCTTACGTGTATCACGTTGTATGATTCCGTAAATTTCATCTGAAGGATAGAGAGGTTCTTTAAACAAAATTGCATTAGAATTCATTTTCGGTTTGATGTTTAATGTTTTGACAATTGAACGAGTAATTTCTAGTGCATGAAAATCATCTTCCGCATAATGATCAGTTACCCCTGATGTTCGACAATGGACATCTGCCCCACCGAGTTCTTCTGGTGTAACAACTTCTCCAGTTGCAGCTTTTACAAGAGGAGGACCACCTAGAAAAATTGTCCCATTTCCTTTCACGATAATAGACTCATCGCACATCGCCGGAATATAAGCCCCACCCGCTGTACAACTTCCCATTACTACTGCAATTTGAGCAAGTCCCTTTGCTGACATCTGCGCTTGGTTAAAGAAAATTTTACCAAAGTGATCTTTGTCAGGAAATACTTCATCCTGCTTGGGTAGAAATGCCCCCCCAGAATCAACGAGGTAAATACAAGTTAGCCTTGCTTCTATTGCGATTTCTTGTGCTCGGATATGTTTTTTTACGGTTAATGGGTAGTATGTGCCACCTTTTACGGTTGCATCATTGGCTACAATCATACAATCGACTCCATTAATTCTTCCAATTCCAGTTATAATTCCTCCCGATGGAATATGATCTGGATAGACTCCCTCTGCCGCAAGAGTCGCAATTTCTAGAAAGGAAGTTTCTTTGTCGATTAACGTCTGGATTCTTTCCCGCGCTGTGAGTTTACCACGTTCTTTATGTTTGGCTATTGATTTTTCTCCACCGCCAAGTTTGGTTTTATTGATTAAGTTTTTGATTAAAGAAGTTTTAGATTCTAAATCTTTATAATTTTCTTTAAATTCTTTTGAGCTAGTATCAATTTTAGATTCTAAAATTTCTGACATTATTTATCCTTCATACAAACTCTTTAAAAGAACTTCCTCTTCGAAGCTAAGTGTTTGGTTTCTTCGTGCCATAATTTTTTTGGTATCTTGGATAAAATGATCTAGTCTGTATTTTTCCGATGACTCTGCCCAAGTGAATGGAGGTATATATCCATTTACCCTTGCTTTTGTAACGTTAGACCCTATATCCACTATCGTTCCTGTATTCAACATTACACCAATTGCAATTTTAGAAAAATCACCTATTATAGAACCAAACTTAATAGTATCCGTACTAATTTGTTTATATTGATTATTAACTTTTACAATTCCATAATTATTTTTTAAATCACTAGTTGTCGCGAGTGCTCCAATATTTACCCAACTACCAATATGGGAATGCCCGACAAAACCTTCATGGTGTTTATTGGAGAAATTTTCGAAAATAGAATTTTCTACTTCTCCACCAATTCTACAAGCCTTACCAATGATACTTGCCCCACCAATCCGCGCATTGTCAATTCGAGCATCTTCGCCAATATAAAGCGGTCCTTCCAAAAAAGAAAAAGAAGTAATTTTTACATTTTTATCAATGATGATAGGTCCTGAACTAACGTCAAAAACTACGTTAGGATAAATAATAGAACTAGGATGAATGTAAAGATGTTTACTTTTTCCGTATATATGAAAGCGGTCTGCTTTTACTTTTATTTTTTTTTGCCACTTAGAGGATTCAGCAAAGTAACCCAAGTCGTCTTCAATCTGTTTAGATATTTGAGGAAGTAATTGCCAAGACAAATAGTTATTAGCCGTAATTTCTAAATCAACTTTTTCATCATTGAATAATTTACATTCTGGATTTCTTTCTAAAAACGCCTTCGTAAAAAAGGAATTTGAGTTTTTATAATAAATCAAAGCACCTGGATATTGTAACCTCAGTCTCCTAATAGTAGAAAAAATTCCTGTGTGAATCTCAGAAAAAGATTTGAACCGAGTGATTACTTCTAAACCCTCGGGAATATCTGACTCGTTAATTAATATTCTATGAATCTTACTCTTCATGCGGTTACTATTATTCTACCGTTACAGATTTTGCTAAATTCCGTGGTTGGTCTGGTGTACAACCTCTTGCAATTGCCACATAATACGACAAAAGTTGCAATGGAATTACGTTTAGAATAGGACTTAAAAATTCATGGCAGGCAGGAACTTCAAAACAATAATCCGAAAGTGATTTTGCTTCTACATCTCCCTCTGTCACAATGCTAATTATTTTTCCGTTTCTAGCTTTGATCTCTTGAATATTCGAAATCATCTTTGGATAAATTTCTGACTTATTTGCAATACATACAACTGGAACTTCATTTGTAATAAGAGCAATCGGACCATGTTTAAATTCGCCACCAGCGTACCCAGATGCATGAATGTATGAAATTTCTTTCAACTTGAGCGCCCCTTCCAGCGCAATAGGGTGATTATACGTTCTACCTAAAAAAACAAAATCTTTTGTATTCACAAAGTCTAAAGCCCATTTTTCAATTTCAGAAGCTTTATTTAAAATGTATTCAATCTTTGTGGGAAGTTGTTTAATTTCATCAATTAATTCCTTTCGTAGTTCATCTGACATCATCCACTTAATAGTAGAAAAATACATCGCAAATAAAAGTAAGTGCAAAACTTGCGCGGTAAACGCCTTAGTGCTCGCAACTCCAATTTCCATTCCGGCGCAGGTATCAACAAATGCGTCAGACTCCCGAGCGATTGTGGAATTCACATTATTCACCATTGATAGAACTTTGAGAAACTTTGCTTTAGCTTCGTGAATACTAGCAAGAGTATCCGCAGTTTCGCCTGATTGAGAGATCGCGATAATGAGAGTATCCCCTTCTACAACCGGATTACGATATCTAAATTCAGAAGACATCTCTGTATCAGTTTGAATTTTCGTGAATTGTTCTAAATAATGTTTACCAATCATTCCTGAATGAAGGCTTGTTCCTGCTGCCTGGATTACAATTCGATTTACTTTAGAGAGGATTTCTTTGCTTAGCCCCATCTCTGAAAAATCAAGCTCCCCATTTTCTTTAATTCTTCTATCTATGATTTTTCTAAAAATTCCAGCCTGTTCATAAATTTCTTTAATCATATAATGCGGAAAACCACCCTTATCTACATCTTCCCATTTTGCTTCCTGTTTTTTCATTTCAGGAACAATATCATTTCCATCAAAATCAAATAGTGTCAATTCTTCTTTAGAGAAATATCCCCATTGTTTTGGTTTAATATAACATACTTCTGTGGAATTTCTTACCAATGCAGATAAATCAGATGCTAAGAAATATTCTTTTTTGCCTTTTCCAATTAAAAGTGGTGCTCCATCTTGCGCAAAATAAACCTTATCCGGTTCTTTCTCGAATACAGCAGCTATTGCCCATTTACCTTGAATCGTTTTAAATAGACTTAGAAAAGCTTCCTTTATAGTTTTCTTAGAGCTAAGTTCCATCGAGAGCAAATGAGAAATTACCTCTGTATCAGTATTGCTCAAAAATATATAACCTATTGATTGTAGCTTTACTTTGAGCTGCATATAATTTTCAATAATTCCATTGTGAACTACCGCAATCGTTTGTTTTTCATTTGTATGAGGATGTGCATTAATTTGTGACGGCTCACCATGCGTAGCCCATCTAGTGTGACCAACCCCGACATTACCGCGCACTGGTCTTTCTTTCAGGAGTGCCTCTAGTGCTTTAATTTTGCCTTTTTCTTTTCTAATTTCTAGTTCATCATTATCGATAACTGCAATTCCTGCAGAGTCATATCCCCTGTATTCCAAACAAGCAAGTCCGACCATAAGAACTGACTCGACACTTTTATTTCCTGCATAACCTACGATTCCACACATAATATTAACTCTCTATTTTTTCTTTAGTTTTTTTAAGAAGCATCTTTAAATCGTTATCCGTTTTTGCTTCCGCGATAATTCGAATGATTGGCTCTGTATTAGATGCTCTAATATGAACCCATGACGATGTAAAATCAAATCGAATTCCATCTTTCTCATTTATAATTCCATCTTTAAAACTATCTTTCAATTTTGCAAAAATTTTTGTTATATCCCGTCCTTCTACGGAAATACTTTCCTTTTTCATAAAAAGTTCGGGCATCAAGTCTAGTTGTTTATCTATCGTAGTTTTATCAAGAGAAAGAAAATTTAATATATGAGCAATTCCAGAAAGAGAATCCCTACCAAAGGAACTGATTTTTGGATCAATCACTCCACCGTTTCCTTCTCCCCCAAAAAATGCTTTTTTCTCTATCATTTCTTTTACTACATTGGCTTCGCCTACTTTTGCGAAATGAGTTATTTTTCCGTAAGGTGCGATTACTTCTTTGGTTATAAGACTAGTCGATAAATTCACAACTAAATTTTTTAGTTTAGAGTTTAATACAGAGTAAACGCTAAGAGGTAAAGTATATTCTTCTGAAATTACTCCTCTCTTGGGGGTTAATACAATTAGCCGATCTGCATCTGGATCAAGAGCAAAACCAATCTCTGCATCTGTTTTTTTCATTAGTTTTGCAGTCTTAGCAAGTGCGTCTGGTGTTGGCTCCGGGGGACGCGGAAATGTTCCGTCCGGGGTACAATACTCACGATAAACCTTACAGCCTAATTTTTCCAAAAACGTAGGAACAACAAAACTACCGCCACCATTGACTGCATCAATGAACACTTTAAACTTTCTCTTTTTGATTCTAGCTATATCAACTTGTTTTAAAACTGATTCAAAGTGTAAATTCGTATACTCAGAAGATACATCTTCTTTTTTAGACTTAGGTTGGAATTTAGGTAAAGGCTGATTATCCGCTATCATAAAAGATTTTAAAGCTTCAATTTGTTCAGAGCCAAAGAAAAATCCATTTTTCCCAACAAACTTAAACGCATTCCACTCAATTGGATTATGAGATGCACTAATCATTATCCCACCATCACTTTTCGTTTCATTGACAATTGATTTTAAGGTAGGTGTGGGGACAATACCGATTATCTTCACATTGACACCAAGGGAAAGTAATACTCCAGAAATAATATTTTCAATAAACTCTCCACTCGGTCTAGAATCCCTTCCTATGATAATAGTCTTAGGATTTAAAACTTGCGCAAAGGAAAGTGTAAACTGAATTAGGTTTTGAAAATTTAAACCAGAGGGGATAATTCCGCGTATACCCGATACGGAAATCATTAAGGATTTGGAATTTGAAATAGAAGACTCTTTGTAGTTCATATTAAATTTGATTAGAATTTAATAAATAGAACTTGGGCGATGACAGGATTGAACTGCCGACCCGCTGCTTGTAAGGCAGCTGCTCTCCCAGCTGAGCTAATCGCCCTGAGATACATTCCAGAAAAATTAAACCGTCGATTTTGTCTAGCGAAATTAGAAAAAACTTAGATTAATTTTATTTCAGGAAATTCGCTAACGAAGAACATCGTTCTAATTATTATTTCTTGAATGATTAACTTTTGATAGCTGCAATCTTTACGGAAATTCTGCTTTTTCCTCTATCCGCAGCTTTTTTGTGAATGAGTTTATCTTTTGCTGCTTTATCTAATAGAGAAGCAAACTCATTATAAAATTTTTTAGCGTCTTCTTTATTGCCAGCTTTTACTGATTTAAGAATATTTTTTGCGAAAGTTCTAATAGCAGATTTTTTTTGGGAATTTCTTTCTCTTCTTTTCTCTGATCTTCTAATGTCTTTTTTGGATGATTTTAAATTTGCCAATGTAATTACCTTTAATTAATATTTTACCTATTGTAACTTACTATCCTCTAATCCGAGCCTCTTGCGTCAAGATAAATAAATTTTTCAACTTTCTGCGCACATTTTTTCATTTTCAGACCTAATGTAAATAAGGAGGGATTATGTACCCAATTTTAGTTAGCATAGATGAAGGGCTTTTGCGGCTTCTTAACCTAGAAAACGTTGACCTAGGTTTTCTTTTAAAATTCGCTATTTTCAAAGAGTATAAAGCAGAATTTTGTTTTTTCCAATCGGAAAAAACAAAAAATATTCGTTTACACTTAGAGAAGAAAGATTTTTTCATTTTAAATTCTATCTGCAAAGAAAATAATTGTTACATCAATGAATATGCAGGTGAATTAATCACGGAAGTATTTTTAGAAATAATTAGGCGTTAGCTCATGATTCGGAAATACCAGTGTAATTTTTTAAGAGGGGTGAAATGGCAGATAATTCTGAAAAATTCTCTACGGAAGGATCGAATAAAAAGTCCAAAGAAGAGATCAGCGAAGTCAACAAAGTTGATTTAGAGAAAATGTTTCCAGAACAGGACTTAAATGATGTTTTAGGAGACATGGATCTCAACATAGATGACTCAGCATCCGTAGAACAGAAGTTATCCGATAACACTCTCACTAGCCCATTTTCCATTGGAGACGAACGAAGGTATATTTCAGAATTAATTAAGTGCATTCAAAAAGACAAAGATAGAATTGTATCCACGTTAGCCAATGTAAAAAACTCTCGCATTTTTGAACTCACTGGAGATCCAGCTGATAATAAAAATACAATTTCCAATTTTTCCAGAGAATTTGAATCGGAAATTTATAGAATCATTGACAATCTCCAAAATCGTTATAAAGAAATTGCCTCTTTTCCAAAATCTATAAACCATTATTCCATGAATTATAGCTTAAAACAGAAAGACTTTTTATCCACTTTAGAAAATGACAAAGTTCGATTGGACTACGTACTTCGCTGGGAAATGCAAGAACCAGCACTCTTACTTATAAAAAAGTTTGCCAAAATGATAACTGGTCTTTTAGATGTATTAAATACCAAAGAAGAAGATCAGATTAAAACATTAAACTTCCAACAGCAATCCCTCTTTCGAGATGCAAAGACAGCAGCCGAGTACTGCCTGAATGATTTAGAGTTTCTCAAAAGAAGTATAGAAAATTGGGAAAAATCTGCCGTATAATATAATATGCCTGAGTTATCAAATAAAGAAATCGAATCACTTCTATTAAAAATTCGTAACGAATACAGAACATTTGCACAGGAAAATCCAAATATATTCAAACTAAGCCCGTTCGAAGAACGATATACACAAGTTCTACGCTCTAGAGGCAGTTTGGAGTTATTCTTTAAAGATGAGTTAATTTTTCTAGAGCAATTAAAAACAAAACATAAAGAATTCAAAGCGAGAAAAGAAGCAAGCCAAGGGACTACGATTAATAAAATTATCGAAGAAAACGAAACAAGAATTTTAAAATACAATAAAATTGACTTCCACCCGATGGCAAAAAATGAGCTAAAGTATTTTTTTGGAGCTATTGCGAATTTTGTCGAAACAGACCTCCAACTTCTGTATCAAATTTTTAGAGGCACAGCAGAAATAAATAGTATTCACGATTCGATCATACAACTCGAAAGAATTGGACTCAACCGAAAAGGGCAGTTCCCATTTCGAATATCTGAGCATATAAAAATCATAACTAGCCCGTCCGTAAACCAAGGTAAAATTGAACAAGATATACAGGCTATAATGAAAGAAGGCTGTATGGCTCTAAAACATATTGCCTTCTACTTAGAAGATGCTGAAAAAAATAAAAAAATAAATATGAAATTGATATTCAAATTTAATGAAAAAGACTATCCTGAGTTATTTAAAAAATACAACGGAATTAGTTTTGATACTGGTGCAGAAATGATCATAGTCAATTGCAATAATATCATAACTGATTTTAGAATGGATGGAATTTTAGGACTAAAATCAAAATGAAGCTATCCATCGTTATCCCCTGTTATAATGAAAAAAATACAATTCGAAACATCTTAGAAGTTTTGAAAACAATTCCTATCAAAGATAAGGAAGTAATTGTCGTTGATGATTGCTCCAAAGATGGAACTAGAAATATGCTCCAGAATGAATTAAAACATCTAATTGATCGATTAGTTCTTCACGAAGTAAACCAAGGAAAAGGTGCGGCTTTACGTACTGGATTCCAAGCGGCTAAGGGTGATATTGTGATCGTACAAGATGCCGACTTAGAATACGATCCGTTTGAAATTGCAACTGTCATAGAACCAATTGTCCAAGGAAAAGCTGATGTTGTATTCGGCTCTCGTTTTTTAGGGGGTGGTCCGCACCGTGTCGTATACTACTGGCATCGATTGGGTAACATGGTATTAACCACACTTTCCAATATGTTTACTAATATCAACCTCTCCGATATGGAAACTTGCTACAAAGCTTTTAAACGAGAAATTATTCAATCTATCAAAATACAAGAAAACCGTTTTGGATTTGAACCAGAAATCACGGCAAAGATTGCCAAGATAAAAGAAATCCGAATTTTCGAAGTAGGCATTTCTTATTACGGACGGACTTATGCCGAAGGTAAAAAAATTGGCTGGAAAGACGGGGTTCGTGCAATTTGGTGTATTTTGAAGTATAATTTGTTTTAGTTTGAACTTTTCCTTTGTATTTAATGAGAGATTAAAAGCTTAATGCAAAATCGAATTGCGTCTCTTTCATAAAGAGATGTTTTGAACTAAACGGGGTAAAATTTTCTTCCTGCATTATAGGTTGATGCTTTGAAGATAGAGCATTTTGGAATCAACAGAAAACCAATTGAGGATAAAAGAAATGTTTATTGGACGAGTATATATTATACAAGAGCGTATCAAGAAGAAGCGGATAGGCTTTATTAGGCGATGGATAATAAAAATCTCTCGACCAAAGACTTGAAGACTTAAAAAAGGATTCAAAGTCAAAAAGACAAAATACACTCTCACCGAAGAAAAGTTTGGTGCAAACGAAAAGCTTGAGTCTGCTTCTTACAAGTTACTCTTCTTTAACCCCCGCGGTCCTGCCGAGAAGCGTCTAATGCGCGTTGACCTCGATAGGTTCTATCGTCCTGTGAAGGTTGGGTTTGAGGAAGAGTGACCTCACCCCGATTTTGTAGAAGTTGTCAGACAAATATTTCGAATCCCCTCTCCATATCGGAAGCAGCACCCGATATTTCCCCCCATTTGCTTGGTCGCAAATCCAACGCCTTCGCAAGGGGCGACTTGGAAAACTTTTTACAAATGATAGAAATTCTGGGGTGAGGTAAGAAATACTACCCAATCTAGTTATAAAAATATCCTTGCAAATCCGTTGGCATTGGTAAAATCGAAGTGTCTATGAGTAATGAAAAATGATAAAATTAGAAAACTATACGATAAAAGAAAGGATAAACAAGAACCCTGATGTAGAAATTTACAGAGCAATTGATCCTAATAACCGCGAAGTTGTCCTTAAATACATATCCTACACAAGCAACAAACAGGCTCTAAACAATTTAAAAAAAGAATATGATTTCATTCACTCTCTAACTGATGACTCTGTAATTAAAACTTATGGTCTTATTCAATCATCAGAAGGGCAAACTTTAATTCTCGAAGATGGCGGAATTTCTATTAAAGAATACTTTAAAAAAGCTGGGAAACTTGCACTGAAAGAATTCCTGACTATAGCCATTCGCCTAACGGAGATTATCTCCATCTTACATAAAAATCGAATTGTGCATAAGGATATAAAGCCATCTAATTTTGTAATCAATCCTGTTTCCGGAAAGGTGAAAATTATTGACTTCGGTATTTCCACACGTCTGAGTTTGGAAGATACTGGTTGGAAATCCCAGAACATTTTAGAGGGAAGTCTGCCCTATATTTCTCCCGAACAAACGGGAAGGGTGAATCGACTTATCGACTATCGCACTGATTTTTACTCTCTTGGGATTACACTCTATGAGCTAATCACAGGAAAACTTCCCTACGAAAGTCTTGATCCGGTGGAACTTGTATATTTTCATATGACAAAAATCGCTCCTAGAGTCTCACACGTGCGAGACGATGTTCCAGAGATGATTAGCCTTATCATTGAGAAGCTAATGGAAAAAGATGCGGATAAACGTTATATGAGTACAACTGGAATATTGTACGACCTCGGAAAATGCCTATCCCAATTAGAAGAAAAGGGAGAAATAGAAAAATTTCCAATCGCAGAAAAAGACTATTCCGATAGATTTCAAATTCCGCAAAAAATTTACGGTAGAGATAAAGAAATAAACGAACTACTAGACGTATTTCATAAAGCGGCTAAAGGCTCCAATGAACTTCTACTAGTAAAAGGATATTCTGGAATTGGAAAATCTGCTTTTATCCACGAAACTCATAAGTCTATTACCGAGAAGAACGGTTATTTTATTCACGGTAAGTTTGAACAATTTCAAAAAAATGTACCGTTATCCGCCATAGTAAAAGCATTTAGTGGACTACTCGATAACCTACTGACAGAGCCGGAAGCTAAGCTCTATGAGTGGAAAGAAAATCTGACAAGAGCACTTGGAGTCAACGCACAGGTTTTGGTGGATGTGATTGCCGACTTGGAGCTAATCATAGGTAAACAAAGCCCAGTTCCCGAACTAGAGCCATTGGAGAATCAAAACCGATTTAACAATTTGTTTCATAACTTTCTTTCTGTATTCACCCAAAAGGAACACCCAATTGTTCTTTTCCTAGACGATCTCCAGTGGGCGGATAGTCATTCTTTGCAGTTAATAAAACAATTAACTATAAATTCTGACAATAAGTATTTGCTGCTTATTGGAGCGTACAGGGACAATGAAGTAGATGAATTGCATCCGCTTGCACTCATGATTGAGGAAATTAAAAAAACAGGAAAGCAGATAACAGATATTCACCTCGGACCACTAAATCGAGAAAATATACTAGAATTATTAAAGGATACTCTACATTTAGAAAATGAAACGGGACTCACAACGCTAGTAGATATACCACTTAAAAAAATTGGAGGTAACCCTTTCTTTCTGAAAGAATTTTTAAAAACACTGTATAAAGAAGAAATTATAAAATATGACCATAGTAAAAATATATGGGAGTGGGATGACGAGAAGATTTTACATTACCCTCTGACGGATAACGTCATTGACCTGATAGTGAATAACCTAAAGAAATTGCCGAAAAAAGCAATTGATATTATAAGTTATGCTTCTTGTTTGGGGAATCAATTCAATCTAGAATTTCTTTCTATCATTTCTGAAATTTCTATAGAAAATGTAGCCATTAACCTCTGGGTAGCAATCGAAGAAGGAATACTCATTCCGATTGGGAAAGCACAGTCTCTCATTCAATTAATCATAGAAAAAAATTCTTTACTGAGTAAAGAAGATTTACGATTATCCTTATTTCGCTTTCAGCATGACCGAGTAGAGCAGGCAGCTTATACGTTCATTGATGAAAAAAGAAAAAAGGAAGTTCATCTAAAAGTCGCGAGGTTACTCCTAAAGAATATAGATAAAGAGTTGCTTGATGAAAAAATTCTGGATATTACCAGTCATTATATTCTAGCTTTGGACTTGGTTCAGACGTATGAGGAAAGAATTCAATTGATTGAATTAAATCTAAAGGGTAGTCTAAAAGCAAAAACTTCAACGGCTTATGAAACGGCTAAAACACTATTACTAGTAAATGAGCAGTTGATTAAAACTGAAGACTGGAAACCTTTTTTTGAACTTGTTTTTAGGAGTAAATTACTATTAGCCGAAGTTCTGTTTCTATTGGGAGATTATGACAGCTCTGAAAAATACTTTGGGGAACTTCTCGAAAAAACAGATAACAAGTCCGACCAAGTGAAAATCTATATGGTTCAAATGATTAAATACCATTTAGAAGGAAAGTTAATGGAAGAACTAGACCTTCAAATTAAGAGTTTACACCTATTAGGTGAAGTTGTCCCTGCCACAGATGAATTAATCCAATCTGCGGTTATGGATGAGTTGGCGCAGATTTATCAATTGTACAAAAGTAAGAGTGAAAAGGATATACTAGGCGCTTCGTTAATCATGAACGTAGAGCAAATTTCTATTCTTAAAATTCTATCTAAAGTATGGGTGACTTCTTACACAGTGAGCAAACAAGGCTTAGTAGCATGGAGTTCGCTTAGGATGACTCGTATCTCACTTGAGAATGGGATTTCTGAATTTACTGGTTTTGGCTACGTATCAGTAGCCGTTGTGCTTGCTTTAGTAGGAGATTATCAAACCGCCTTGGCGTTTGGAAATTTTGGTCTCAAGACATGTGAGATGTTTCATAATTCTGTCAATATACAAACGTACTTTTTGTATTCCTTGATTTATCAGTGGAATGACTATATAAAAAACGCAAGAGAGTTGTACAATAAATTCCACCTATTAAGTAAAGAATTTGGGGATCATATTTATGAATGTTTTGCTATCATGTTTTACTATGCGAATGCTTGTTATTGGGGAGAGAATATTACCGAACTCTACAAAAAAGCAAAAAAATTCGAGAAGGTACAAGAAAGAATATTTCCTTCTAATATAGCTCTTTATAAACCTACCTGTGTTCAATACTTAGCAAGTCTGCAAGGCATGACGCATAACGTTGGATCTTTAAATTCAGACGACTTTGACGAAGATTCTCATCTTGCCAAGTTTAGTGATAACCTGGCAATACAAACTTGGACTTTAATTCCTAAACTGCAAGTTCTATTTATTTTCTCTATGTACACTGACGCATTTAAACTTGCCTTACGTGCAGATGAATTTGCCGCTGTTCGTCCTGGGCAGTATGTAGTAGCCGTTCTTTATTTTTTTAGCTCCCTGTCTATTCTGCAAAATTTGCCTAAAATAGAATCGGAAGAGGAAAAAAATACATTGCTAACTAAAGTCAATTCCTACCAAGAAAAGTTGAAACTCTGGGCTACATTGTGTGAAGCGAATTTTTTAAACAAATACTTTTTGGTAGAAGCAGAATTAGAAAGAGTAAAAGGCAATGAATGGAAATCTATTGAGCACTATACAGAGAGTATCCGCTTATCAAAAAAGTATGACTTTATAAATGACGAAGCAATCGCGAATGAACTTTTTGCCAGATTCTGGTTAGAAAAAGGAAATAGTAAAATAGCGTCTCTCTATATGAAAGAAGCCTATAAATTGTACAATGATTGGGGGGCTAATGGCAAATGTGAACAATTAGAAAAAAAATACCCCGAGTTTCTAAAAAAAGAAATTTTCCAAATCCAAAGTAAAGAAGATAAAAAAAGAGGTTTAGTAGAAAACCTAAATTCGGACTTACTGAATACTGCTAGTTCCATTCCGTCGAATTCTATTGATATATCTTCCATCATAGACGCATCTCAAGCGATTTCAAAAGAAATTGAATATGAAAAGCTGATTGCCAAGCTTGTAAAAATTCTCTTGGAAAATGCAGGCGCGCAGCGTGTAGTTCTATTTTCCTATGATAAAAATAGTTTGTACATGGAAGCAGCGGGAACTGCTGAGGACAAATTATTCTTTTTGGATAAACCGATTCCTATAGACAGAACTGGAAAGCAAATTCCGTTTTCTATCATTCAGTATGTGACTAGAACAAATAAAAGTGTAGTACTAAATAACGCCGCAATCGAAGGACAGTTTATAAGAGATGAGTACATCTCAAAACAAAATATTCAATCTATTCTATGTGCGCCGTTAATTAGTAAAGGTAAACTCATGGGATTGATTTATTTGGAAAATAATTTGTCTGCAGGAGCCTTTACAGAAAGTCGAGTTGAAACCATTCAGGCTCTTGCCTCACAAGCAGCGATTTCCATCGAGAATGCAAAACTATATAAAAATATAGAAATTGTAACTAGAGAACAAACAAGAGTAGCCACAGAGTTCGAAATTGCAGAAAAGATCCAAACCGCTTTGCTCGTAAAAGAAACTAAAATGGAAGGTTACGAAATCGCAGCGTATATGCAAGCCTGTGATAAAATCGGTGGCGACTACTACGATGTTATCCACACAGAAGGATATGATTGGCTTGTGATTGGAGATGTGAGCGGACACGGATTAACCGCAGGGCTTATTATGATGATGGTACAGACTGCAATTCGCAGTGTCGTTGGTGGAGGTTTACAAACTGTCGAAGATATGTCTTCTCTCATCAAACGAGTCAATCATGTAATCAGTGAAAATATCCAAAAGATGAATTTGAAAAATTATATGTACATGACTCTAACTCTTTTTTTGAAACAGGGGGATACTTTTTATTTCACAGGACTACACCAGGATATTTTAATTTATAGACATAAAACAAAATCTATCGAGCGAATCGAAACAGAAGGTAGTTGGCTCGGACTCGAAGCAATTTTTAATACTTTTTTCGTAGGGAAATTTGATTTGGAAGCTGGAGATATTTTATTTCTCTACACAGATGGAGTCACAGAGGCAAGTCATCACAAAACAAACGAAATGTTAACCGTAGAAGGAGTTGAAAAATTTCTACAGAAGTTAGAGTTTGAGTCAGCAGTGGCTATTCGAGATAATCTACTCAGAATTCTGGAAGACTACCAAAGCAATGACGATATCACTTTTATGGTTGTGTATAAGAGCCTGTCCGAAAAGGATATTTGACAGGCTCTTGGAGCTTGACTTTTATTAATAGAATAACATCTTCTAGAGACACGCTCTAAGAAATAGGGAATGAATTAATAGATTCAATAGCCCGCGGCAGCGAACCCACCGTCCATCGCTTTCGCAGTACTCAAGCGCATTAGCGCAAGCGTCGCATACGCATCAATAGGTGTGAACCCATCCTCAGCTCTAGCGAAAGCAGAGTATCCAATTTTAATTCAGAATATACTTTTGAGAATGGGTATAGCAAAAACGGATTGCGTCTCTTTCATAAAAAGGTGTTTTGAAATGAACGGGGTAAAATTTTCTGTGGCACTTTCCATGCAAGTCTCTCTTGCGAGAAACTCACTCCGGACGTTATCCGGTTCATTCATTCCACGGTGTCCGGACTTTCCTCACTACCCGAAGGTTCGCGCGATTATCCGACAGAATTCACTTCAGCGCTTAGTTTATAATT
>JAGOHK010000106.1 GCA_017996175.1 Leptospiraceae bacterium
AAAAGAAAAGAATAACGACAAAATTGTATCAACCATTGAAAATGCTATGCTGTTCTACTCAGCAATCATTACAATTCCATCGGATATTGTCCCGAAAGGGAAGCCAACTATGATTATCCTCAACCGTGGTGATTTAAAAAATCCTCATATCAGAACTCAGATTGCAGAGTATTTTAAATTCCAATCTGCCGCAGGTAGAAATAATGGATTATCTTCTTATTATAATTTTCTCTACCAATCAGTTGAAAGAGATTATTTTAAGTATATCAAGGGAAATAATATTTCTAAATTGAAAAAGGAAATTTAAGTTTCATTCAAAAATAATTTTTCTAATGAATTCTTTTTCTATTTCCATTTCATGAATTCTGTTATTCATTTTAAAAAGTACTTCGTTGTTTTTAGTAAGCGTTAGTTCCCAAGGACGTCTATCTATTATACAATGAATATAAGAAACAAACGTTTCTGCAAAATGGTCTTGAACGTTAGTTGCAGCATATAGAGTTGGGAAATTTGTTTCTTTGAGTAATGGGTAAATTTCCTTCCAACTTTTATCTAAATCAATTAATTTTTCCTTTGCTGCATAGAAAGTAATCTTTGCTCTTAAAGGAAATTTATTATTATCATAAATAGATTTATTTTCAGGTCGCCAAACTTCCCGAAAAAAACTATGTTTAAATTCCCATTTTTTTTCTCGAAAGTCTGGAGTGATTTTATAAGTATTGGAAATGATATGCCCCATCTCGTGCAATAAAATATAACGAATTGCGTTTTCAATGGTATTGTCTTTTTCTGTTTCTATTCGAATTGTTAGGTCTGTCTCTTTTTTTGAAAATACAGAATTTTCTTTGAATGTAATCCAATCATTTGCTTTCTTTTGAATCACTGCAGCGTCAATAATAATGAATCCACCAAGAGGCTGACCGTTCGCATTATCGTAGACAAACCCCGTTATCCCCGTTCCGCCTAACTTCTCACAAAAATAAATCGCATAGATATATTTATCAAATAACTCCCGCACCTTCGGGTGAAGAGACTTGGATACCCATTCTATTTTAGATTTCATTTCTTCAATTGACTCGGTAGGAGTTGGTACTTCAGAAAATCCATCAATCTCATTTATTTTTTTAATATAGCTGATCCGAGACTCATCCATATTGTAAATTCGATTACTCCAACTTCCTACTTTTGGAGGATAATTTTGACTATCCGTTGAAGGATGTTCAGACATAACTTTCGCGTATTGATTTTTTTCAAATGATTCGTCTTTACAAAGAAATAAAAAAAGGACTAAAAGTAAATATCTATAACGAGGCAAAACTTTCATTGTATTTTACTTGAGTTCATTAATGATTTCTCGGTCAGGACTTATCCAATCGCTATTGACATCAATCGTATTTAGTGGAATAAATTCTTGTTTTTGTCGAATTAAGTTTTTTTTCCGAAAGTACAAACTAAGTTTCCCGAGTTTTTCAGGAGTTGGGCACTGCACGGTATAAATATTTTTTTTATATTTAAAAGAAGAAATATCAGATTCATTTAAAAAAAAATAAACCGGCTTCTGTAAATCTACAGAATTTAGATAATTGTATGATCCACCTGCATGAAATAATAATTGTACATCGATTTTAGTATCCTCGAGTGGAGAAAGAGTATTACTAATTCTAAATTGAATTCCCTCTCTTATCAATTTCATTTCTTGCAAGGCTTGAAAACTATTTTCCCGATGAGCAATCAAAGGAAGTTTTAAGTTTTTCAGAGCCGGGTTCGATTCTAAATAACTTAATTCATCCTCACCAATAAAAACTCCATCAAAACCAACTTTATTTAATAAACTAAAATGTGCCTTGAGATTATCCCCTTTCCCTGAAAAATTTCCGCCTGATATTAGAAAAACCTCTCCTCTATGATCATTCACTTTTTTTAATTCTTGTTTTTTAATTCCTGAAATTGTTGCTAAACCTTTTCTACCATCCAGATCAAATTCGTAATTCCCATTCATATCACAAAAATAAAGAATTACAAATTCTCTATCGGATAACGATACAGGCTGATTGGAAATAAAACAAAAAACTAGGAAAGCGAATAATAGGAATTTTTTCATATTCCTATTATCGTCTCATCACATAATCTTCTCCATTATTTGGGGAAGATTTTCGGAGGAATAACCGGTTCTTTGCCTCAAGTCCTAAAATTACTTGGTAAAGATCTGTCAAAATTGGACGGGAAGAATAATAGCCATGTCCTAAACCACCAAGCCCCATAACAGGAGAGTCAACCGGATTGACGTTAATCATATCAATTCCAGAATACTTTTCACAAGATCCCACTCTTTTATTTTGGTTTACTTTGCTAGAGGCTACTAGTGCATTATCCCCTGGAGAACAATAAACTGTTATACGCTCAGACGATTTTTTTAAACTATCAGCGATTCCCCTAAACTCAGATGAATCGAAATCTGGTGCATTGAGTACCATCTGATTTATAACCTTGGACTTATTCATATTAGCCACTGCCGGTAACACAACCTGATGACCCATTGAGTGAACTATTAAATGGATTTTTTTTCCTGTAGATTCGAGTTTGGATAGAAACTCTTTAAATGCAAAAATGGATGCTTTTGCATTTGTTAAATTATTTTGATAAGTTCCTTTAATTAAAAGTTGGTTGAGCATTCCATCTTCAGAGCCAGCAGGCCAAGTAAATAATACAACCTCCCCTGCAAACTTTAAATCATACTTTATCTGTGCTGCCCGTAAAACTGCTTCTTCAAATTTAACATTGAATCCATGTACGAATACAATCATCTCAGGAAATGTATTCTTTGAAATTTCTTGGTTCAAAGTTTCTAGTGTAGGGATAGATTGGTGGTTTTCTAATTTAAAGAATTTTTCACTGCTGCCAGACGCATCCTGGTCTAAACTTCCTATATCGTGAATCGATGGAACTATCACCTCACAGGCTCCATATTTTACATTTGGATCTAACTGAGTTGAATAGTACGAATTGGAGCAGGAAACTTCATTAGAAACTGTTTTTCGGAGTGTAGAAAATAAAATTTTGACAGGAGTTGTTGTATCATAGGGATTAACAATTCTATCATTGAGTTGTGTTTTTAAATCTTTTACCTCAGTTTGTACCGTTGCACAGTAGAAAATGTTAAAAGCAAAGATAATAAGTAGTATTCTTTTCATGATTGACCTTTTAGAGAAATTAATAATACAATTAGATTTTTTTTAAACTAGCTAATATATTCAGGGGCAGAGTGATTTTTGATTTTGAAAAAGTGTTTCAAAAAAACTTCTTAATCATGAAAAATCCGAAAATCATTCTAATCCTGATACATCTTTGTCATTTTTTCATAACGTAAAGAAAGAATCAAAATCTTTTTAAATCAGAAAGTAAAACCTTTGATATATGTTGTAGGGTTGATAGATTTTTCATTTTTGATTACTTCAAAATGCAAATGCGCTCCAAAACAATAACCTGTGCACCCTGATCTTGAAATTACTTTCCCACCGGTTACATAATCCCCTTCTCTAACATACAACTTAGAGTTATGTGCATACAAAGTTTTCAAATCACCTGAATGTTCGATGATGACTACGTTTCCATATCCACCCATCCAACCACTATAAATAACCTTACCAGACCTAGCCGCCCGAACTGGCTCATAGTTTGCTCGCAAATCTAAGGCGTCATGGTATTGATACCTAGGATAGGATCTCCAACCAAAACCAGAAGTAATTACACTTGAGGCTACAGGCGAATACCAAACTGGAATTGGATCAGGAATAATTGCTCCTGGTAAGAATATCTTTTGCCCAGGCATAAAAATATCGGAGTCATCTAATTTATTTTCTTCAATGACTTCCTCTATACTTACTTTATAAGTACTCGCTACTTTCGCTAGCGTATCGCCATTTTTAAATTTATAAAGTAACCCACGCCTATTAGGAATACTAAGCATATTCCCAGGGAAAATTTTATCACCTGATTTTAGATTGGAAGCTTCTCTAATTGCTTCAGGAGTGACATTGAAGTCAGAGGCAATTGACTGAACTGTATCTGTCTCTTTTACTCGGTAAGATATATACTTTGCCTTGTTTACAGAATCAGAAGATTTGATGATTGCTAGTTTTTGTTGTTCGGTTTGCTTTAAATAATTTTCGTCTGCATTTTTTGCAAGTTTATCTCTTTCATCGTTCTCTACAATCTCTTCTTGCAAAATTTCTTCTGGCTCAATCATAGCTGATGTAGGATTAGTTCCTAAAACTAAGTAAGAGGTAATAAGAGTAGCTAAAGTAAGTAGCGGTATAACTTTAAAACGATTTCTCTTGAAATCAATGTCTCCATAAACCAAGCCTTTTTCCCCAATGAATGAATAATGTAAATTCCCCGCTCCTAAGTAAATTAAGGTAAATTTCTCAGTTCGAAGTAGTTCTTTACCATGCGGAAGTTTTCTAGGTCTTTGAAATATCATAAAAATTACATTCGATTAGTAACAATCTTTTGGTTTTATGCAAGTAGAAAAAAATTCCCGTCCGTTCTTTGCAGAAAAACCTTAGTACCTGTATAAAACTGACGTATTTTAAGACAAGTATATTACTAATTAGAAATATCGGCAGATTTTTATTCTACCCGTTCATCTCCTTGGAAAATATTCTTTTTGGTTTTCTTCTTTTGGGGAGGCTTAACTACCGTCTTAGTAACAGGTATTACAGGTTTCGGGTTGTTTTCCTTCTCAAGTTTCTTTTTTTTCACTTTTACCGGTTCTTTTTCCTTAGGGTGATTTGTAACTGCAACAGTTGATGGTGGTAGAATATCCTGAGGTATATCTATTTCCGGGTTATAACCTTTATGATCCTCACAAATTTCCTTTCCTAATGTATCTTTAATAAAAAACTCTTCATAAGTTTTAGAGCACTGTGGTCCTGGAATTTTGCCGGAAATGGAGCATACTTTACGAGAAAATACATTTAGCCCCTCTCCAAAATTAAAGTCTTTAGAAGGCTCACCTTTCAAAGCATTAGCCATATACTTTCCCCACATAGGAGTTGCAACAACGCCCCCCGACATTCCTTTTCCAAGCGAAATTGTCCCCGTATCATATCCAACCCAAACAGAGCTCACTAACTCAGGAGTATAACCGACAAACCATGCATCTCGAAAGTTATTTGTTGTTCCCGTTTTTCCAGCAGCTGGTCTTCTAAGCCCAGCCGAGAGAACCGCTTTCCCTGTACCCCGTTTAATTACATCACTCATCATACTGGTAATAACAAGACATGCCTCTCTAGATAAAATTTGCCGCCGTTCTTTCCTCTCGTGCTCAGGTCTAAAATCTTTCACCATTCGATCTTTACTATCTGTGATATATAGCATAGAAATAGGGAAAACCTCTTTTCCGCCAGAGGCTAATGTTGCGTACGCGCGAGTCAATTCATAGGGAGTCATTTCAAAAGTTCCTAGTGCAACAGAATAATTTTTAGGAATAGGTCTATTGATTCTAAGTAACTCGGTTAAAGTTGGTAATAATTTCGAAAGTCCTATATGTTCGACAACTCGAATCGCTACAGAATTTTTGGATAACTCCAGCGCAGTGCGTAATCGCATGAAACCAGCATACTCTTCACTATAATTTTCAGGCGACCACTCATCCCCATCTTCCATTAAATACTGTAGTGGTGAGTCTAAAAATAAAGTAGAGGCAGTTACATTTTTTTCTGGTTCTACTTCCGGATTTTTTCCATAGTAATCTAAAACAGTTGCATACACGAGTGGTTTAAATGAAGAGCCGGGTTGTCGATACGCTTGAATGGGTCGAAGTTGTTGGTTATCCGAACGAAAACCAGAGCCCCCGACCATAGCAGTAATGTAACCTGTCTCTGGGCGGATACTAATGATTCCCCCCTCAACGGGGAGTAGATGATCTTGCGTACTCTGTTTCACATAATTTTCATCAAATATTGCGCCTACCGTATCTGAGCCAGTTAAAAGATTTAAAGCCGAATAACTATCTCTTAACTCTTCTTGGTAAACACTTCTAAAGGTTCGTTCTATCCTAGAAATTTTAAATTTAAAATCGTTTATATCATTCACAAGAGATAGAACATTATAAATATCTCCATATTCATCATCAAAAGCATCAATATTTTTAAAGGCTCTCTGGTTAGAAATCTTAGTTTGATTCTGTAGTCCTTCGGAAAGAACCTTTTCTCCTTCGATTTGGTGCTGAATATTGAGTGTGGAGTATACCTTTAATCCGCCACTGTATAAATCTTCATTGCTTACCTGTTTTTTTAGTAAACGACGAATATATTCAGTAAAATAAGGAAATTTATTTAACCTATCAGAATAAGCCGAATCATTTGGAGAACGATTCAGAGTTGCATAATACTCAGAAAACTTTTTATACTCCTCTTCTGCTTTTTTTACATCCATTTTTCCATTCTCAACAAGTTTCATAAAAATAACCCGAACCTTATTGGAAGAAACCATCGGGTTAACCAAGGGGCTAAATTCTTTCGGACGAGTTGTTAAACTAGCGAGTAATGCCGCTTCGCCCCAACTAAGAGAATTAATATCCTTTCTAAAATAAAACCTTGCAGCAGCTCCTACACCAAGTGTTCCATGACCAAGTGGAATTTCATTCAAATACATTTCTAAAATTGTATTTTTATCATAGTAAATTTCCATGAGCACCGCAAGCCAAGCCTCTCTTGCTTTTCGAATAAAAGATCGATCCGTATTCAAAAACTTTAAACGTGCTACCTGCTGAGTTATAGTAGACGCACCCTCTTTTATTTTACCAGCGACAATATTAACTGCAAAGGCGCGGATAATACCTCTTATGTCCAATCCGATATGTTCATAAAAATTAGTATCCTCGGTTGATAAAAAACATTGTAGGACTTTATTTCTTTTATCAGGGGAATCGGTTTCTTCTTTGAAATCGGACAGAGTATGAACGATTCGCGAAAACTGGTAAAACTCTGCGATCGGCTCGTACTCTCCTTTTTTATTTACTCCATACAAAGTAGAAGGAATTTCATAGTCCATTGCTTTTGGAATAATGCTTAGATCATCAAAAGAACCTACAATTAAAAATATATTAGCAAACCCTAAAAAAAGTAAAATAAAAGTAAGTTTAATAAATGCGTACTTACCGGATAATATAGAATTAACGATATAAGTAAAAAAACCAATTATTTTAACACTAATACTATTATAACTTTTATTCATAAAGGTGCAAACTCTTTCATTTCAGAAATTCCTTGGTATCTTAACCCAGTATCTAGATTATAACCACCGTATTCTTTTATAATTAAATCCCGCTTAACATTTCCTTTGAGATATTCCCATGCAATAGTAATCGCATCACGGGCAGCGTTAGATGCAAGATTTACAAGGGCAATGAAAGAATGATTTTTTTTAAGGTTTGCATCCGCCGGATAAAACCATTCTTTCCCTTCCGAATTTAAAATACGCATATCTATGTTGTCTTTAAAGGGAACTAGCAAGGTGGATGCTTTTTTCTTTGAGAACGGAATAAAGTCAACTGCTTTTAGAAAATTACGCATAAGACTATTGCGAGAATCCAAAACTTCGTTAAATCGAATGTAACCAATATAGGAATCGTTGATAATATCTCCGGGAATAATTTTTCTTACAGACCCTAAATAATGTGCCTTAAATTCATTTGGGAACGTTAAGCGTAAAGCCTCTAGCCAAAAAAACCAGATCATTGGATCAATTTTTTTGATTCCACTTACCCCCCGTTTTCTAACATCTATATAATGTGTAAAGTCATAATCTTTCGGGCTCATACCCCATCTATGATCAAGTAAGTAGGAATCCAGCGCATACTCCACTCGCATATGGTTGTATTGAGCAAGGCTTGCAATCTCCGGATCCTTACTATAATAATCACCCGATATAAAAAAGATATACGGGTGCGTAACAATATCAACGGCACAGTGACAAATGTACCCTAGGACGAAAGCAATCATTCTATCCCGATAAGTACCCTCTTCTGTTTCAATGATTAAGTCCAAAAAGTTTAAGACTAACTCCGTAACATTTTGATGATGGTGTAAATCTCCCCAAATCTGTGCCTTAGAAGTAATTTTGGAAGGTGATAAAATATGATAGTAGTAAAAAATATCCGGCGCTATGGTACCAAGGTTAGCATAATTTGCATTGGATTGATTAGACAGTAAATTAGAAATACTTCTTTGCTGATTTGTACCATGGTCTAGATGTTTAACAGTCTGTGCCAAAACTTCTATATGTGTAATTTTTCCTGCCATAACTGATACTATAACCAAAATCTCGCTTTTTACAAAATAAGCAAACTAAAAACAATGTATCGTTGAAATTGGAGAAGATATACATCTCATAAAAGTCCATATCCTTCTTGGGCATTCGGCATAACGTATACTACGCATGGTAGCCAGTTGATGGTATGCCCTAACTCACAAATTTGAAAATAGTTTTGTAAGATTTTTTATTTTTTAAAATAAAATTCATCGATTAAAAAAAATAAAACTAGAAACAAGAGGATTAAAAACTTATTTTCATTCTTTTGTTGACAAAACTACATAATAAAAAACAATGCAATGCAGAAAAAAGGAGACAGTAGATGACTTTAAAAGAAAAACTTATACTATCGGCGTTGCTGGTAGTTGCAATATCTGTTAATAACTGTACAACTGTTGGTCATGATGCCAGCATGAGAACAGAATTAGCAATCAAATCAGACAAACACGTAAATGTTCAAAGACCTCTAGAGGTAACTCATGAAGTTCAAGATAAAATCCTTAAAGGTGAAGCATCTGGATTGATTTTTTGGATTCCAGGTTTATTTGACATTATGGTAGGAACATTTGGTACTATTGGTAATTTCGCAGGAACTGGAATACGTTCTGTAGGTGGTGCTCTAGGTGGACTTCCGTTCGTTGGAAAATCAATTGAAAACGGAGCAACTAGTGCTGGAGCAAACGTTGGGAATATAGGACCACTTATTAACAACTTCAAAATTCTTATACTTGCAAACGAAGCTGAAAGTAGAGTTGTTTATGACAACAATATTGACGGATTTTACAGAACTGGAGTTCACGCAAGCATTGGGATAAAATGGTTCATCTTCAAAGAATACAAAGTTGAAGTTACTGGAAAACCAGTAATCATCAAATCTCTTGGTATGTTTACAGATGCAAGACTTGCAAAGATCCAAGCTATGACAGCAAAAGCTGGTTGTACAACTTGTGCTGATATAAAATAATTTAACTTAGGAGTTAAAAAGAATGAAGAAAATATTATTATTTCTGTCAATTATGATCGCTCTTGGACTTATGAATTGTAAGTCTTTCGGTAAAGATCGAGTTTCAATCCACCCTACTCTGAAAACAGATGCGCACCAAATTATCACAAGACCAACTGAATCTACAGTAGAAATCGATGTTAATACTTGGATTGAGGGAGAATCTTACAAAGGAAAAGAACTTTTTGGGATCGCTTTCTTTGAAAACAGATTTGTATCTCCAACCCTCTTAAACAAAGAAGGATATGACGCGTATACTTTAGATGCTATATATGATGCAGTTGAAAAAGGAAAAAGCGATGCTTTCCATATTGTAAAAGCTAAAGCTGAAATTTATGCTTTCCCGCACAATTGGTTTGCTATCTATGCTACATACCAAGTAAAAGTGAAAGGTCACCCAGTTAAACACAAATTCCTAGGTCCTATTAGCGAACAAAAAGCTGATGAGATGTATGCAGCTGGTATGGCTAAAGATGTTCTAGCAGTAGATTTAAACGTACCTCTTTTCCCAGCAAAAGATGTTAAACCAGCAGCTTGCTGCGTTAGATAGTATTTAGACAATTAATTAAAAACAAGGCGATTTCGATTGCCTTGTTTTTTTTATGCTCACACCATCGCCTGCTTAATTTTTTTAGTAAATTCAAGGAAAAATTCCACTTCCTTTTTACTACCAGTAATAAGAGTAGTTCTCTGATGCAAACTTGTAGGCTCTAGATCCAAAACCCTTTCTCCATTTACCGTAATAGCCATACCACCAGCCTGTTCTGCCAGAAATGCCATAGGAGAAGCTTCATAGAGTAAACGCAATTTTCCAAGCGGATATATTTTCGATTTAGTATCTTCCGGATAAAGAAAAATTCCACCCTTGAGCAGATTACGATGAAAATCCGCAACGAGCGAGCCAATATATCGCAAAGTCTTTGGTTTATTATTATTTTCAATATTCTTAATTCTACGAATATAAGATTTCACTGAATCCGACCAAAAATCATAATTTCCCTCATTGATGGAGTAAATAGATCCAGTTTCTGGAATTGTAATTTTTTCATGGGATAATAAGAATTCACCGCAAGATGGATCGAGAGTAAAACCTACAACTCCATTTCCAGTCGAAAGAACCATCATAGTAGAAGAACCATATAAAATATAGCCGGCGCATCTTTGTAGATTCCCTTTTTGTAGCAAATCAGATTCTTGTCCGGGTGTTCCTGCTGGGCTTTTGCGTAAATGAATAGAAAAAATAGTTCCTATTGATACATTAGAATCAATATTCGACGAACCATCTAAAGGATCAAAGGCAAATGTGTATTTACCAATTTTATACCCACTAGGAATTTCAATAATGGACTCCTGCTCTTCACTTGCGAGAACACAAACATGTCCGCAAATACTCAAAGCCTTCGTAAAAAGTACATCGGCATAACGATCTAATTTCATTTGCGTTTCACCCTGCACATTCGTTTCGGACGTTGCACCTAAAATGTTATCCGTAAGCCCAGCTTTTCGGACTTCCCTTGATACAACTTTTGCGGCATATACCAGGTGATTCATGAGAGCTGTAAAATCTCCTGTTGCATAAGGGAGCTTAAGTTGTTCTTCGATTAAATATTGAGAAAGACTAATCATTTCTGTTGCTGATTTCATAGTATGTTTCAGATTTATAAAAAGATAGAAATGGGCAAGGAAAATATTGTTTCAGATAAAATAAGATTCTAGAAAGGTGTAGGAATGAGAATAGTAAGGATTTTTTTATTTATGATACTAACATCAATCGGTTCAGGTTTACAAAGCGACGAAGGTATGTGGACATTGGACAACCTACCCCGAAAAAATTTGGAGGACAAATACAATTTCAAAATCACAGACAAGTGGTTAAAGAATGCACAACTTGCATCCGTTAGATTTAATGACGGTGGCTCCGGTGCCTTTGTTTCTAAATCAGGACTTGTACTCACGAACCACCACGTTGCAATGGGGCAATTACAAAAAATGTCTACTAAAAAATTAGATTATGTTCGCGATGGATTTTTCTCAAAAAAAAATAGTGATGAAATAAAATGCCCTGACTTAGAGCTAAACGTTTTAGTTTCAATGGAAAATGTCACCAAACAAATAGTAAACGCTTCTAAAAATGTAGAGACCGATAAAGCAAAAAATGAAAAACGAAAAGAAGAAATTGCAAAGATAGAAAAAACTTCGAATGATAAAACAGGACTTCGTTCTGATGTAGTTGAATTATATGATGGCGGAGAATACTGGTTATACCGCTATAAAAAATACACTGACGTCAGACTCGTAATGGCACCCGAACTACAGGCAGCATCATTCGGCGGAGATCCGGATAATTTTAATTATCCACGATTTGCGCTTGACTTTGCATTCTTTCGTGTTTATGAAAATAATAAGCCAATCGAATCTAAAAATTATTTTAAATGGAGTAAGGGAGGTGCAAAGGAAAATGAGCTAGTTTTTGTATTCGGACATCCTGGCTCCACAGAAAGACAAAAAACAGTAAGCCAAATTCTTTATCAAAAAGATTATTCTTTTCCTGAATATGTAAAACTTATAAAATATAAATTGAATTTATTTAGGGAATATGCAAATAAAGGCAAAGAAGAAAAACGTAGGGCAAAGGATTATATACTTGGAATGGAGAACTCCCTTAAAGCAATTGAAGGAGAATTTAAGGGGCTGCAAGACAAAAAAATTCTAAACACAATAGAAAAAAAAGAAGAGGAGCTAAAGAAAGCAGTAAATCAGAATCCTGAATTAAAAAAAGAATTCGGAGATATATGGAATCGAATCGACTCTATTCAAAAGAAGATAATCGCTCGTCATCAAGAATTTTACTATAGGAGTCCAAGTAACGCAAAACTTGTAAATATCGCAATCAAGCTTGTGCGATATGCGACAGAGCTTGCAAAGCCCAATGAAAAAAGATATGAAGAATTCAGAGACTCTAATCTTGACTCCTTAAAATTCAGGTTACTCTCCCCTGCTCCAATTTACTTGGACATAGAAGAAATGATGCTAAAAAATTCGCTTAATTTGGCTTTAGAAAAATTAGGAAAGGAAGATGAGTTCGTTAAATTTGCATTAGCCGACATTGATCCTGCAACACTGGCAAACTCACTGATTACAAAAACGAAGCTACAAGATATTAGTCTCAGAAAAGAACTTCTTGCCGGTGGAATTGATGCAATCAAAAAATCGAAAGAACCACTGATTCAATGGGCTTTAAAAATAGATCCTATTCTTCGCAAGGATAGAGACTGGTATGACGACGAAATTGAAAGTGTGCAAGCAATCGAAGGGAATAAATTAGCAGAACTTAAATTTAAAGTATTTGGAAAGTCGACTTACCCGGATGCAACTTTCACTCTTCGTATGAGTTACGGAGTCGTAAAAGGATTTACCGATGACTCAACCATTCAAATTCCATTTAAGACAACCTACTACGGCTTATTCGATCGTGCCGAGAGCTTTGACAATAAAGACCCTTTTTCCCTTTCTTCTAAAATACTAGAACGTAAATCTGCGATTAATATGGATAAACCGCTTAACTTCATTAGCACAAATGATATTACCGGTGGAAATTCAGGAAGTCCTGTAATTAATAGTAAAGGAGAATACGTTGGATTAATCTTTGATGGTAATAGCTATAGCCATATTCTTAGTTATGCATATACTGACGATAAGGCGAGAGCAGTATCTGTTCATAGTGATGGGATACTGGAAGCTTTGCGCTCTATTTATAAAATGGAAACATTAGTTAAGGAAATACAGGACGAATGAAATACTGAAGGAGGATTTAAATGAACTTAATCCTAACTGATTCTATATAAAGTAAACCATCCATTGTTATTAGAAAAGTAAGTTTTTGTCTTAATACATGGGCAAATACTTATTATTCACCAAGTATTTTACTAACTGGTACATCTAATTTTTTAGCAAGTTTATAAAGAGTCTTTAAACTGGGAGAAGATTTTCCAGATTCAAGGTTTTGTATTGTCCTATAAGGTATACCGTCCTCCCCTTCACTCATATCTTCTTGGGTCAAACCTTTTGCAATTCGCAAACTTTTAATTATTTCAGCAATTTCAAATTCATTGTTCATGGCTATCAATTCACATTTAAACATTATTTTTTCCGAAAAGTCCACACCTTATTTGGTGGATAATACAAAATTACCTATTTAATAAAAGAACAACTCTATGTAAAAAGTAAATTCAAGTTAAATGCTTGAAAACGTACGTTTGAATGTAAAAGAAAGCTTTTAAAAAAAGAATTCAATATGTATCTAACGCACCGTTATTTGAATCAATGAGAAATTACTCGGAGTATTTAATAAATACTTTAGTGAGGCTTACTGTTATCCACTAGTTTGACTAGAAGATAATAAAGGTTAAATGGATGTCTATCTTAAAATATCTTTCCAAAAAATCTATAGTATATACTCAAGTCAGAATAGGTTTAATATCAATCGTACAAATCCTTTAAAACTTTTTACTACCCGACGGATGGCATAAAAGTTTCAATCTCTGTTTTAGGAGGCTCTTCTTTAGGATTAGGTAAATCAGTGATAACCCCATTTTCAATTATATATGGGTGCTTGCGACCTTGTATACTAGAATATGGAAAACGATTCTCCTCTTTGATCAAATGTATAGTATCCGCATTTTCTTCTAACCAAAAAAGTCTTTCTTTTTTTACCCAAGGATTTAAATCATAGTCCTGAATATCAGTACGTTTTCCTGAAAAAGTTGCGTTGGAGATTCCATCTAGGTGATCCGCATATTCCTGTCTTGCCCAACCAATACAGAAATCACTTTGGGGAATTTTTTCCTTTGTAAAATAACTTACCGGATAACCAATATATTTCCCTGCAATAGAAACTGAGTGGATAACAGCAATTACACCGTCTTTGTTTAAGATTCGTGGTTTCACAAAAGGGACTTCCGCCGCCATTGTAATTTTAAATCGCATTGATTTAAAACCTTTTAATTCTGCGGGAGGAGGCTTGTTTTGTAAATGTAAAGCACCATCAATAGTGAACAAATGATCACAAATAGATTCATGATATGCATTCTTAGCGTTGTCGTAATCCATCAACCAGAAGTTTTCATCTAAGCTAAAAACGCCGGATTTTAAATTTGCATAAATTTTCTTATCACAAAAAGGACAAATCGCAACTAGAACAACGGGGCAGCGGCTATAAATTAATTTACCTCTAAGTTCAATTTCCTTTTTCCAGAAGTTCATCTGTTCTTCTTTAGAAAGAGAACTTTTTGTTGTTTCAAATTTTTTATACTCTGCAAGAGCTTCTTCGTATTCGGTAACGGTTTCGATTGGTTTGTCACCACTATGAAGGTGGGGATAGAGATAGATGTTATTCATTCACCTCACCCCAATTTAATTGGAGTTGAAGAACTCATACATCGAATCCCCTCTCCATTGCAGAAGCAGCATCCACAATGGAGAGGGGCGATGGATATTTTGTATTTCAACGAATACAAAATACGGGGTGAGGTTACTTACTAACTCTCTTTCGGAGAGTCCCATCTAGAACTTTTTTGCGAAGTCTCAGAGATGCGGGGGTAACTTCGAGTAACTCATCATCATCTAAGAATTCAATCGACTGTTCTAAAGAAAGTTTACGTGGAGGGACTAGGCGAATTGCTTCATCCGTTCCACTTGCGCGAACGTTAGTCAGTTTTTTTCCTTTGCATGGATTTACTTCTAGATCATTTTCACGAGAATGCTCACCTATAATCATTCCTGGGTAAACAGAAACAACTGGGTCAATAAAGAGTGCGCCGCGTTCTTGGATTTTCCAGAGGGAATAAGCAGTAGTATCCCCGGAATCCATAGAAATGAGAGCTCCGTTCTTACGTCCTGGAATTTCTCCTTTATAAGGACCGTATTTTAAAAAACGGGAAGTAGACACACCTTCGCCTCTGGTCTCAGAAATAAAGTACCCTCTAAATCCAATCATACCACGAGTAGGAATGATATACTCAACACGTGTAATTCCTGAATCATGAGCATCCATATGAGTCATTTCACCTTTACGACGATTGAGTTCAGAAATGATTTGTCCTGTAAATCTATCAGGCATATCCATAACCAGTGTTTCATAAGGCTCTAATTTCGATCCATCTTCCGCAGTTCTGTAAATTACTTCTGGCTTGGAAACTTGTAATTCATAACCTTCGCGGCGCATATTTTCAATTAAGATAGAAAGATGTAATTCCCCTCTTCCTAAAATCTTGAAACGATCTTTATCATCCGTTTCTTCTAAGCGCATAGCAACGTTTACCTGCAACTCTCTATCTAGACGTTCGCGAATGTTGCGGGTAGTCACTAGTTTGCCCTCTTTTCCAACGAAAGGAGAATTGTTTACCATAAAAAACATAGATACAGTCGGCTCATCTACAGAAATAGGAGGAAGTGGGAACGGTTGGTTTAAATCACAAACGGTATCTCCGATGAATAAATCAGATATACCGGCTAACGCTATAATATCCCCTGCTTCTGCAGATTCTATTTCGTGTCGCTTTAGACCTTCAAATCCATAAAGTTTTGAAATTTTGTAATTTACAGTTTTTCCATCTTTCATGGTAACAAGTGTAATGTCTTGTCCCTTACGAATAGTTCCCTGGTAAATCTTTCCAATTGCAATACGCCCAACATATTCGCTATAATCAAGACTTGTTACCTGAAACTGAAGAGGAGCATTTACATCTCCAGTAGAAAGAGGAACATGTTTTAAAACCATGTCTAACAGTGGTTCTAGGTTTTTACCTGGAGCTTCTTCAATATGATTTACAGCCCAACCAAGTTTCGCGGAAGAAAAGATAATGGGAAAATCCATTTGCTCATCTGTCGCACCTAAATCATGGAATAAATCAAACACCATATCGACGACTTTATTTGGTCTAGCACCATCACGATCAACTTTATTTACAACTAAAATTGGTCTATGACCAAGCTGGAGTGCTTTACCCAATACAAATCGGGTCTGTGGCATTGGTCCATCGAATGCGTCTACCAAAATCAATGAGCAATTAGCCATATTTAATACCCGTTCTACTTCTCCGCCAAAGTCAGAGTGACCAGGTGTGTCTACAATATTGATTCTAGTACCTTTATATTGCACTGCTGTATTTTTCGCTAAAATTGTGATCCCACGTTCTTGCTCTAAGTCGTTAGAGTCCATCATACGTTCGCGATTTTCTTTTGATGTGATTGCACCTGTCTCTTTTAAAATTCCATCTAGTAAAGTAGTTTTACCATGGTCGACGTGCGCTATGATACAAATATTTCTTATTTCCATGACTACCATAAATTTCGAGATTAGTTTGCTGTCGATACATTTCGTCTTGACTCCTAGCTAGGAAGATAAAATGTGGAATTTACTACTAATTAGAAATGGATAAAAATATGTACGCAGTTATTTCACTCAGTAACCAACAATTTAAAGTGCAGAAAGACCAAGTCTTTCTAGCTCAAAAATCCGATAAACCTGTCGGAACAGAGTTTGACGCTCAAATTCTTCTTACAGCACAAGAAAATAAAGTCAATATCGGTTCACCTACTGTAAGTGGTGCTAAAGTTACTCTCAAAGTTTTAGAAGACGTGAGAGGAGAAAAAATTGACGGTTTCAAATACAAAAGAAGAAAAAATTACCATAGACAATGGGGTCATAGACAAGACCTACAAAAGTTCCAAGTAACCAATCTTAGCTTTTGATTATAATAGAAATTAAGAAAGATAAAAAAGGAAATTATACAGGACTAAAAAGTGAAGGTCATGCTCCAGATTCGTTTGGAAAGCAAGGAACCAATGTTCTTTGTGCGGCAGTCTCAGTCTTAGTTCAAACATTATATTTACATTTGAAGATTATGTCTAATGTTTCTCATGAAACAATCCGAAAAGGATTTCTTTCATTGGAAGTTTCAGAGACAAACAAAGATACAAATCTTACATTTGAAGTGATAATGACAGGAATACACAATTTATTTAAGCAGTACCCTGAAGAAATTCAGTTAGTAGAAAGTAATACTTAGGAGTTTAAAATGGCACATAAAAAAGGTGGCGGTTCATCAAAAAACGGTAGAGACTCAGCGTCGCAAAGACT
>JAGOHK010000211.1 GCA_017996175.1 Leptospiraceae bacterium
TATATAAAAATATATGCTTTTAAAGAATTTCAATCCCATGCTTATTACCCGGATATTTGAGAAATAATATGACCAACCCCTTTACAGTATTTAACAGAAGAAAATATGCAATTATTATCAAGAATACCTTTCTTCTTTTGTTCTCTGTAGCATTAGTTTTTATCATAGACAAAGCAAATTTTATTGAGCTAAGCAATGGTCTATTTTGGATTTGTTATAATTCTTTTTTTATTCTTTTATTCTTGGTATTCAATTTTCCTGAGTTGAAATATCTAAAAAAGTTACTCGATTTGCTAAATTATTTTCATACGAGTGAGAGTCATTCCCTGGACTATGTAAATCTCAATCTACAAACTCTTGTTTTTCCTTTGAATTTGAATGACGAAAATTTTGAAGTGTTTGGTAAATTACAACCTGCCACTTATTTGGGTGGGGATATTATAAACCACGCACGAGATAAAGATGGAAATTATTGGTTTGCGGTTGGGGATGCTTCTGGACACGATTTGAATTCGCATTTATTTAGTATGATGATTCTAAATCAAATGAATTACATGTTGAACCTTGCTAAGACTCCGAAGGAAATGAATGAAATGATGAATAAAAGTTTGCAGGAGCGTATTCAGAGTTATCCGATCCCCGTAAACAGCTATGCTTCTTTAGGTTTACTAAAGTCTGATCCAAAAGGCAATTTTCAACATTATGGTTTACACCCTAATTTTATTTTATATCGCTCTGACAAAAAAGACCTTGAGATTATTGAAACTAGCGGACATTTTATTGGCATAGAAGTGTCCAACGCAGTTCATTCGAACTCCAAAGAAGAGTCTAAGGATCAAAATTTCACAATGAATTCAGGAGATATTCTATTTTGTTTTACAGATGGTCTTTTTGAACAGAGAAATAAAGAAAGAAAATACTATGGTTATCGTCTGTATGAATTTATCAAAAACGAAAACAAAGACAACTTCCCGTTATTCGCTAAAAAATTATTTGACTCTATAAAAACATTCGCAGGCGAAAAAATAGACGACGATATGACAATTCTTATCATACGAAAAAAATAAAACTTTACTGTATTATTTTTTTTGCATCCTCTAAGAATTTAGCTAATCCCAAATCGGTCTGCGGATGTTTGAATAACATACTGAAGATAGAGTAGGGTAACGTTACTGCATCCGCACCTTCTAATGCAACTTCTTTAAAATGAATTGGATGTCTTACTGAGGCAGCTAAAATTTGAGTCTCAAAGTTATAATTATCATAGATAGTTCGTATTTCGGAAATTAAATCTAAACCGTTAAACGATATATCATCTAACCTTCCGATGAAAGGAGAAATATAAGTAGCCCCTACTTTAGCGGCTAACAAGGCTTGTGGTGCAGAAAAACATAAAGTTACATTTGTTTTGATATTTCTCTTTGTGAGTTCGGCTACACATTTAATTCCTTCTGGAATTAAGGGGATTTTAATTACAACGTTCGGGGCAATTTGGGATAAATCCATTGCTTCTGAAAGCATTCCTTCGTAGTTGATAGAAAGAACCTCTGCACTAACAGGACCTTTTGTTATATCGCAAATTTCTTTAATTACTTCTTTGAACTTACGTTTACTTGCTGCAATGATGCTTGGATTAGTAGTAACCCCATCTAGTAACCCAAGATCGGCAATTTGCGCAATTTCCTTTGTATCTGCTGTATCTAAAAATAACTTCATTAGTTTTTAGCCGGTGCAGTTTTTGTGGGATTAGGAGTTACTTCTGAATCTTTTGGTTTATCTTTATCAGTCTGTTGGTAAACACCTTCAGTCACTAAATCCATGAGCACATCTGTCTCTCTAGCAGAAAAATAATCTTTGTAGTCGATATTAATTAAATCTGTTCTATCAACACTGAAATAATCCATTCTTTTAGAAAAAGCCTTTTTATTGTAAGGCTCTACCCATTGAATAATAAATTCCGATTTGTTTGTTTTTTCTGGAGCAGGCTGAGTATTGACTCCAGCTTCCGCAGTTGATTTAGCATCTTTTGGTGCTGGCGCAGGTGCTGGTGTTTCCGAGTTTGCTCCACCAGCTCGCATAAAAGACCAGATATAAGCACCGGCGATTTTTTTATCATCGTTGTTTGCATCAGAATCATCTTCTTCGTCTTCTGGTTTTGAAAACTTATCTTTAGGAATTTGTGCTTGTGGTTCTTTCGTCGGCTTACCATACTTACCCGCTACTTGGTCTTTCAGTTTCAGACTTTCGACAGGACTAAAATAGACACCGACTGAAAATAAAGAGGAGCTTTTTCCTTCATCTTCTTTACTTTTATTGAATTTTTCTAAAATTTTAGGTTTTTTGTAAAAGCGATATAGGTATGTAATATTATTTCTTTTTACAAGAAGTGATTTGTCTTTTACTTCATTTACAATTTCAATTTTTTCTTTAATTTCCGGATTATTGCGAATTGCCATTATTTTATCTCGGATCGTTGCAAACGAATTTCCCCAGGCTGCGTCTCCGAGCCCGCTTCCAGGTCCTGGAACAGTAACTACGATTTTTGATTGGTCTATTGCAGGTTTTTCTTTATTATCCTGCCCTGAAATGGAAATTATACTAAAAAAAAGAATAAAAGTAAGCAAGTTTTTCATATTTTTCCTATCGGAAATTATTTTCAATTCGTGCAGGATTATTTTCAAAATATATCTTTCTATTGGCTATTTTTAAGAAAAATGATTTAATTGCTTAAAGAGTTTCTTTTTGTTGTCTTATATGGCAGATATGGAAGCAGAGATCATTGTGGAAGTTTCTAAAGACTTAGAAGACTTGGTTCCAGAATACATTGAGTCTATGAATACCTCAATTATCTATTTCGAAAAATTAATCGAGAACAAAAATTTTACGGAACTGAAAAGTGAAGCACATAAGATGAAAGGGCATGGTGGGGCTTATGGGTTTCAGTATATTTCAGATATGGGTTTACTCATTGAGGGATTTGCGCGGGAAGAAAAAATCGAGCTAATTAAAAAATGTATGCGAGAGCTAAAAATTTACATGAGTAAAATCAAAATTGAGTTTAAAGAGAATGAATAAATTATTTATTCCCTGCCTCCAGATCGCAATCGTAACTTGCGCAATTTCTGTTTCAATCAGTCAATTATTTCTTTTTTTTACCTTAATTCTTTTTTTTATAACCCAAAAACGTCCTTATTTTCGTTTTACTCCCATTTCTATTTTGTCTCTTGGAATTTTTGTTTTGTATTTCATTTCCTTTTTTTATCATCTGATCCAAGGTGGTGACTTAAATTATTTTTCCGTTTTGAAAGGAAGTGAATTGAAAGATGTTCTACTTTGGTCTGCTTTTTTAGTTTTACAAGGTGTAAAGACGGAAGAAGAAATTAAAAAAATTGAAAATGCATTTTGGATATTACTTATAGTCTTACTTGTCACAGGTCTCATTTCTATTTTTAGCCCGATTCGATTGGCAAGATTGATTACAGATTTAATCAAACCTTCTACTGCATGGAAATTCACTCATCATTATGGAAACCTACTTGGCATTGGTTTGCATTTACCAATAGGACTCATGAATACTCATTTAACATTCGGTGGCATATTGTTATTATTTGCACCATACGTATTTTTTAGATTTGTATTTTCTATTAGAGACAGGAAAGAAGTAGTATTTCATTCCCTTATTTTATTCGCATTTGGAGTAATAACACTTCTGAATAATGCTAGGTCTTCTATGCTCGGTGCCTTGGTATCTATTCTAATTGGATTTGTGGATTTACTTTTTATTCAGAAATATTTTTCGATAAAAAACACACTCAAACTAATTACCCTTCCCCTACTAGGAGTAGTTGTACTGGTAGGATTGTTATTTTTTAACGAGACAATGGCTAAGACCATTCAGCCGCTCCTTGGACAGGAAAAACATACAGATTCAGGGAGAACCTTTATTTGGACTTCTACCTATCCTATGATTCAGGAAAATCCTATCTTTGGAATTGGTCCCGGAAATTATGCAAAGGAAGTAGAAATCACACGTAAAAAGCTAAGCACCCAGTACGAAGAGTTGTTATTCTTTTTTGAAGTTACACAGAGAGGTCATGCTCATAGTGACTTTTTACATTTAGCGGCTATTTCTGGTTTGCCTACTATGCTCCTTTATATTTTACTTGGATCCCTGATTTGTTATGGTTTACTTTTACCTAAAAAATCTAGGTCGGATCATATTCTTTTTTATGGTTTAGTTGGGTTTTTCTTCGCCGGTTTGTTTCAATGTTACTTTCAAGACGATGAAGTTGTAATTGTATTTTGGTATCTACTGGGATTTTTTCACGTTAGGTCTGTAGATAACGTCAGTTCGATGTAAGGGGAGATTACTCTCTGTCACCCCCGAAATTTTCTGTCGGGGGTCTCAAATACTATAAAATCCTGCTTAGAACTAGAGATTCCCAACAGAAAATTTTGGGAATGACAAACCCAAAATCCTTACATCGAACTCACGTTACTTAGAACTACAGATCCCCGAAATCGCTTGGCGGTCGTGTAAGCAAAGCGAAAGGGCGGAATTTCGGGGATGACATGAAGAGCTAAAGTACGAAAAGGCTGAAAACGAAGTATTAACCATATAAAGTCCTTGTAC
>JAGOHK010000107.1 GCA_017996175.1 Leptospiraceae bacterium
GTGCAAGGATAGCGCCCTGTAGTAAACAGGCTAACTACTCCAGGAGTTAAATTCTTTCCGGCAATTTGAAGAAGAGGGACGTTGACACCGTTAATCTTCTTCTCCAGTAAAAATGCACCTTCGTGAATTATATTTAAGGAGTTCGCGGAAGCTCCCTCTTCAAATATAACTTGTCCTGTCGGAACGGATATTTTTTGATTTACTTTACTTGTATCTATTGGCATATATTTAGTGAGTATCTAAACAATATAAATTAGATTAGGAATAAGAAACAATCTTTTTTTATTGTCGATAGATTCTAAATTTATAAGGACAAATTTTTTGAATAAGACTGTTACAAACGCAAAAGAAGCAATCCAAGGAATTTCCGATGGAATGACTTTAATGGTAGGGGGATTTGGACTTTGTGGAATTCCCGAAAAATCCATTCAGGCACTCCTTGAATCGGGAATCAAAAATCTTACCGTAATTTCAAATAACTGTGGAGTCGACGACTTCGGACTTGGAATTTTGCTCAAAAACCACCAAATTAAAAAAATGATTTCTAGTTACGTAGGGGAAAATAAAACTTTTGAGAAACAATTTTTAGATGGAAGCTTAGAAGTAGAATTAAACCCTCAAGGAACCCTCGCCGAAAGAATACGAGCGGGTGGGGCTGGAATTCCCGGATTTTATACCCCTACGGGTGTAGGAACTCCTATCGCAGAAGGAAAAGAAACCAAAGAGTTTGGGGGACGAGCCTACCTTTTAGAAACTGCCTTGATTTCCGACTTCGCCATTGTCAAAGCTTGGAAAGGGGACAAAGCAGGAAATTTAATCTACCGCAAAACAGCACGTAACTTCAACCCCATGATGGCGACTGCTGGAAAAATCACAATTGCTGAAGTAGAAGAGCTAGTCGAAATTGGCGAACTCGATCCAGACCAAATCCACACTCCTGGAATTTTTGTACAAAGAATTTTCCAAGGGGACAATTACGAAAAAAGAATCGAACGAAGGACGGTAAGTTAAAATGCCACTGACTAAAGAAGAACAAATCAAACGAGTTGCAGAAGAAGTGAAACCCGGGTTTTATGTAAACCTTGGAATCGGAATGCCAACCCTTGTGGCTAATTATATTTCACCCGAGATGGATGTTATTTTACAATCCGAAAATGGTCTTTTAGGACTTGGACCTTTTCCAAAAGCTGGAACGGAAGATGCCGATTTAATCAACGCGGGCAAACAAACTGTAACCGCACTAGCTGGCGCATCTTATTTTTCGTCTGCCGATTCTTTCGGTATGATTCGTGGGGGACATGTTGATCTTACAATATTGGGTGCAATGGAAGTTTCCCAAGAAGGTGACCTCGCCAATTGGATGATTCCGGGTAAAATGGTAAAAGGCATGGGTGGTGCAATGGACTTAGTAGCGAGCGCCAAACGAGTAGTAGTCGTCATGGAGCATACAAGTAAAGACGGAAATCCCAAACTTCTAAGAAAATGCTCTCTTCCTTTAACAGGTGTAAAATGCGTTCATATAGTCGTGACTGAACTCGGTGTATTTGAAATCCAAAACGGCAAACTAGTATTAACCGAAAGAGCGGAAGATGTGAGCGTTGTGGACATTCGCTCTAAGACAGAAGCTGAATTTCTGGTTAGTAATACGATTAAAACGATTAAGACAGGAATTAACTGATTACCACCGATGCACACCGAGGACACCGATAACAAAACGATGGTTTTTGTGTTACGATATTTTCAATCGCTTCATTTCGCCCGCCATCTAATTGCATTGTATATAACTCCATACCCTAAATGAAATCCATCGTATCTTTTATCGTTTTTTTATCGGTGTCCATCGGTGGTAATCTTTTAAAAGGATATTTCATACTATATGAACTACAAAAAACTATTTAAAAATTTCAAAGGCGCGCGAGTAGGGATGCTCACGAACCAGAGTGCGTTTTCGAATGGGAACTACCATTTCGAAATAATAAAAGAAAATCTGGATTTAAAAGTGATTTTTATTCCAGAGCATGGGCTGTTTGCAGAATTGCAGGATCAGGTATCCGGCAGTAACCTCAAGTATGACTTTGGGGACGTGAAGATGGAAAATCTCTACGGGGACGAGGAACAATCGTTATTCGTAAGAGAAGAAACTCTAAAAGAACTAGATTTAATTGTATTTGATATAAGGGATGTGGGAGCAAGGTACTATACTTTTCTTACCAGTTGTTATTACATTCTAAGTAGTGTCGCCAAATACAATTCTACCGCAACTTCGCATTCGATAGAATTTCTAGTCATTGATTCACCAAATCCTGCTGGAAGAAAAGTAGAAGGCTCTCCCTTACAGAAAAAATATTCTTCCTTTGTAGGTGTGGAAACTGTGTTACACCGGCACGGTCTTACTATTGCGGAGATGATGAAGTATTACCAAAATGAATTTAACCTGAAAGTAAAAATTCATACAATTCCAATTGGAATTTTTTATGAGAAAAAAGACGATGTATTTCTTTGGGTTCCACCTTCTCCTAATATTCCTGCGGCTACTACTTGTTATGTTTATTCGGGACAATGTCTTTTGGAAGGAACGAATCTTTCTGAGGGTAGGGGAACCACTCGTCCGTTTGAAACTTTTGGTGCGCCATATATCCAAATGCAAGATGAAAAATTATTGAAACGACTGAATGAATTTCAGTCTGATACATTTATTTTGCGTCCTTTAATTTTTATGCCAACCTTTCATAAACACGCAGGGAAGTTATGCGGTGGATTTCAAATTCTTTTGACTAAGACAAATAAATTTCATAGCCTACTTTTTACGCTTCACTTGCTTAGGACATTACGCGAATTTTATCCCAATGAGTTTCAATTTTTACAAGGGGTTTATGAATTTCGCTCAGATCGTAGCGCTATAGAGCTATTAGCCGGAGATGATAAAATTCTCAATTTCCTGAATGGAGAATCTAATTATTTGGAATTGGAAGAATATTTTAGGGAAGAAGAAGAGAGTTGGAAGAGGAAAATTAGGAATTTTTGACCTAACCCCATACTTCTTACTCATGGGAAATACGTAGGATTATCCCCTTCTCTATCGTCGCGTTTGCGGCGATGGGATTCGCAGATGAGATGGACAGGGAAGGGGACTTATCTTAATTCGATTTCTCAAATAATGCAATGTCAGGGGTTAGGTCTGAAAAAAAGGAGAGTAAATGAATTCTAAAGTGATCTTATTATACATAACAATTGTAGCTATATGTTCTTCTTGTCTAAATACTAGAGAGGATAAGCAGGAGAAGGCGCGAAAAGAATACCAACAATGTATATTACTTCCACTTCTGATTAGCAAAGACAATTCTACGGGCGCTACCACAGGTAATTTTTATTGTGCTTTAAAATATCGAGAAGCAAGGTATAAAGCAGATAAGTAAATTGAACTTTAAGAAAATTCTGGCAATAGTCTTAGTTACCTTGATAATTGGATATAGAGGATTAGATGCTCAATCGAAAAAATTTAAAGAAGCAAATGAGGTTGATCCAAAATCAGATTCTATAAATTGGAGCGGCTATCAAGGAGTTATGAACTGGCATGATGCTAAGGCGAAATGTGTTAGCCTTGGGATGAGACTGCCGACAAAGAAAGAGTTGCTTGCTGCATATACATCTGGAGTGGGAAAAGCATGGGAAAAAGATGGCAGGTGGTATTGGACATCTGAAGATTCCTTTGCGGAAACTGCATACGGTGTCTTTATTCATGATGGCTATGTCTATAGCGGGAATAAGGCTACTGGTGTTTCTTTCGTTAGGTGTATTCGCTAAGTAAGCATGTAAAATTATTTCTTCTTGCAACTTAAGATGTTAAAAACGAATTTATAATTTATGAGATACTTTATAGATTTCTTTCTAAAACGCAGTCTTCTTGTAAACATCATTTTAATAGCGATATTTATTCTCGCTTTTGCCGCAGTTGGAAAAATGACTCGAAATAAATTTCCAGAAGTTGACTTGGGAACTATGATCATTAGCACACGTTATCCGGGAGCTTCCCCGAAAGATGTGGAACAGAACGTTACGCGACTCATTGAAGATGAACTGAAGACTGTAACGGGAATCGATATTTTTAAATCAGTATCTGCGGAAAATTTTTCTAGCATTACGGTTAACATTGATATTAACCACCCGAACCAACAAGAGGTAAAAGACGATATCCGCAGGGCAGTTGATAAAGTTTCGGGATTGCCGAGCGAAGTAGTTGGTAGACCTTTAGTGCGGGATTTAAAAGCTTCCGAAATGCCAGTCCTAGTTGTTGGAGTTTCGGGAGATATTGAATATGAAGAGCTGCGAAACATGGCGAAAAATATCGAACGAGATATTAAACGCATTGACGGAGTTTCGATGATTGATAAATATGCGTTTCGCGATAAAGAATTTCATGTAGACCTAGATCCAAATAAATTAGAAGGACTTTACATAGCGCTAAACGATGTGTTATACTCCATCAGTAACCGAAATATTCGTGCGACTGGTGGAAATTTAGAGTCTTATTCGACTCAGAGAAATATCCTTACTCTATCTCAATTTGAAACGATAGACGATATACAAAATGTTATTATCCGTTCGGAGTTGGGCGGAGGAACCGTTCGTATTCGAGATGTAGGGACTGTTAAGGATGAGTTCGAAGATGAACGGATGAGAACAATTTTTAACGGCAAACAGGGGATTATGCTCGTAATTAAAAAATCTTCTACAGCAGATATTATTCGTGTAGTCGATAAAGTGAAAGTCTACCTTGAGGATAAACAAAAAAGCCTCCCGTCTACGATTAAACTTTCTGCTGTAAACGATGAAACACGAATTGTAAGAAATCGACTTGATGTAGTTCAATCCAACGCGTATATCGGATTTGTTTTGGTTGTGATTATCTTAATAATTTTCCTCGACTTCTGGTCTTCTTTTTTAATCGCTCTTAGTATTCCAATTTCTTTTGCGATTACATTTGTAATTATGAAACTTGTGAATGCTGATATAAATTCTATATCGCTTGCAGCTATGATTATTGCACTTGGAATGATTGTGGATCAGTCCATTGTGATTTCTGAAAATGCGTTAGTTTATATATCTACAGGTAAGAAAAAATATGAAGCAATATTAGAAGCTACAATGGAAGTCATTGTACCGGTATTTGCTTCTGTGTTAACAACGGTTCTATCTTTTGCTCCAATGTTTGCGATGAGTGGGATTATGGGGAAGTTTATCTCTGTTATCCCCGTTGTTATCATTGCTTCCTTAACTGGTTCTTTGCTAAATTCCTGGTTTATTCTTCCAAATCACTTATCTCATGTAATAAAAGAAGTCAAACCCGGCACAATACATATAAGAACCTGGCAGGATAAGTTTTTTGATTATATTTCTTTTCCTTATAAAAAGCTTATGAAGACCATTCTCAAGCATAGTTATATCACGATTATCCTTACAATTATGATCTTGATTTTTTCCATGTGGTGGGCAAAAAACAAGGTACTATTTAATTTATTTCCACCTGACGGCGCGGATACTTTTTTTGTATATGTAGAACTTCCAGACGACGCGACATTTAATGCAACAGAAGGTGTTGTAAAAGAAATTGAAAAATTCATAAAAGAAATTCCAGAAAAGGAAATAGCATTTTACACAGCGAAAATCGGAACAAACCAATCCAATGAACTCGCTATGCCAGTGGGTGGAGACGAATACTTAGCTTATATCCAAGTAACGTTAGTTCCTTCCTCTAAAAGAAAAAGGGATGCCGGAATTATCCTAGACGAACTCAAACAAAAAATTGTGGCTAATGTTAAAGGAACAAAGGAGATGCGTTTCGAAGTACAAAAGCCGGGACCTCCAGCGGGTAAACCAATTGAGCTTCATATACATTCGGATAATGATAAATTTAGGGCAATGTTTGTTTCTAAAATTATGGAAGAATTAAAAATTACTTCGGGGGTATCGGATGTCACCTCCAATGCAAAACTAGGGCGGGAAGAGTATAAGCTAGATATAAATTATGGAACGTTAGCCGTTACAGGCTTAACGGTAAAAGATGTAGCGAATACACTTCGAATTGCTTTTGACGGAGTCAGGGCAACTTCTGTTGTAAAAAATAACGAAGAAATAGATATACGAGTTAGATTTCCTGCCGAACATAGACAGGATGTTCGAAATGTTCTTGGGTTGCAGATTCGTAACCGCGAAGGGAAACTGGTTCCAATAAAGTCTTTTGCAAAACTTTCTAAAGTGCGTGCAGAAACTGCAATTCACCATACAGAGGGAGATGTGACTACGACTGTTTTGGCGCAGACGACAGTGACTACAGTACCCCAGCAAGTCATAGATGGTGTGATTAGAAAGTTTAGTCCAGAACTCAAAGACTATCCGGGAGTTAGTTTTTCCTATGGTGGTGAAGCCGAAAAATCAAAGGAATCGGTTAAATCACTTTTATTTGCTTTTATTGGAGGGATAATTGCGATATACCTCGTAATTACCTTATTATTTGGTTCTGTTACACAACCTACGATTGTTTTACTAGCAATTCCTTTCGGGTTAATCGGTGTTATTTGGTCTTTTTATTTTCACGGAAGACCTTTTTCGTTTTTAGGTTTGATTGGAGTCATCGGACTCTCTGGAATTGTAGTTAATAACTCTATTATGATGGTAGAATTTATTAATAAAATTGTAGTAGATAAAATGGCAGCGGTTCAAAGTTTTAGTTCTCTAGAGTTAATTGATGATATCATCGAAGGAGCTGCTAGAAGGCTTAGACCAATTGTGATTACAACAGCCACTACCGTTTTCGGCTTGTTACCCACTGCTTATGGAATTGGGGGAGCAGACCCGTTTATCGAGCCAATGGTTTTAGCGCTTGCTTACGGAATTATTGTTTCTACCTTTATTACTCTGATTTTAATTCCCGCATTTTATATGGCAAATCTAGATGGTTATTTCTTCGGACAGCGTGTGCTTAGTTTTACAAAGACAAAAATTGCTTCTAGAAAAGCTTTAGCAGAGGACAATCAGAATAAGCCGGTTGAAAAAGTTGAGGTTAATGAGATTAAACCAGCAAAATCTAAAAAGAAGAAAACAGAGAATAAGGAATAATATTTTATTCTCTACGACGCCAACGTTTCCAATTTCTTTGCCATGGATTGAATAGCCGAAAGTTCAGATTCCATTTTTTTAAGTTCGTCAGCGATATATAGTATTTTACCGGAGACTTGTTCTAAAGAAGATTTGACTTCAATTGTGTTCTGGAAATTTGTTCGTACCAATTCGGAAAGATGATGAGAGCCTGTCTTAAAATCTTCTAAGGAATGAAGATACGTTTGATTATTCTCTTTTAAGGATTCATTAAAACTAGAAATAAGATTTATGATTTCAGCAACTTTTTCTAACTGGGAAAATTGATTGTCAACATTTAGATTTACTCCAGTTCTTGCTGATTCGGATTCATGAATGACTTTGCGGCTGTCTTTTACAATAGTAGAAATTTCTTTGGCATTTGAATTGCTAAACTCAGCTAATTTTCCTACTTCTGCGGCTACTACTGCAAATCCCCTTCCGGCTTCCCCTGCTCGGGCAGCTTCAATGGATGCGTTAAGCGCAAGAAGATTTGTTTTCTCGGAAATTTCTGTAATGATGGTTGTAACTTCCGCTAGTTTGTTAAAAAAATGGTTTAATTGTTCGCCCGATTTTTGATCGGATACAAGTGACGCTCTAATTTTATTTCCATTGCTCTGGATTAAGTTTAAATTTTTTGCTAATTCTTGATTTCTTTCACTTGCTTCTCGTCTTTTTTCTTCTGCTGACAATGAAAGAGAACTAAGTCTATCAGAATTAGTAGACTGTTTATCTGAAAGTTTAGAAATTTTTTCTTGTGACTCTGTAAACTCTTCTATAAATATATTTATTTTTTGAATTTGACTGATTTGATTTCCTATATCCAATAGGAAAGAAGTAATTTTTTTACTCCAATCAGCTGTAGTTTCATTGAGCGAAATTGATGTTTTAAGCATGTCTTTCTTTTGATCTTCGAGCGTCTGATTGCTCTTATCCGTTAAAGCGAGTGACTCATTTGTCTTTCTAATCGTATCTTGTAGAATTTTCATAAGAATTACAATGGAAAACGCAAAACTAACAAGGAATAAGGATTTTACAATTTCAACGCTTAATGCAGTGTAACCTGACTGATTGAATAAATTTGGATCTTCGGAGTATTTGATGCCAGCAGAGTAAGCTGCTATATTTGTTGCAATATTTCCCAGAGCAGAATATATACCAGTAACCAAAACAATATTTTTATTCAGTAAAAAAGTAGAATAAAAAATTACAAAAAAATAGAGTGCAAAGAGAGCGGGATTTTTAATAATTCCAGATGCATATAACTTTCCAAATGTTGCGTCATAGGTATTTAAAAAATTGATAATCGTTACGTCTAGAATAAGGAATCCAAAAGGAATAAATGGGTGATATTTTTTATTCTTGGATTGATAGTAAAACCAAATAGCACTAACACCATAAATACTTACACCAATTGTATGAGAGATCATTTGCTCAGGCAAAAAAATTTGATGGATTCCAATTAAACTTAATACGTAAAATCCGAATAGTGCAAGACGTATTAGATTCATCGACTGTACAGTTTGAAAATTCATTTCTTCTTTGAATTGATTTGCCATTTTAATTTCCCTTCCGCGCTCTAAACCCTAACTTTTATTATCGTAAAAAGCAATTCGAAATTTAAGAAACTTTGTAAAAAGATTGCCATTAGACACAAAGAAAGGGAGTTTTTTAGATTTCAGAGTGGCAGTTTTAGATGAGCAAGATACCTTCCATTTTCAATTTTTTGGCTGATTCCCCCATTAAGTTCCTTCACTCTTTGCTCTATGGTTTTATGTCCGTTACCTACTGAAACTTGCGTTTGGTTCCAATTAGTCAACGAGGAGAATTGCAGATAAATGATATTATCCTCTAATGAGAATTTCCAATTGGATATACCTGATCCATACTTTAAATCATTATTTACAAGCTCTTGGATAATATTTAGAAATGGGCTGGAAGCTATTTTTTTGAGCTTTAAATTTTCGAAATTAGAATCTGTAGAAAATTGAATCTTTCTATCAGCCAGAGAATACCTTCTGATTAGAAAATTTTGAATTCCTTCTATAAAATTCTCTTCTATCTTCTCCGTATCTTCAAAGACTAGAAGTCGATTGCGAAGGCTTTTTAAGACTTCCCGAATTTGTTCGCTAATTACTCTTTTAAATTCATAATTTATAGTAGCCTGTGGTTGAATCTTTTCAAGTTGAAAAGAAAGATCTAAAAGTTTTCCTCCCAGATTATCATGAATATCCGCAAAAATTTTTTCTCGTTCTTCTTTGATGGCAAGTTCATTTCGTAATTTTTCCGTTTCTTTTTCCCAATGAAGTTTTTCTAGTTCTCGTTTATGCTGTTCTACTAGTAGAAATTTTCTTCTATAAGTAAAAATTGCCATTAGCCCATAGAAGATTAAAAAACTAAAATCGGACGCATAGTAATGCGCTTCGTATTTTGTAAAGTTCGAGTAATCCATGATAAAAGAAGAATAAGCAGGACATATAAACAAAAGTAATACAAATTCAATTTTTGTATTCCATGAATATTTTATAGAATTGAAAAAAGCATAACGGATTTTTAATTTGCGGTTTTCTTTATACGTATCGATGAAATACTTAAAACCTATGTAACCTATGCGATAAAAGATTATATAACCATAAGCAAATAAAGATGCATTACCCGAAATATTTAGTAAAAAGGGAAAGGTATATGCGTGCGGTAAGTATAGTTTGATAGTCGATAAAGCTAAACACAAAAAGAGTGTCAATTTTGAAATCCAATGCGCTTTGTCATCAATCATATAATTATAGAAAAATATCATCACACCAGATAAACTTAAATAAAGCATTGAAAATAGATTTTGTTGTATTTTAGAATTTTCTATTAGCAAAAAAACTAGATGACTATCGAAGAATCTATATAAACCGTACAATAAAAGTCCGAAAGAAAACCAAAGATTGAATTTCTGTTCCGGATGAAGAATAAATAGAATAAAATAGAGTAGAGCGAGAATCAAATACGAGGTTTGAATAATAAATCGAAGTACATCAAACTGTCTAAAAGTAAGATTTTCAACAATATCTATTTCAGGAGAGTCCAAGAAAACAGCAAGATAGGTATCACGGATATCTCCTGTTATGCGAATGTAAAGATGATTTTCACCCTGTTTAAAAAATTCAGAAGGAATAGGAACTAATGGATAACGGGTAGCTTTATGAATTGCAACTCTCCCAGAGGAGTCTAGATACATCTCCGATTTCAGGAGCTGTCCATTTAGATATATCTCCCAGTTGATTCCAATTCTTTCTAGGAAAATTCCATAGACGTTTTGTTTTGCTGGAATTTCTTTTATGTAAAAACTTGTCCCAATTGTAAAAGTATCTGCGAGTCTTTCTTCTAGAGAAATATTCTTATTAGCTGCTTCGAATTTTTCCGGAAATACTTTTTTAATTCGAATCGATTTGAATGCCTCATCTGTAAAACTTACCTTTTTGCATTCAGTGCATTTTTCCGGTTTTGCCTTGACCCAGTCTTCTTTAAATCCTTCTCTAACATAAAATTCTGACTTGGAAAGGTCGATGGGAAATGCGTTTAGCTCCAAAGATAGAAAAAACAAGCCGAATAAAGCCCGGATAGTAATTTGATTCAGATTAAAAGGAAGCATATCTTTATTACCTCTGTAATTTATTTGGTAATTTCAAGCAGTAAATCATAGGATTTATCCTAGTAATTCTAATTGCTATTTTATAATCAATTCAAAAAACTAGATTTAATTCAATGTTTTCCATATCGAAAGGATATTGTATGAAGAAACAAATAATTATAGTCTTATTCCTTTTATCTCTCTCAGACTGCAAGAGAGAGGCTAACGAAAAAGTTGCCCCCACTGCCGTGAAAGGTATTCTCGATTTACGTGGTTCGACTACGCTCACCAAACATGGTTCTACGGAGTTTATACCGAGCGGAGCCGAGGTGCTCACCAACCATGAAGGGTGGGATTTCGAGAAAGATGGGACAGTCGATCTCGTAGGTGAATGGGAATTTTATTGGAATGAATTAATCGAAAATCCAGAAGAGCAAAAAGCTTTTTTTAAAAACTACGACCCTTCCAAAATACAATATATTCCAGTTCCATCGGAATGGCAAAATATAGAGGTAAATGGGCGTAAGCTACCAGTTGACGGATATGCGATGTATCGGCTAAAGGTACTATTTAAAAAAGGAGAGGCTCCTATTTCTTTTTATTTAACTGATTACAGTTTTGCCTACAAATTATATATAAATAGAATTCTATCCTATTCAGTTGGAAAGGTAGGAAAGTCAATCGAAGAAATGGAGCCTTTGCTTAAATACGGAACATTAAATCTTCGGGAAGAAACACCTGAAGAATTAGAAATCATAGTATTAATATCGAACTTTCACCATGCGAGAGCAGGGATGTGGAATAAAATTACCATTGGTCATTTTAATCAAATAGATTCTTATAATAAAGTTAGTATTGCTAGAAAGTCTTTGACTTTTGGATGTTTATTTATAATGGGGGTCTACCATTTATTCTTATTTTCATTTCGAAGAAAGGATAAAACACCTTTGTTTTTTGGAATCTTTTGTATTATCCTTTCTCTGCGGATTATTTTAATGGAAGACAGAGTAATTTTGGATGCATTTCCTTTTATCCCCTTTCTAATAATTTCTAAGATTGAGTATTTAACATTTTATACAGGACTTCCTTTTTTCTTATTATTCATGTATCATCTTTTTCAAAATGAATTTTCCAAATATTTTTTGTATCCAGTTTTATTTTGTTGTTTCATCGCCGCTTTATGCACAATTTTTTTACCTTTAAAATACTACTCTTTGCATGTTTTTCAGTTGATGGAAATTATAGTGCTGTTATCAGTCCTATATACCAGTTATGTCTTTGCGTTAGCCGCAATTCGTAAACGACCCGGTGCAATCCTTGTAATATTGGGAACATCGATTTTCTACATTGCTGTAGTCAATGATCTAATGTATGGGGTCGGAATTATCCGAACGACTCATTTGATCCCGTATGGTTTTTTGGCTTTCATCTTCTCACAATCTGCTATTCTTTCGATTCGTTTTTCCAATGCATTTACCATGTCTGAAAACCTAACCGTGGAATTAAAAGAGAAAAGTAATTCACTACAAATAAGCAATACTGAGCTAACAGAATTAAAAGAAGGATTAGAAATCAAAGTCGAAGAAAGAACTAAAAAACTAGAAGACGCTTACCAGAAGAACTTGCAAGAGGAGCAAAAAGTTTCGAAGTTAAAAGCAGAAATTTTTACCATTCAAGAAAGAGAAAATTTATTCTTTGATATACATGACCATATCAAAGGGGATGTAAGTGAGCTTGGATTACTTTTAGAAAAAATCAAAACTTTTGAAGTACCAACAGATATTTCGAATCAGGCAAGTCATCTTTTGAAAAGGGTGGCGACCAGTGTAAAAAATAGAATGCTAATGTTAGAAGACAAACAATTGTTAGAAGAAAATTTTACAAAAGGACTTCAGATGAGTCTACTCAGGAGGTATACGGCTCTTAACCGGAGATTTATTTTTGAAATGGGGGAGTTGGCAGAGGATAAACTAAGTAATGCTTCAAACGAATTTAGAAATAATTTTTATTCAATTACTACTGAAATTTCGAATAATGATTTAAAGTATGGTTTCGGAGATAGCTTTTGGAAAATTGATTTAGTGGAAAAGGATAAAATTCTTTTAGAAATGAAATCGAATTCAAATTATAACGGGAGCCTTGATACAGGAAAAGGGCATATTGGTATTAGCCGTAAAGTGGAGTCATTAGGCGGAACTTTGCTGGAAGAAATAGATGGCGGAGTTTATAAGATTCGAATTTTATTGAATTAAGCTAAACCCCAAGCAATAAATTTGCAACAGATCCAATAACGATCGGAATTCTTAGTTTCAGAATATATTTACCCTGTTCTATTTTTTGATCTACAATTCCATTAAGCTCTTTAACTCTTCGCTCTATCGTCTTATGCCCATTACCCACTGAAATTTGAGACTGATTCCAGTTAGTCGTTGATGCGAATTGAAGATAAATATAATTATCCACAAACTCGAAAACCCAAGAAGTTTTGCCAGATCCGTATTTCAAATCATTGTTTGTTAGCTCTTGCAGAATATGCAAAAATTCTATACAAATAGATTTTTCCAGCCTTAAATTTTCGAAATTAGAATTCGCATGAAAATCAATTTTTCTTTCTACAAGAGAATATCTTCTAAGTAAAAAATTTTGAATTCCTTCAATAAAATTATCCTCTATTTTTTCCATATCTTCAAAGGCAAGAAGGCGACTTCGAAGACTCTTTAAAACTTCTTGGATTCGTTCGCTGATGCTTCTTTTTAATTCGTAATTTATCGTAGCCTGTGGTTGAATCTTTTCCAGTTGAAAAGATAGATCTAAAAGTTTTCCGCCGAGATTATCGTGAATATCCGCGAATATGGATTCTCTTTCCCTCGTAATAGTATTTAGCTTTTCGAGGTTAACAATCTTTTTCTCCTCCGCTAGAAGAATTTTATTTTTTTCTTCAATCTCTTTTGTTTTTTCTAAAATTATTTTTTCTAGGTTTTTAGAATACTCTTCTAATTTCTTTTTGGATTGAAAGTATTCTTCCCCGGAGGCAAATACCATACCAACAAAAAAACCAAAGTATCCGAGTAGGTATGTATTTCCATAGTAGGGAGTTACTCCTAAAATATAAAGACTGAAACTTGATAACGAACCAGCTAAACTAGCGAAGCCAAAACTAAAATATATCGCAAATTTATTTCCCATGTAAACGTAATAAATTAAATGGACTAAAATATTTAAAATACCGAATGTCGAAAGAATTGCAAAAAAAGTTTCTAAGTAATAGTATATGCTTCGGTTCGTTGGATAGGCTAGTATTATAGAAACAAGAAGGATTGGAATATATAAATAAAGCGTAATTTGAAAGGAAGATTTAAACCCTTTTCCGAAAATAGAAATTACATAAAGATGAAGAGTCGGACCTAATGCAAACAGGCAAGGTATAAAGATTTGAGAATAAAGAAGTGGGGCATCATAGATATGCTTTTTGAATTCGGCTAGGTAAATTCCTCCACAGCCGGAGAAAAGACTGATTAGCCCCAGGTACAAAAATGATTTGAATTTTGGTTCTTTTCTGTAAACAATTAAAGCAAAAAAACCAAAAATTAAATAAAATAAGCTAATAACAAGTATATCAATTTGAGAAATAAATTCATTGAGCACCAAATCACTATAATTCCCAAGTAGAGGCTCGTAGATCATTTCTGTTCTAGTCCAATCGGAATATAGACGGATATATAAGTATTTACCGCTAGAATTTTCTGGTAAACGAACAAAATGTGCGTGGTTAAAACCATTAAAGAGAGCAGTACCATCAGGACGGAACTCACTGAATGAGAAAATCTTTTTTTTGTCTAAAAATATTTCTAGTGGGTAACTTAGGGCAATGTATAGAGCATAATCATTGTAATTCTCTTTAGTTTTATTTGGAATCAGAAATCGAATCCAAGTATTTTTTACATCCTTAGAGGATAATGTAATTATGCCAGGAAAGGAAACTTGTTTCCAAATATTATTTTCTGAGCAGTTTTTTCCGAACAAAGAATCCCCTTCACAGAATTCCCATATATTAGGTGCTCTTTCTATCTTTAGATTTTTAGACCAGCCAGAAGGATTTCTAAGTAAGTAGGAAAGGGAAATAAAGCCGAGGATAATGAGTAAAATATAGAAAAGATTTTTCCTAAAATCATTCATACACTAATTGTAAAGATATTTGGGTCATAAGAGATTTTTTTCTTTGGCTTTTTTAAGAAGTTGGATTTGGTTATTGACTTCTAATTTTTTATAGATATTTTTTATATGAGATCTAACTGTAGATACCGTTATTTTTAGAGTTTCGGCTATTTCTTTTGGCGAGTAGCCGCTCGAAAGTTCTCGCAAGATTTCTTCCTCTCTATCTGTTAAATCTTCAAAATCTTCTTCTGACTTTTTTATATCTTTAAAAAATGTTACTACCCTAAGGGCTATTGTTGGAGAAATAAAAGCTCCTCCATTCTGGAGAATTTCTAAGATAGAATCCAGGGAATACAATTCCTCTTTAAACATATAACCTGTAGCCCCATACTTTAAAGCTTCAAAGATTTTTTTTTCTGCGTCAAATCCAGAAAGAATTAGTTTCGGAATTTTTAGTGCTTTAATTTTGTCATCGCCTAACAGTGCTATGCCGTCGATTTTCTTTAATCTATAATCCACAATCAAGAAGTCTAAACTTTTTAAATAGTCACTTTGCAAAATGTCTTCCGCTGAAGAAAATTCTAGAATCTTACCTGTTTCCTTTTTCATTCGCAAAAGACTGGCTAACATGGAACGAAAGACTTCATCATCATCAACAATCCCGTACGTAATTTGTTCATTTTTAAATAGGGAATTCATAGAGTTTGTCTATAAATTCTATAAGCTGGTAATTACACAACTCAATTTCTACCCAATGTTGGGGAGAAAGCAGGAAAAAAGTGCATTTTTTTTGTTAAATCTCCCTAATATGGGGGATGGACTGGCTCGGAGAAGTATGATTATATTGGAGGTATGAGATCAAAAAATATAAAAAAAAATTTAGTTATAGCAATTAGTTTCTTTCAACTAATTTATTGCAGTTCGTCTGGGAGTGGATTGAAATACAATCCAGACACAAATCCAGATGAGTTTTTTAGAGAGGCATGGGAAAAAGATTGTCCTAAGGAAACTAATATAAGCCAGGGACCATCTGACGGAAGATTTACTATAGGCATTGGAGCTAAGAGGCTAATGTATGGTTTCCCCAGTCCACGTTCTACTTCTTATTTTGTTTTGAAAGTAGGAAGTCAGCTTGCAAGTAATAGTCCGAAATTTTGCGAGGCAACCTACATCACCGGTACGGAAGACATAGATTATTATAATGGGATTACCATGGTTCGCTATAACTTCCTAGATGTTGAAATCGAGCAACTGCTAATTCCGACAGATGAAGGATTAGAACACGTCACATCAGAAATTTCTCCTAAATACTATCGTGTTGAATACAATATAACGAATAAATCTGGAAAAAATCAAGCGATAGGTCTCTCTGTAATGATAGATACCATGATTGATGACAATGATGGACCAAGGATTGCAATTTATAATGAGACTAAGCAGAATTTAGCCTTTGTAGATCGAGAAACAGGATATCTTGGGGGAAGTATGCCCAAAGGTATTTTGTTATTTCACCAAGGAAATGATATTTCCGGTTTAACTGGAGATTTGGTATTAAAACATGAAGAGAGTCGCCCCGATGAACTCCTAGTCGGAAGCTGGCCACATTTTATTAGTCGTGCTTGGGGCATTTCTCCTAATAATGCAAATTATTCTGACAGTGCCGTTATCATGCGCTGGAATAATAAGTCCGTCAGCAAAAATGATTCCACGAGTTTCCATTTTTTTTATGGGATTGCGAATAATTCATCTGAGGGCTTAGACGTTCTACTAAATGATGATAAAATGCAGGAACAAAAATCTAGTGTGCAATATGGTAAAGGTGCAATCGCACTAACTAGCGAACAGAAAAAATACCTAGATGAACTTTTTGAAACTGCCAAAGGGAAAGATATAACCCTTGTTACTATCGAAGGTTATGCGGATGCGACAGGCACAGATCGTATGAATGAAATGGTGTCGAAACAAAGAGCGATGAGAGTACAAGAATATGTTTCTCAAAAATATAAAGTTCCGAAGGAGATAATCATCATTAAACCAATGGCAGCAAGTGTCGCAAGGAAAACAGAAGATGCCTTGAAAAATGGAAATCCAGAAGATAGAAAAGTAGTAGTAGGTATAGCTACTAGAGAGAAAAAAAATATTACAGATCCTTCCTCCAATGTTACCAAGAAAAATTTTAAGACTTTAGCAGAAAAGGCACAGCAATGCAATTTCTTATTTAAAAATGGTCAAACTAAAAAAGGAAAACTAGTTCGAATGAGTCCTAAATCAGTCTCCGCAAATATAGACGGAAAAGTAATCGAAATTAAAAAGAAAGAACTTAAAACAATTTCCTTGATTCGATAATGATTTTTTTCTCCCCAATATTGGGGAGAAAACAGGAAAAACACGCATTTTTTTTGTTAAATCTGGGACTGTGTAAAAGCAAAGAAAAATACATAAAATACGATGCAGGGCTTATATC
>JAGOHK010000108.1 GCA_017996175.1 Leptospiraceae bacterium
AAGAATCTATATATTCGCTAAATAAATCGGAACGCTCGTTAAGTATGAAATCCACACGAACAATATTTTAAATCATTCGTTTTGTACAATCTTTATTTTAACCGCGACTTGACAAAGTCGCATTAATATCCAACCACTTGAATAAAGGAATTTAAAATGAAAAATAATTATAATCTTACTGCGAAATTATTTCGCACCAAGTTAAGCTCAGAAGATAGTGCCCTATCGGGAAAAATTTGGGGCACTGCCCCAAGCCCCGTATATAAGTTTATTATAAAGTCCATATCAATCTTTTTAGTCTTATTTGCTGGTTTTCTTATTGTTGATTGCAAAAAGAAACAAGTAGAACAACCCAAAAATATGCGTCCTGTGATTTCCGAAGAAGGACTCAAAATTAAATTTGATCCCGAAAGTCCGGGACTTGGACAAATTAAAGTTTCTAAATTTGGAGAAGGGGAAGGTTTTATCACGATTGCCGCTCCATCGCGGGTAATAGCGAGTATTTCTAAATCCGTTTCAGGTGGAAGAATTGTCTTATTTGAATCACCCGACATAAATGGGATGTATGCATCCTATCAAGTGAGTAAAACATCTCTTATCCGCGCAAGTAAAAACCTAGCCCGAGTTCAAGATATGTTTAAAAACCAAGTAGCAACTCAAAAAGATATTATCGAAGCAGAGGCGGCGGTAAACAGTGCACAGGCAGAAACCTCTGAATACGAAGGAAAACTTCGTGCGCTTGGATTTAACCCTAGCGAATTACAGTTCGTAAACTCAAATATCGTTTGGTTAATTTGTGATATTCCTGAAACCAATATGAGTGTAATCAAAAAAGATAAAGAAGTAAAAGTACATTTTGCGTCTTTTCCAGAACAAACTTTGAAAGGGAAAGCAGATGCGATAGGCGATAACGTTGACCCCCTTACTCGAACTGTAAAAGTAAGAGTTTCCCTACCAAACAAAGATGGAAAGTTCAAACCCGGCATGTTTGCAAAAGTAGAATTTGGAGATGAAGCAAAAGATGTTGCCGTTATCCCCTTTACCTCAGTTGTCACAGTCGAAGGTCAAGCCTATGTATTTGTGCAAACAACTCCTGGTGAGTTTGTTCGCCGTCCGGTAGTGCTTGGAAATTCTGGTTCGGATAACGTGAGTATTGTCCAAGGACTTTTCCCCGGCGAAGAGGTAGTAACCGGTGGCGCCATGCTTTTAAAAGGTTTAAGCTTTGGGTATTAATATGAAAATATATTTTAAGATTACCACCGATGAACACCGATTAACACCGATGTTTGTTGGTTTTCTTCACGATGTTCTTCAAATAAATCAAGAACGGTTTAAATCAATAGTGTTATTGATTCAAAAAACTTCATTAGTCACTCGATTGCGCATAGGTAATAGATATAATTTAAGAAACTCATTACCTATCGGTGTTAATCGGTGTCCATTGGTGGTTAATTTTTTAATCCTCTTTCTATTAGTTAATGTTTCCATTTTCTCGCAAGCTACAACGAAAGAAAAGTCCAATATCGAAATTTTGCAAGAGAACGAAGCGAATATTGAAAAAGACAGGGCTGCTAGAGAGAAAGAGCCGTTAACCGGTTATGATCCAGAGACTAACAGCAAAAAGTCCATCAATGAGAATAATGCAAAATACAGCAACTTCTGGGTTGTTGGAGGAAGTATTGGTTCTCCTGCTAGTGGAAATATCAACGTTGGTTATTATTTTGAAAATTTAGTCCTACGTGTTTCTGGAATGCGTTATTCGCAACACTGGAACGGAATTCAAGGAGATATTGGTTACTCTTTTTGGAAAACGTCAGTTGTGGCTCATAGTGTATCTTTAGTATTTGGAAATATGAATGTTCGCCCTTTTGATCCACAAACCCAACAAGGTGGACAGAATAAATACGAACGAGATGGAATACCGGGTTACACCAATCAGCCGCAGACATTTACTGATACTTTGATTCGAAGTTACATTGCTGAGCAAGATCCAAATCTTGCGCTTGCCTTAGAATACCAATACCGAACGAGACAGTATGCAAACTTTAGTCAGCAATATGTGGGGTTAACTTATGACTTTCTCCTCGGCGGTTTTTTTCTACAAGTTGGTATGGGATATGGGCGTGGTGATTACCGAAATCCACAACTTCTTTTACAGATGGGTTATTTGTTAGATTTTGGACGAAAGGCGGACTAATATGATAATAAGACTAATCGGAATCTCAATTCAGTATCGTATTCCTACTCTCCTTCTAGGAGTTATGACTGTAATCTTAGGAATATGGGCTTGGTCTGACCTTAGAAAAGAGGCTTATTCTGATATTGCGGATACACAAGTGCGGCTAATCGCAAAATTCCCCGGACGTGCCGCAGGTGAAGTAGAAGAAAGAGTTACGCTCCCAATTGAGAGAATTTTAAATGCAATTCCAAAAGTAATCGTTAGACGCTCTAGGACAATTAATGGACTTGTAGTATTTCAGTTTGTATTTGAAGAAGGGACAGATGATTATTTTGCACGAACAAGACTTTTAGAAAAAGTAAAAGAAGCAGATCTTCCGCCTGACGTTGTCCCACAACTTGCTCCGATGAGTTCGCCTGTAGGGGAAATTTACCGTTATGTGCTAGAATCAACAGAGAATCATACTCCGATGGAACTTAGAACCATTCAAGATTGGATTGTGATGCCCAAACTTTTACAAATTCCAGGGATTGCGGATGTCGTTACGTTTGGTGGACTTTTAAAACAATACCATATAGTCACGAATCCTGATAAACTCATTCGTTATAAACTAGAAATTGCGGATGTGATCCAAGCCGTTCAAGATAACAACCTAAACACCGGCGGAAATATTTTAAGACAAGGTGGACAGGGTTTTGCAATCCGTTCTCTTGGTGCAATCAGAGAAATCAAAGATATAGAAAATATTGTAGTAAAAGAAATAAATGGTGTTCCTGTATTTGTAAGAGATATTGCAACTGTAGAAGTGTTTCCTTCTCTTCCTAGTGGTGTGCTTGGATACGTATTTCAAAACCAAGATGATGGCTCTCCTCGTGTAGAGGTCGATTCAGGTGTTCAGGGGCTAATCGCCATGAGACGCTGGGGTGATTCGAATGAAATGGGTGTCAAAATTCGCGATAAAGTAAAAGAGATTAACGAGAATTATCTCCCAAAAGGAGTGCGAATCCGAAACACCTATGACAGAAGTGACTTGGTTAAATATACCATTAGCACAATTACCAAAACATTAATCGAGGGGGTAACGATTGTTACTCTCGTTTTAATTTTCTTTATTGGAAGTGTAAGAGCTTCTATCGTTGTTGTGACTACGATTCCGGTTTCCATGTTATTTGCGTTTGTGATGATGGACTTAACTGGAATTCCCGCGAGTTTACTTTCACTCGGCGCAATTGACTTTGGGATTATAGTAGATGGCGCGGTTGTTATGGTAGAAAATATCATGCGACGTTACCGCGATTCAGACCATGACGAAAAAAAGATTGGAATCAACGTATTTACGACGAGTGCCGCCGCAGAAGTTGGACAAGAAATTTTCTTTTCGATTATGATTATCATTTTGGCGTATTTGCCAATTTTCTCTTTTGAGAGAATTGAGGGAAGACTCTTTAAGCCGATGGCGTTTACTATTGCGTATGCGATACTTGGCTCTTTGATTTTTTCTCTCACCGTAATTCCTGTTATGATGACTATGATGTACAAAAAATACTTTGAGTCATTAAACCCAGGACCAATTGAGTGGCATAATCCAATTTACCACTGGGTAGAAAGTAAATATGCTATTCTAATCGTTCAGTTAATCAAACGTTCTAAACAAACTGTAGCGGTTGCTTTTACAATTGTAGTTTTAATTATTTCTCTCGGGGTGTGGAAGATTGGAAGTGAATTTCTACCGGAGTTAGATGAGGGTGGATTTAATATTCGAGCTTATTTTCCTGTCGGGATTCATTTACAGGAAGCCCGAAAAGTAATTCCAAAAATGCGAGAAGTAATTAGTAAAAATGAACAGGTTAATGTCATTTTGACGCAGATGGGAAGAAATGATGATGGAACTGATCCGCTTCCCTCTAATCGTTTAGAAATTTTAATCGGGTTAAAAGATTATTCCTCTTGGACAGAGAAGATTACCAAACAAGAACTTTTAATTCGAATGAAAAATGAACTAGAAATAAGTTGCCCTGGAGTTCGATTTAGCTTTTCGCAGCCAATCATGGATAACCTCTCGGAAGCGATTACCGGGACAATTGCTGATCTTGCTATTTTCGTATCGGGTGAAGATTTAGACGTCATGCGAAAGACAGCAAATGAAATTTTAAGTATCGTAAAAGAAATGGAAGGTGCGAGTGAATATGGAATTGAGCAGGAAGGAAATTCTGCTCAGTTATCAGTAAAGATAGACAGGGAAGTTGCAGCTCGTTATGGAATTAACGTTAGTAAAATTCAACAAGTAATTGAAGCGGCTATTGGCGCACAGCGAATTAGTACGTTATACGAAGGACCTTGGAGGTTTGGAATTGTAGTGCGTTATTCTTCTGAATATCGTTCTACGATGAAAGCAGTAGAAAATGTTCCAATCATATCCCCATCAGGAGAAAGAATTCCTCTTTCTCAATTGGCGGAAGTAAAAATTGTAGATGGACCAACTATGATCTTTCGACAAGAAGGACGACGCAATGTATCTGTGAGAACTAACGTTCGTGGACGTGACCAAGGAAGTTTTGTAGTAGAATTGCAGAAAAAAGTAAAGGAGCGTATTAAAGTTCCTGATGGATACAAAGTTTCTTATGGTGGGCAATATGAAAATCTAAATCGGGTTGGGGCAAAATTAGCGAAAGTAATTCCAATTACAGTTGCGATTATTTTTGGAATGCTTTTTTTAATGTATCGAAACTTGCGTTATGTTTCTGTGGCACTTGCTTGTATTCCTCTTTCCTTGATTGGAGGGATTGTTGCACTTCTTATTCGGGGATACTACTTTAACGTATCGGCTGGTGTTGGATTTATTTCGTTATTTGGAATTGCTACGATGGCGGGAGTTTTATTTGTCTCGCGGACAAACCATATTATGCGTGATAATTCAAATATCACAATTGAGGAAGCTGTTGGGCGTGCGGCTGTGATTCAGCTTAGACCAATGCTTATGACTATGCTTTTGGCTTTACTTGGACTTATTCCTGCTACTCTAGGAAGTGGGGTCGGTTCGGATGTTCAGCGTCCTTTGGCAACGGTGATTGTTGGTGGTTTAACATCGGCAATGATTTTTATTCTAACTGTTCTTCCTTCTTTGTATTTGTTGTTAGTGAAAAAGAAAGAAGAAGATATTTAAAGGCTTGTCAGAATTGAAAGATAGAAATAGTTTACAACAGGAATCGACAATGAGTATATACAGAGTTAACCTTTATAACACGTTTGAAAATATCATTAAGCGCAAAGCATTTTCAGCTCCGAACGAAACTCATAGCTTATACAAAGATTTAAGCGAAATCTCAAAGTGGAATACACTTGAGAGTATCAAAAAAGGAAACTTGATTTTACTTTGTAGAGGGATTCGCTTTGTGTGGGCAGTTGCGTATGCAAGCGATGACTGTCGTATTACAGATATTGATGCATTTAAGCCAGCAATGAAATACGAAAAGGATGGATTTCGATTTGTCTCACTCGATATTTATAAAGAATATACAAGTCCGCTAGATGGTAAAAAATTTTTTAACAACCTAGTTTATGAAAATCCATTTGAAGATCCCCATTTTTGCGTGGAAGTAAAACCAGCGGACGGACTCGAACTAGATTTTGCAAAAGCAATAAACAAGCTACTAGAAGACTAATTAATGTTAATCAGTATTTAAATGTCATCGCTGAGATGAACATTTTTTCGTGGCGCGACAACTCACTACTATCCGCATAGTCGAATATCGGATCCATAGATCGTCTGTATTTTAATTCAAATCGGATCATGGCGTATTCGTTTGGGATATAATCTAGATTCAAAGAAATCCCACTGACTTGAAATCCATTTGGTCGTTTACCAGGCTCTTTCTGGTAAATGGTGCTTTGCCTCACAATTGGAACATTCGCTCCTTCGCGGTCAATGTATCTTTCTAATCGACCAGCAATTCTCCATTCAGGAAAAATTTTATATACAACCCAAATAGTTCCGTTGTACCACTGTTTGAACGCACTAGAGTGTTTGTTGTAGTAAGGATAATTCGGGTTATTCTCTTGTGGGATAAATGGATTGTATTTATCTGACGTTCCGCGGATTTGAAATCCTATATCGAAGGAAGCGGCTACTGCAAATTTGTCGGTAATGTCATATTGATATATGAAGTTGTGATAATAACGAGTGTTTCTAGTGTATGGTGTGTAGGGACTTGTATAATCTTTAAGATTTCCGTTGGTATACATATATACTGTTCCAATTGCATCAGTTTTAGTAGGAGCAGTAGTTTCATTTCCGATAAAGTTGTTGTAGGTAAATTTCATTTTGTCGGTAATCTTATACGCCAATTGCATTCCGAGTGATTTGTCTTTATTGTTGTCTGTGATATTTTGCCAGCCGTTCATGATATGAAGTTGGGCAGATAATTTATCTGTAAACTCATGCGATAGGCGAATTCCTGTTGAATAATAGGGCACGTTATCGAGTACGATTGCTCTTGTGTAAACCCAGTTATAGCTAGATACCCACGCTTCAAAACCAATATTTCCCATATAAATTCCAGCATCTAACCAAGTTTTCTTTCCAAGTTTAATTCCTACGTATGCCTCTTGGATATTACGGACAGAATTTTGATTGGAATACTTTTGATTTGTTGTTTCGTTCGCATAATTAGCATTAACCGAAGTTCCTGTTTGTAAAGCCAATCGTCCTCGAAACTTTTCTGTATCTAACTTCGCATCAATATGAGCGAGGTTAATGGCAAATGTATTGTTTTGAATTGCTTGTGTTGTATAATTTTGAGAAGTGGCAGTTGGTCGATTTAGGTTTGCATTGTAGTACCCGTCTACAAATATCCCAAGTTCCAGTGGGATTTTTAAATCTATTTTCTTTGGATCAATTTTTGTTTCTTGTTCCTTTGTTTTTGGGTTTAATACTTCATTATCCGCAGATGACTTAGTATCTTTTGTAATAGGAGTTTCTTCGGCAATTACATTTTTGATTAATTTTTCTTTTTCCTTATCCTGTGAAAATAAGGGAAGGCAAAATATAAAAAATAGAAGTAATGATTTTGTTTTCATTGATGTAAAATAAATTTTTCTCAGTATATATATATTCATTTCCGATTCCTAAAAATAATAAAAGTATAATATCATAGATTGTAAATATGTATATAAAGAACATAGAAAGATTTCTACACTTCCAATTAATTTTGCATAAAAGAAAACAACTAGGATATTAAGAAATTGTTAATAATATACACAAGCTAAATGAGTTTTCGGAATTATTCATCTTGTAAATCATGTTAATTCACCCGCTAACGCCCAACAGCCGAGCTATGTCTAAAAAATTTCTTTTCCCGAAATTCAATTTAACTTCCGTATATGAATTTTGTACAAACTAATTTGCGAAAACAGTCTTCCTTCTAAATTCCTAAAAAATGCTTTGAACGAAAAATCTTTACAATCTAAAGTCTATTCATTGATGATGCTTACCGTCGAATAAAGAAAAGAATTTTAACAATATCTAAGTGGAATTGTAATAGTAACGCAAGCCTCTTTTTCAGAATGATTTTGGTTGACCGTATTGACTCTCACAACATTAAAATAGACTTTTCCGTTATGTTTTTCGACGAGACGTTTAACAATGGCTAACCCCAAGCCGATTCCGTATTCCTCCATATCGTATCTCTCATCTACTATTTTATCTAATCTATAGAAAGGTTCAAATACAAGTATTTCATCTGCATTGTCTACTTTAACATTTCCCATGAGCGGGTTGATGGTTTTGAGAATGAGCTGGTGATCTTGAATAATAAATAATGTAAAAATTTTTGATCCTTGTGGAGAATATTTCATGGCGTTTATAAAAATTTCTCGAAAAATAATCAATATTTTTTCTTTGTTACAGGAAATTCTAAATTTGGAAAGTCCCGGTCCCTCTGAAAAAAGAAGAGCCTGCGTTTTAATGGTTTTCATAGGATTTAATTCAATGGCTAACTTCTGCAGAGTATCTCGAAGATCGGATACTAGTATATTATCCCCTAGTTCGAAGGTGTCTTCAAAAATCTTTTGAGCCATAGAGAGGCTACTTGCAAGTTTGCGTGAAGTAATATAACTTTCTTTAATAAATTCCAATATATTTTTTGGAATTTCGTAACTAGTTTCACCTTCCTTTGCTTTTCGAAAAAGAGTACCCAAACTAGTAATCAAACTTCCGATTCCATTGCCCTGCATTAGAGATGTATTAATAAGACTTAAAGCACCATGTCTCCAGTTCATATTTGAGTCCTTCGCAATCAAATCTTGTTTCCAATTAAAAATCTGTAGCGCCTTACGGAAAGTTTGCGCTTCCTCGGATAAAAAAACTTCGACTTTATCCGTTACATTTTCTAGCTCATCTAAAATTTCTTTTGTGGTAGTAACATCTTGCGTAAATCCAATGACCTTAAACGTCTTTCCTGTATCATCCTGAACTCCTTGAAAGCTAGAAAGAATATAACGCACTTGGTCGTTTTGATATCGAATCATAAACTCTTCTGAAAGAACTGCATTTTCATTCACGACTGCTTGAATGGTACTCTCTAGTTTATCAATTTCTTCTTCGTTAGCCAAAAACTTGGATAAAAAATCCCTTGAATAAGGTGAGCAGACTTCGTACGGGATTTGCAAAATCTCGTATTGTTGCTTGGAACAGATAATTTTTTTGTCTAGTGGATGAAATTCCCAAAATCCAGTAAATTGAGTCGCTTGTTTTTTATCATAATGAAAAATTCGTTTACTCATTTCTAATATCCTTATTGTACTTGCTAGAAATTTGCAGAATGCAATCGTTGAACAAAGAGTTATTGTTTATGAAATTGAAAAATACATACTCAATGGGCTTAAACAAAGAAAAAATATCTGGCAACCTAAATTTGGATATCCTAAACTTTGAACACAAAAAATACGCAATCTAAAATTTTAGTCGTAGACGATGATCCCGCTCTTTCTGAACTATTTCATACATGTTTAGAAGAGTTCGGTTACTTTGTAAAATCCATCAACGACCCAGAATCTGCAATCCAAGAAATATCTCGCAGTGTTTTCGATTTGATTTTTCTCGATATTCACATGAAGCCACTAGATGGTTTTACTGTGTTAAACGAAATACAAAAAAACTCTCCTGAAACATCGGTTATTATAATTTCTGGATTTGAAGATTTTGAAAATGCGCTGAAGGCAGTAGAGATGGGAGCTTATCATATTCTGCAGAAACCAATTGATTTAAAGGAACTTTTGTTTTTTACTAGAAAAGCAATTGAATACCAACAAATTAAATTAGAACTCAAAAAAATCAAAGAGCGATTTTACAACGTAGAACTCACAGGAAATATTATTACGCAAAATAGAGATTTTTTAAAAAATCTAAGCCTCGCTGAAACTGTTGCCGACAGCAATATCAGTGTTTTAATTCGAGGAGAAAGTGGAACCGGCAAAGAGCTAATGGCTGAATTTATACACGAAAAAAGTTCCCGCTCTGACAAACCATTCATCAAAGTAAATTGTGCTGCTATTCCGGAAGGACTTTTAGAAAGTGAATTATTTGGACATATCAAAGGTGCATTCACTGGCGCAAGTCGAGACAGGAAAGGCAGATTCGAATTAGCCCATGGTGGCACATTATTTTTAGATGAGATAGGTGAAATGCCAATCGCATTTCAAGCGAAACTTCTTCGCGTACTGCAATCCGGCGAATTTGAAAGTGTAGGAGATACCAAAACAAAAAAAGTAGATGTTCGTATTCTATCTGCAACTAATATTAATATAGAGGCGGCAATTGAAGAGAAAACGTTTCGAGAAGACTTATTCTATCGCCTAAATGGGGCTACTATTAAAATACCTCCATTGCGTGATAGACCGGAGGACATAGAGCCATTAGTTCTTCATTTCCTTCAAAAGTTTTCTAAAAATAAAAATTTTAAAATATCAGCAGACTCGTTCGCCTTATTAGAATCTTATCAGTGGCGTGGGAATGTTCGAGAGCTAGAGAACACAATTCATCGAGCAGTATTGCTTGCCAAAGAAAATTACCTAATTCAAACCTTTCATTTTCCGGAGGAAATGAAAAATGCAAATAAAACTTCTAAATACAATTTATTGTCCTTGGAAGAAGTCGAAGAAATTCATATCAAAAAAGTTTTACAAGCAACATCAGACTATAAAGAGACTGCTCGTATTTTAAAAATCGACTTAGCTACCCTCTGGCGTAAAAGAAAACGATATTCTATATAACCTAACGCCACTTTAATATAGATTGAATTTTGCAATTTTAAAATTGAATTTTGAAATTAAGAACTCTCAAAATAATAAAAGAATTGTAAATGCTAGTATTTTGACCGACAATTAACTAGGTACAATCTTTGCTTACACTAAGTAAGAAAAGAGCACCTTCAGCTTTTTACAGCAGACTTACAAATTTGGTAAATCCTTTTGCTATTATTTGTGCAGATAATTACTGTAAACCCTGAAAATTTTATTACTTAATCAACTTAGAGGCAAATATGGAAAGCAAATCTTCAAAAGTCGGCAACAAAACCTTCGTTGTTGCAATTTTAAATTCAATAGTAATACTATTAATGGCTATTATTGGAGTTGTCGGAATCGGAAGCCTGCACAATAGTTTGAATTCTGTTTATAGAGACAGGGTTCTTCCTATGGAAGATATAAAATTTATTTCTGATTCTTATGCTGTGAGTATTGTTGATACAGTTCATAAAGTGAGAGGAGGTTTAATTACGTGGGAAGTTGGAAGTAAACATGTAGATGATGCAGAAGAGATTATTAAAGAGAGATTTAATAAATACATTTCTACCAATTTAACTGAAGAAGAATTGAAATATGTAAACGTGTTAAAAGAAAAACAAAAAGATGTAAATAATGAAATTATAAATCTGCGTCGTATTTTAAAAGATAAACGAGTTGATGAACTAAATCGCTTTTCGTCTAACGTTCTCTATCAAAAGTTTGATCCAATCACTTCTAATTTAGCGGATTTAACAACCCTACAAGCAAGAGAAGCAAAAAGCGAATACAATTATTCAGAAAAACTTTATGTAGGTGTTTTAATTGCATTCATAATTATTACGATAACAGGATTTTCTCTGATCTTCTTTAATTTTATTTCTTATAAAAAAACGATGTTAGAAGTACAACAAATTGAATTATTTAATCAATCGTTAGTAAATATGTCTTCAGAACACGATGCTGGAGATATTGATGTAAAAATGGATCCAGATTTGTTCACTGGTGATTATAAAAATATAGTTGAAGCGGTCAACATCATGGTACTTGGTCATATCAATGTTAAGAAAAAAGCAATGGCATGTGTCGCTGAATTTGGTAAGGGAAATTTTGATGCACCGTTAGAAAAATTTCCAGGAAAAAAAGTATTCATCAATGAAACTATTGAAGAAGTCAGAACAAATCTCAAGAATGTAATTTCGGATCTTAATATTTTATCTCAAGCTGCTTTAGAGGGAAATTTAATTAAGAGAGCAGATGCATCGAAACATAAAGGAGATTTCCAAGGCATAGTAAAAGGAGTAAATGATACTTTGGATACTATCGTTCTTCCAATTCAAGAAGTAATAAAAGTCATGCAAGAAGTTTCTCAGGGAAATTTAAAAATGAAATTAGAAGGTGACTACAAAGGGGAATTTTTAGTTTTGAAAAAATCTCTGAATACAACTATTGAATCTATTACAAATGTTGTAGAAGAATTGATGAGTGCTGCCCAAGAATTGTATTCAAGCTCCCTTCAAATTACTGATACGGCTAACAGTATTAGTTCTGGGGCAAGTGAGCAAGCCGCAAGTGCAGAAGAAACAACTTCGGCTATTGAAGAGTTAACCGCAACAATTTCCCAAAACACAGAGAATGCAAAAATAACAGAAGGAATTGCAATCCAATCTTCTACTAAAGCTGCTGAGGGGGGAAATGCTATGAGTGATACGTTAAACGCAATGCGTCTCATAACTGAAAAGATAAAAGTCATTGAAGAAATTGCTTCACAAACTAATTTACTTGCTGTCAACGCCTCTATTGAAGCAGCAAGAGCCGGAGAACATGGTCTTGGATTTTCAGTTGTTGCATCGGAAGTTAGAAAATTAGCGGAGGGCAGTAAAATCGCCGCAAAAGATATTCAAGAACTAGCTAAAAATAGTCTAGGAGTCGCAGAAAATGCAGAATCCTTGATTAAAGGAATTATACCCGACACAAAAAGAACGTCTGATCTTTTGCAAGAAATTGCAGCAGCCTCAGGAGAACAGAAATCTGGAATGCAACAAATTAATACTGCAATGGAACAGTTAACAGTTGTTACCCAGTCAAATGCAGGGGCAGCAGAGGAAATGGCAGCTACATCGGAAGTTCTGAAAGTCAATTCTGAAAAGCTTAAAACAACAATTTCTTACTTCAAGGTATAACCAGTAAAATTTTGTTAAGGTAGAACCCATGAAATCAAATATAGATAAATTTCTAAATAGTTTTTTGTCGGAAGCAAAAGACATTATTGAAAAAGCAGAAGTTGCTATTTTAAATTTAGAAAATGCAGCAAATCCTGAAGATATTAACTCTATATTTAGATTTATTCATACCATCAAGGGTAACGCAGGGATGTTAGAGCTTGGGAATATCACTCAGTTAACTCATAGTATGGAAAGTCTATTAGGGCTGTTACGGAATAATGATATTAAACTTTCAAAAGAAATTATAGATGTACTACTTGAAGGTGTTGACATAGTAAAAAATATGTTAGATGATATTCACAATCAATCAACATTTAATATCAATAATGCTCTGACTAAAATTAATTCATTTATCAAAACTGACTCAAAGGAAAATTTAGCTGTAGGTAAGGATCAGCGCATAACAAATAGTAAACTCTTTGAGGTAGAAGAACTCGAAGACTTTAAAAAACTAGCAGTAGAAAATAAGTCTTATATAACCCTTGTAAATCTAAATCTAAACGAACAAAAATTACGAAACCTTTCTGAATTCATTTATAGCATTGAAAAAATATCTAACTGGATTTTGAAAAAAGGAATTGACGAGTCAAAAATTGGCATTGTTGCTAAAAATACAGCAAGTAATTTTTTTTACACAATTTTACTGATGACTGATATTCCTGTAGAAGATTTTTTAAAAAAATTTGACTTGGTATCGACACAAATTCAAATCATATACAGCCCTCCACCTGAAGACCAAGTAGAAATGAAGCGGATAATCTCTAACACAAACAATGAAACGACCACCCATTCGAAAAAAGGAAATCAGTATATAAAGGTAAACATTGAGCTTTTAGATGACCTGATTAACCTAGTTGGGCAAATCATTATTAATCGAAATCAATTACTACAGAGGTCCGCTCACATAAAAGACCAAGAGGGTAATGGATATTTGTCGCAGATGAGTCAGTATATAACAAGGTTACACGAAAAAATCATGCATACTCGTTTGCAAGAGTTAGATGTTGTTTACCAAAGAGTCGTTAGGATTGTTAGGGATACATCTAAAGCTTTAAACAAAAGAGTTGAACTACAATTAGACGGTGGAGAAGTTGAATTAGACAAATCAGTCATTGATGTAATTTCCGATTGTATTGTCCACATGGTAAGAAATTCTATAGATCATGGGATTGAATCTCCCGAAGAAAGAATTGCACTCGGTAAAAATCCAATCGGCACAATAAAATTAAAAGCATTATTGCAAACAGGAAATGTTCAAGTGATCATAGAGGATGACGGGCGAGGTTTAGATTCTGAGAAAATAAAAAGAATTGCAATAACAAAAGGAATAATGACCGAACAAGAAATTTCTAAGATGACACAAAATGAAATCTATGAATTAATATTTCGACCAGGCTTTTCGACTGCTCAGGTAGTTAGTGAAACTTCGGGACGCGGAGTTGGAATGGACGTAGTTCTCACAAGTCTTAGGAAAATTGGGGGTAATGTTCATTTACAAAGTAAGTTAAAAGAAGGGACGAGTATTAGTGCTATTATCCCCCAAACTGTTACTGTCATATCCTGTCTGTTAATTAAGGTATATAATATACGTTATGCGATATTTCAAAAAAATATTATAGAATTAATTAAATTTGAACCTTCTTTGTATTCGATGGTAAACGGTCATAGGATGTATAAACTAAGAGAAAAAATGATTCCTTTAATTCATATTGGAAATTTATTTTTCCCCGAAGAAAAAAGAGAAAATGAGCCGGAGTATATAGTAATTGTAAAATCGGATACGTTTTACTATGGAATTTTATTTGATCAAATGCTTGGAACAGAGGAAATTGTCATTAAGCCGCTTGGTGAGCATTTTGCAGATCTAAAAATTTTTTCCGGCACGACTGTAATGGGAAATGGGGAAACAATTTTAATCTTAGATATTTCTGGCATTGGAGAATTCTCAAAATTATCCTCTACATTGAGTCTAGGTGAAAAAGAATTGGTTGGAGATAGGAAAACTAAAAAGGACACTGGGTATATTTTATTTGAAGCATCGGGACAAAGATTTGCTATGTCTTCTTCCTCAGTAATCTGTATCGAAAAAATTAGTTTCTCTAAAATCGAAACCATATTTACTACCAAGGTACTTCAATATAAAGAAGATATTATTTCGATTCTGCAATTGGAGGATATTTACCATATACCCAAGGTGAATTTTGAAAAAGAATCTTTTTGTATTATTATTTCTGTAGAAGATTCAACGGTTGGCGTTTTGATTCACGAAGTGATTGATATAGTGGAATCTATTTCGATTCTAAATTCTACTAACTTAACTGGACCCGGAATTATTGGTAAAGCAATTGTGAAAGGAGTTTCTACAATCGTTTTGAATCCAATGGAAATATTTAAAAGGGAAGAAGTGTCAACATGATTCAAACTGGTAAAGTTCAATTACTAGCATGGAAATTAGATGACCAACTTTATGGTGTAGAGTTAGAGTATTGCCTCGAAGTACAAAAGGATCTTGCCATTTTAAAAGTACCACATAGCAAAGATTATATTTCTGGAATTACAAATTTGCGTGGAGAAGTAGTCACCGTTTTGGATTTAAATTATATCCTTGGAAAAAAAGAAAAATCCAATAGGGAAAAATCAGTCATCATCCGATTCAAATATAATAATAAACATTTAGCAATCCAAGCAGATTCTATCGCAGAGGTCTTGGAAACATCCTTCGACAAATTAGAACCCGCCAATATTCATTTAACAGAAAGTGAATTAGTTTATATCTCAAGAGTTTTTTATACGGATAAGGGCGTTATGCTCATCTTAAATATTAAAGAACTTTTTGTAATTCGCTAGAGCGGATAATTGGAATTAATCAGAACCTACTTCAACATAAAGTAATATTTAATAGCCTGAGTTCGATGTAACGGGAGGTTACTCTCTGTCACCCCCGAAATCGCTTGGCGATACCGAACGCAGAAGTATCGCATCGGGTGAAATTTTGGGAATGACAAATCCAAAATTCCTTACCCAGTCTCACGTTATATATAATCTAAAGTTAATTCAATATCCATTGAATCCTGCAATTTTTAATTGCAATATTCAATCAATAAATTTCTAGATTATGTCTAGAATGAACCAAATCAGTAGTTTCTCATGTGTTTCAAGATGGCACATTGTTTGCAATAGTAGTACTGATGAAACAATTACAAAATTTTACAGACGAAGAGTTTGATGAAGAAGATGAAGAAGATACACTGAATGGACGTTATCTTATTTTCTCCATTGAAACTAGGCACTATGGAATTGAAATCCAGCATATCACAGAAATTGTAGGTTTACAGACAATTACCGAAGTTCCCGATATGCCTGATTTCATAAAGGGAGTTATTAATTTACGTGGAAAAATTATTCCTCTGATTGATATGAGAACTCGATTTAAATTACCTGAGATCGGATACACCGACAAAACCTCCGTAATTATATTACTAATGCAAACCCAATACGTGGGGCTAATCGTAGATATGGTACGAGAAGTTATCAAAATCAATGAAGACCAAATGGAAGAAGCACCCCGATTTGGAGATAAAGAAAAAAACCGATTTGTACAAGCTCTGGCAAAAGTAAAAGAAGAAGTCAAAGTTCTACTTGATGTAGAAAGACTTTTGGTGGAAGGCGAAATCGAAAAGTTAGAGCCAGTATTACAAGAAACATAAATTTATAAAAATTGAGGATAACAAAGTGAGCGTAAAAGCAAAATTAATTTTAGGATTTTCTATATTAGTAGTATTCATAACTGTCGGGGTATTTACAGGCATCATTGCTTTAAGAACATTCAATGATAAGTTAACTCAAATTGTAAATATACATTCAGTAAAAGTTTTCACAATTCAAGATATTAATAAAACTCTTATTGCACTAGGTAGGGAGCAAAAAAATATAATTTTAGAAACAGATATTGAACAAATGAATAAATTTGCCGAAGGCAAAAAAATTAGAATGCAAGATATGGAAAAAAATTTTGAAACTTTTCAAAAAATTGCAAATGAAGAAGATCGAGAACAACTCAAAATATTAAGATCCTTATATGACGAATTTGTTTCTATCAATGATAAAGTTTTTGTACTTGCCTTAAAAAATCAGAATACTGAAGCAAGGGATCTGGGTAGATCTGGAAGGGTCGTTGTAGACAAGATTGAAAAAGCAATGGAAAGTTTTTCTAAGAAGACAATAGACATTATGAATAAAGAAAATAAACTTACAGATGAATACTACCAAAGCACTATGTTATTTTTAATTATTCTATTAGTTGTTTCTATTGCAATTGCAATTGCAATATCATTTTGGATCATAATAACAATTAACAAGGCATTAAACTCCGCAGTAGAAATTGCATCCTCTGTTTCTTCCGCATCACAACAAGTATCCTCTACATCTCAATCTTTGAGTGAAGGAGCTAGTGAACAAGCTGCGTCTATCGAACAAATCAGTGCATCTATTGAGGAAATGT
>JAGOHK010000109.1 GCA_017996175.1 Leptospiraceae bacterium
GACCACCAAGCCTTCGTAAATTATCCAAAACTTATTGAACGAATCCAAAAAAACAAACCCTCTTTTTAAATTCTTTTCTAAAAAATTATCCTAAATCTACCAAGCCAGCAGCATGGCACATAACGTTAAGAGTATCCGACGTGACTTTTAAACTCGAAAGTGCGGTAGCACCTTTTGAGTTTAAAAGTCACGTCTCCAAGCCGACCAACTACTAGCAAGTCCCGTGACTGAGTGTAGGGCGCAAAACTTGCATTATTCTCTTGCAAGTTTTGTGACCGGAACGATGGCACTGGACTTGCGTGAGTTCAACAAAAATACTACAAAGTTTGACTAATACAACTAAGCCGGCTTGGAGCAAGGTGACGGACAGCTTCCGATATAGTCCGTTACCGCAGTGGATACTCGCAGTTATGCGTAGTTTTTTTTATTTAATGTAAAAAGTCCCAAAAATCTATTTCATTAACTATTTGAATAGGAAATCCATTCTGTCTTAAATTCTTCGCTTCTTCTACTTTTCGCCCATAGCACGTGTATGCCCAGCATGGATTACCGGCATTTCCTATGATTAAGTAATCAATATCTTTTCTAATATTGTCAAAGAAAAAACCTCCTTTTTCTTCAACTATAGATTTAAACTCCATTCTTTTTGCTTTTTTTGATGCTCCTGTAAAGCAAAATTTTTTTTCTTCAATTATAATTTCTGGGTCTAGTGAACAAATTCCTTGTATTGTAATTTGACTTTTAAGTTTATTAATCTCTTCCAAATTAATATTTTTAGAATTTTCAATATCAATGAATTCAGAGAAAAAAACTTTTAAGATTTTTTCTTCATTCTCATCAACTTTTCCATCTTTTAAAATTGTTATTATTAAGGAACAAAGTTCATCGTATGGGTAAGTGCCTTTTAAATGCTCATTTTCAAATGCCCAACTCTTTAATCCTTTAATCTCTTCAGTCGACACTTTGCCATCTGCCATAATACCGTGAAAAATTCCCTGAAGGATTTGAATGTCTGAAGTTATAATATCGTAATATATATTTTTTGTTTTAAATTTATTACACATCCATATAATATCTTTTTTCTCTTCACTACTTAAAACCTTATCTTCAATTGCAAGTTTTAATATTTCCAATATCTCTTTATATGCTTGTTTTTCAAAAAGCCTTTCAGAATGATCAATCCAGTGGTTTATTTCATCAATTTCTTTTTGATTTAGTTTAGAATCTATTCCAATTCCTTTAATAAGTCCTTGGACTTACCCCCTTTTTTAGTAACGACAAAAAAGGGAGAAAAAGGAGTCTAGGTTATGATAACACGCAAACGATATGGGATGGATTTTCAAAAGAAGATTGCTGTAGAACTAAGCACCGGTCAAAGCTCATTGTCTGAGGTAAGTAAGAGGGAAAGGATTTCTGTTCAGACACTTTCTAAGTGGCGGGATAAATATGGATTTGGCGATGGGATGCAGAAAAATGAAAGTGATTCTAATGAAGTAAAAGAGCTTAAAAGACTGGTTAGTGAGTATGAGTCAGCGTTAGGCGAAATGGCATTACAGAATCACGTTTTAAAAAAAATGCAAGAATTCGCATTGGCACGAGAGAGAAGAAAGAATTCGTCAGGGGTTATCTCGCCAAGTACGTTGGGATTAAAAGGAGTTGCAAGATAATGAACATTAGCCCCAATACACTTTACTACAAGCCAATAGATTGGAAGTCGAAAGATGCGCCTGTATTAAGAATGATTCAAGATTTTCTAGAACAATTACCGGCATCGGGAGTTCCATCTGTTACAGACCATTTGAAGAAAGTAATGGTCATAAACAAAAAGCGTATCGAACGGATAATGAGAGAGAATGGTCTGATAAATACTAAGAAACGCCCTAAAAAGGCTAAAACGACTGATTCTGACCATAAATTCCATAAGTATACTAATCTGATTAAAGGAGTTAAAACAACAAATTTGAATCAAATAATTGTCGGCGATGTTACCGCTTACGACATAAAAGGGGTTAATCACTATTTGGCGTTATTAATAGATTTGCATACGAGAGAAATTGTTGGAGCGGCAATTTCGGATAAAAATGATACGAATCTTGTTCTAGGAGCTTTAGATGAAGCTAAAAAGAAGAGAAAGATATTGAAGGGATGCATTCATCACACTGATGCAGATGTAAGATATTGCTCTGACAAATATGTTGAGCGGCTAATGGATTACGGAATGCAGATTTCTATGTGTGTGGGTAACGTATACGAAAACGCTCATGCTGAATCTTTAAATAAAACTATCAAGGCTGGTGAAATAAATATGTCAGACTATGATAGCAAGGAAGAATCCGGATTCTCTATCTTTGGTTACGTAAACAAGTATAACACACTGAAACCTCATTCTGCGCATAACGGCATGTCACCCGCTGAATTCGCTGCATCTATTTCAAAGAAGAAAAAAAAGTAAATTGAAAATGGTTTTTTAAGAATAATTTAAGAAAATTCCTTTACTAAAAAATGGGGTAGGTTCACCTTCTAAAGTATGCAATGCTTTATCATATTCACTTTTACTGGTATACTTTCTGAATTCAAAGTTATCATATTCTGACTTCATAATTTCTCCTCCTTAATTCTAAAAAAAATTACGCATAACGTTAAGAGTATCCGACGTTGAGAAAATGGGAAGAAAATGCCCCAAGCATTTTTCTTTCCATTTTCTCAATGTCTCCAAGCCGACCAACTACTAGCAAGTCCCGTGACTGAACGGATGGCACGCAAACTTGCTCTTTTCTGCAAGTTTCGTGACAGTAGTGAAGGCACTGGACTTGCGTAAGTTCAACAAAAATACTACAAAGTTTGACTAACACGACTAAGCTGGCTTGGAGCAAGGTGACGGACAGCTTCCGATATAGTCCGTTACCGTAGTGGATACTCGCAGTTAGGTGATCGTTTTTTGCTTCTACTACTAAAAAGTTCGCCCCCATATTTCAAACCAGCCGAGACACGGATGTCGAAGGCTGGTTTCCTATAACATTCCAGTTTTGCTTGTAATACTTATTCCGAATCAATTATTTTCTCTAATTGATTTTTATCTCTGCTTTGTATGCCTTCTCTAATTTCAGGGGATAATTCATATTCATCTCCAATTAATACCTTTTCCTTTTCTCTCAATGTGTGTTGCTCCCTTTAATCAGTAGCTAATAACGTGTTAATATTTGAAATTTTTAAACAGCAACTTTATACGCAATACCGACAGGAATTAATTGCTTACTACTTTTGTTTTTCAATTCCTTTTTAATTCTCTCAAAGTATCGAATTGTTTCCGGCTCATAGTATCTTTCTCCACAATGGTCGCAAACTTCTGCGTTGACTTTTACTAGCGCAGTATTGTCATTAGACGATAAAATCTTTTCTACCAATTTTGTATTGGTTTTTCCAATTCCACAATGAATACATTTTGATAGTTTCTTTTTCATGATTTTCTCCTAGTTTTTTTATCATCCATCCATTCAGTTTCATTTGGTTTATATACTGTTATCAAAACAGAAAATAATTTTTCTTTAAAATATCCCCATACACTATGAACGGGATTCGATTCATAGTCGCTTCCGCTAATCAAGCAAGAAGGAGCTATTCTGCTTTTCGGATAATCTTCAATAATTTCCCCATTCTCAACTGAGTGCAATACATTTTCCAAGTCTAAATTATCCTCATCCATTTCATCAAATGCATGGTCGCTTACCTTATAATTTCCATTTTGGATTGAATTCCTAATTTCGTCAATATTCAAAATTTTCTCCCATTTTACTGTCTGAATTATGATTTGGTCATTGAGAATACTTTTTTTATTCTATTCTTCGAAATCATATGAACTTTTCATACATAATCTTTCGCACGGTCCTCAACCTCATTTCTATTTTTACTAACTTCACTATAAAAAACTTATTCATTTTTTGTATTAGGTACCAAATTCTTTTTTTAAAACATCCTCATACATTTTAATTACGCTTGCAGTAGATAAGTAATTGTGTTGAAAGTTTTCAAATATTAATAAAATATACTCGATTGCAATATTTTTATAAGATGATATGAAATTACCCTTTGAATAAATTGCGGTATTTTTGATTTTATCCGAAAGGCAGTTGCCACTGTTCAATCTAAAACGTAAATCATGATAAGAACCTATGTATCTATTCTTAGTGTTATACAATTCTACATTTATCCAAACGGAATCGATATTCTCTTCAAATACTAAATTTTTACAGAATGTAAAGAAATCTATTAAATCAGAAATTAATATAATATATGGCAGTGGTCTATTTGGTGGAAGCTTATAATCAAATCGACCAGATTGAGGTTCGAGCTCCGACCATATTCCTTTATACATTCCAAAACAAAGCTCTCTACTTAATCTCCAATATTCTAAATCGAGATTTGTCAGTGTTAAGGAATTATGAATGGTTTGTATATTATTTCGAACTCCATAGTAAGATGGAAATGAATCAGCATTTTTTGTAATCAATGATTTTTCTAAATGTTGTATTGGTTTTAAATTGTTATTAACTAAAGGAATTGGTACAAATTGTAATTTCCAAAATACTAAACCATCATTTGCTTTTCTAAAGTCAGTAGCTAATTTTTCAAATTCAACTAAATTCTTATCAAAAAGCTCTTCTGGCTTCTCGTCTGATTTTTGAACTTGCCCTGTAATAATGGATTTAATATCACTCAGCAATAATTCACTTCTCTTTCTCATGGAAAGACTTACTAATTCTCTCATCTCATTTTCATTTTGAATCCTTCGAGATTGGGCAGATTCAGTTCTAATAAGTATGTCTCCCGGCTTATACTTTCGATACTTTTTCAAAATAATTTGATTTGTAATTATATGAGGAACATCGTTAAACTCTTTAATATGAAAGACCAAAACATTTTTGCCATTTATTGGAAATATTTCTGGATCAAAATCAGGCAAAGGTGATACTTTATTTTGTAAGTAATTGCATATAAAAGTTTTATCAAAGCTTTTTAATTCTTCATCTGTTAATCCTTCTACTTCATGAGGAATACTATTATTAACCCCTACAATAATTATACCTCCACCATTTATATTCGCCATGGAAATTAGAGTAACAGCAAAATGCTCCTGAAATACTTTGAAGTCTACTTTTCCTTTGAATTCAACTCTCTTCTTCTCGGAAGATCGTAAGAGTTTTTCAAATTCCTCTTTGGTCATTACTCATTCTCCTCAACACCAAACTTCTTATTTGTTATTCGCTTAACATTTCAAGCTAGTCTCTCAAAAAATTAATCAATAACCCAAATATAGGCTTCTATATATTTATATTTACTTTGATATTTAAACTTGTTTAAATTTTTCCAGCTTTATAAATAAATGCCTAATTTCAATTTCAGAATCTTCCCGAATTAACTGAATACTACAGTTTTTTATTTCCGCATAATTAGTATTATTCTCTTCTTGAGGCGAGATAGAATTTATTTTGAAACTTCCATAATCAATATTTTTTAAATGTTCTTGGTATCTTTTCCAGTCATTTAAAAAATCTTTTCCTTCATAATAAACTAAAACATAATTTACCTTTAAGCCATTCAGGTCATATTTGAATATTTTAAGTATATGTTTCGTTATATTCTGTTTATCAAAAGAATCCCCTAAAAGAAATGCTTCTAAAACAGATACAGCAGTATTATCATGACTTCGATATTTTAAATCTAATTCTCCGGGTTGCTTGGGATTATCACTACCCGATAGACCATCTCTAGTTTGATCTGCTATATTATAACCTTTGCATTCAAGCATTGTCGTCACCCAGGCATTATAATGATCTTCCCCTCTGACAATGCTTAATATTTTTGATTGTAGTTCAGTGCATACATAGAGTAAATCTTTTGAAAATTCTTCTTGTCCTTTTTCTGGTTTACTAACTCCAAAGTTGTTATGCATTGAATTTCCATCACCCAATTGAATCCCTTCAACCTTAGAATTTTGAAAAACTATATTTTGTTTTGGCTTATCCATATTTACTCCTTTGAAAAATCTGTTACTTTAAACGGTGCTTGAGTATCTCTAAAGTTTTGCGTATTCTTATTATCCATACTATTACTCGAGCCAACTTGAACTCCACTCATATGTTCAACATTAAAAATTGCATTATAAGAACTCTCAGTATCACGATTAAAATTTTTAGCTAAATCGCGTAAATCTTTTCTTGATTCAAGTAATTCTTTGTTATCCTCTAATAAAAAATCTTTTTCATCATTTAAAAATTCTCTTGCAGAGATAAATCGAGATAAACCTACGATGAAAGTTATGAATAAAAGCACTGAAATGCCACTGAAAATAAACAGAAAGACTTGCTCTATTTCTGAATTTAAGAATAAGTATAAGGTTAATACTGCAAACAATATAGAGAAAATGCCCGCAAGCCCAAATATTACAGGTCTTCTTTTATTTATACTTTTTTGTTTTTTATAAATTGTTCGTTTAGTTTTGTAACTTCTCTTTGCATTATCAAATGCTTTTTGCCTATTATTTAAGTCCCTCTTACTAAAAAGAACTACTTGATTTTTTAAATTCTTCTCTATTCGCTTTTCATAATCTGCAATATCTTTTACTTTCTTTTCTAAGTCTATCTGCTTTTGATTAATCGCAATATTCACAGATTGCATTTGCTGTTGTTGTTGCGAATTACTTTTTAAAATTTCGTCTAGCCTTAGATTATGAATTTTTAAATATTCATCAATTTTATCTTTTGCTCTTATGAACATTGAATTAAACTGGGAATTCATTTCTTTTTGAAATTCTAAATGTTTCCTATCAATATCGCCTGAAAGATTTATTATATTCTTTTTTTCTTCTAAAGCTGTTTTAAGGATTTCGTTAATCTTTTCGGTATTTGTTGAAAAATATTCTTCAATCTTTGAACTGTGTTCTTTTATTAAAGCATCAAATGTTTCTCGAAGTCGTTTTTCATTATCAAAATTCTTTTTTAAAGTATCATCTACAAGTATAGATGAGAGGGATTCTGCTGACTTGCTAAAATAGGATTCTAATTTTACAGATGTATTAAAAACTTCAAAGAAATAAAAAATTTGAACATCAAGATAATCGCGGAGATAATTTTCAATATCCGCTTGGTCTTCTAATTTTACATTGCCTTTTAAAAATTCAATGATATAGAAATATTTTATAAATAATAAAAAGTAACTAAGACTTATTTTCTCTTTGGAAGTAATTTTTTTAATGAAATTTGAAATTGATTCATTATTTGAATGCTTTGCTGTGATTTTCTTGAATTCCTCAGATATAGATTTATTGTATATTTCTAAGTTTTGATTTATAAAGTTTCGATTTGCATATTTATAGAATGCCTTTTTGACTATTGGGTAAAAAACATACCACTGATATTCTTTCCAGAATTGCTTATGATTTCCTATTTCTAAATTTGCCATTACCTCGCTTTCAAAGGAATCATATGTATCATGTAAAATAACTTCATTCCATTTATTTATTGTTTCAAATTGACTTGAATTGTATTCACTTGAATCTATCTCAACTAGAATTGAGTTTACAAAGGTTTTATCTCTAATTTGCAAATCCAAATCTGTTTGCAAATAGTGTATAATGTTATCGAGTCCTAATTTCTCTTTATGCTTCTGAAATAAGTAGACTATATAATTTTTTACTGTAGCTTCTATCCAATGATCTGAACTATTATCAATTAATTTTATATAAATTGGCTTCATATTTTATCTATTTATTACATTTCCTTTTCACGTGTTTCGGTTTTTATCAGATCAGGATTTGGTTTGAATTATGCTATATTCAACATTCATTCCAAGAGTATTTTTAAAAAATTTATCAGTATACATAATTTCATGTTTTATAATAAACGGGAAAGATTCCAATTCTATTAGCTTGTCAGTTAATATCACATACAATACGGTGTATTGATTCTGGTTTATTTTATTCCTTTCTACGGGAACTATTTCTGTAAATTGTTTCAAATCTTTTCGCTTGGTTAATCACAGAAGTATTTTTTTTAATAAACTCTCTAATACTCTTTCTAGTTTTTTCTTCTCTTAAAAAAGAGTTTAAATAAACTCTGCCTTGAACAAAAAGATAAGTCAAAGAAGCAGACTTGTTTTTATACCGTTTAACTTGAATCAAACGCTTATCTTTATGTAATAAATCACATATCTCGAATCTTTTTGTGTCAGCTATTTGTAATTTGGCTTTATCAAATAAAAAAATCTCAGAACTTGCTTTTGCAACCTCTTCATTATATATATTTTCATCTTCTTTATTCGTTTGAGAATTCCGAATATTTATTTTTCCGTTCAGTAAAAAAGAATAATCTTTTGTTTTAATATTTTTAATGTATTCACTTACTTCATCAACCAAATTTTTAGAAACTTTTTTCCAATGTCCATTGCTAAGTATGTATACTTCACCTTGATGAATCTTGTCAGAAACGATACAATTGTAAAATTTATAATTTTTTATTATTCGTTGCTCTTCTTCATCAAATAAATACACTCTCCACTTTTCTTTTAATGTATCTATTTTTATATTTTCGGAAGGATTATTTTCTCTCAAAAAATCTACTAGAGAAATATCATGTACAGAATTTTCAAAGTTCTCCTCTTCATATAAAAAGCTGTATCTTTCATAATCAATAATCTCAGGTGGGGCAAGATGAATATCTAAGATGTCTTCTGGATTTTTTTTAGCAATGTCATTTAAAATCAAATCATCCAGAGAACGTATTATATTTTTATCATACTCAAGTATATAATTATCATAATATGGGAAATTAGTTTGATAATTAGTTTTACTATATTCGCCAGATATTTTTAAGATATTAGAAATTACATTTTCAAGGGAATTTTGACCTTTCCAAAAAATAGATATACTTTCTTTACCCTCAAAACTTTTTATATTAAATTCTTTCTTAGCTGAACCTGAAATTTTTTTTATAATCTCCTTTTCAGAATTCAAATAGAACTCATCTAGACTTGCGCCAATACTAATTTGTTTTTCAGTTTGAGTCGTTATCTTTTCATGAATGCTTGTTTGAATTCTATTCAAACTATTGATATCACTTATATTCATTGCAACCTTGATTCCGAAATCATGCACAATTTTATCTTTATTCAGTATTGCATTTCCTCCTAATCCAAAAGTCAAAGCAAAGAATTCCTTTTTATTATCTATATCAAACCGGAAAGCCATACAACATGAAGGAAAAGAATTCTTAGATGAAAACTGTATTTTTTCATCTAATTGCTGATTTAAAAATCTTAACCATGGAATGGTATCTTGATTTTTTGAAGAATGCGATTGTTTAAAATATATTTTTATATTTACTAACACTTCTTTTTTATCAGATTGAATATTTTGAGTTTTAATAGTAAATTCGTCATCGAAGCGATCTGTAATAAACTCTTCAAATTTTTCACACTCTACAATTTTATATAAAGTAATTTTTTTGAGTTCAGATAAAACTATCCCTACTTCTTTTTTCTTCATTTCCCTGTATCCTCAACAATCCCAATCTCATCCTTCGTCAACCCATACAACTCATAAACCATCTGATCAATCTCCTTATCCGTAGAATCAATCACTCCTTTAATAGCAAGAGCTTCCTTTCGCAAACGCTCAAATCTATCGAGCCATTTCTCTTCATCCTTTGCGGATAACGTTATTTTTTTCTTTTTCAACTCACCTGCAAACTCAGACCAATCGAGTAGATACCAATCTTCTAATTTCTCCGTCAGCTTTTCGATTTTGAATTCTGAAACTAAGAGAGTCGTAAATTTCTTTTGTATTTCTTGTAGTTCTTTGTTTTTAGTGAGCATACTATCGGCTAACCGTATGAAAGGCTTTTGGTCTTTGGGAGAGATGTTCTTGATTGGGAGATTTCTAACATCAGATAATGTTATTTGAGAGAAATCATCCTTTGTTGCATTTGTAGAACCTTTGGTTTTTAAAAATGAAAATAGATTTGAGTTTAATAAAGTAAGAATAAATTTAATATCATATTCAGTGTCGATAATTTTTAAAATATATAAATCCTTTTTATTTACAAACTCTTCACTTGTATACGTAGCCATAATTCTAAATTTACGACTTATAATTCGTCGAATTAAAATACGTTCTCCGGTAAACCATGAATAGTCGTTCGGCTTTTCCTTTAAATTAACTCCGTAATCTACCCATTTTTGATTGTCATAGATTTGGTATCTGTATACATCACCTAAAAAGTAAGGCTTATGGTTTGACGTTACTTTTTTTTCTAAAATATCTGATGGAGAAGCAAGTATACCCCGAATTGATTGTGAAATTTCTGCAAGATTTATAGAGTTAATCGTAATTTTAGTATTCAACGTATAATAATTTGCATTAAGGACTATAATAGAATTTTTATTTTTTTGCCAGACTTTACTTTCCAAAACTTGGAAATTTAATTTGAATAATGTATCGCTACTCATTTTTTCTTTGGGATGAAAATCATAGACCAAAGTTTGGTAGTCTACTTTTTTTTTGTTCGTAAAAATATAAATCCCTGTGTCAATATAAGCATCTTCAAAAATATCGTAAGGCAATTTTATCGCTTTATTAAGATTGAAATTATCAATAAAATAGGTTCTCAAGGATAGGTATTTTTCATTTGTTTGCCAAGATACTGGAGTAATAAAACCCGCAATGAATTGATTTTTTCCTAACGCGTGAGTATTTTCGTAGAAGCAAGTATATATGTCATTATTTTGTCCAAAGGATTTATATTTGTATTGAAAAGTATTAATTTGATTTTCTTTTAGTTCAGCGCCATACGGAGGATTACCCACAACCACATCAAAGCCATCAGCGTTCATAATACTCGGAAATTCCTTCTTCCAATCAAAGGCAAGCTCACCCGCGACAGATTTATCGTCTATCAGAGAGTTTCCGCACTTGATATTATTGTGAAGGCTGTTGAGTTTTTTGTTCTTAGCCGCAGTCTTGAGCCAGAGGGCGAGTTTTGTGATTTCGACTGATTCTCGGTTTAAGTCTACTCCATAGAGATTGTTTTCTAGAATCGTTTTGTTGATGGAATCAAAATCAAAGAGTTCTCCTTGTGCGGTTTTGTTTTTGATTTCTTTAATCTCTGTATAAACTCTTTCATGCTCTTTCCAAAGATAATTAAACGCGGCAATTAAAAACGCACCCGAACCACAAGCAGGGTCTAGGATTTTGATTTTGGATAAATGCTCATCTCTATATTCGCGTAAGATGGTGTATTCTTTATTTTTCTTGAGAGAGGAATACTTCTTAGTAACCTCAGCTTCTTTGTCTTTCAGCCAGACTCCAACAGTGTTTTCAACAATGTAGCGGGTAATATAATCAGGAGTATAAAAGACACCTTCTTTTTTGCGCTTGGTTTTTTTTGCATCAAACTCTGTATGCTTATGCTCTAAGACATCCACTTCTTTTGCAAATTCCATTACGTGTTGCTTTTCAATCTTTCTAGGAGTCTGGTCTAATTCTTGGAAGCTAACGCGCATTTCCTCCAAGTCAGAAATACTCTGCTCAAAGATATGACCTAGAATGTTTACGTTTAATTCGTTCTCATCTCCGAAGTCATATTGCATACCAATCTCTGCAATTTTCTCAAATAGAAAATTCGGTAATTTCAAAGCGTCAAGCGCGGCGTCTGGTTTAAATAACTCTCCATTGTATCCGCTGTCGATACCGAAAGCTCGTCCTTCGTCGATTGCTTGGAATAAGTCTTTCACTTTTCCATAGATACTAAAGTGTTGTGGATTATAGTATTTATCCTTTGCCTGAGTCTGGATTAAATCAGCAGACAAAATATTTGAAGGAATCAAATGCTCTCTCGAATCTTCACAAAACCAACAGAAAATAATTCTATCTAAAAACTTCTGAACCAATTGCAATAATTCCGATTTTGGTTTCTCGGATTCATATTGCGGATTATGGTGTAATGCCTCATAAAATATTTGAGAACGTAAAGATTTATAAGCGAAGTAAAATTCTTTCTGAACTTTTGTTTCCTCAACTCCTTTATTTTTCAGTAACTCTTCGGTTTGTGAAATTCCATTTGCACTCAGAAGATTTTCTTTTTTTAAAATTGTAATGAGTTTTAAAATTTCTGTTTCGGTAGAAAGAGGTTGGAACTTATCCTTGTATTCCGCAGGTACATTAAAATAAAAAGTCTCGTATACATTTTGACCTTTTTCTTTATTATAAATTCTTATCTCATTAAAATTCGTTACAATTCCCCATTTTGCCGCAGGATGATTTAACAAATACTTCCAGCATTGGTCTACAGGAGAAAGTTTATCAGGACGGTTCGAAGTCTTAGTCAAGTCATCCGAGTTCTGACCTTTAAATTCAATCACAACCTCCGCGTCTGTCTTGTTCTTAGAAAAATTCCCAAGTGCTAAGTCGGCAAATCCCGCTTTGCCCGTGCTACTTGCTCCATCTACTTTAAACTTTGGAAGTATATTATAATTATCCGCATCTTTGCCTTTTCCAGAATAACCTAAAATCTTCTTAAATAAAATATCAACGAATTCATTTTCATCTGTAGTTTCTTTATCTACATCAGGATTGAAACTTTCACAATTTTTTTGCCAGTTTTTGATTAAAGATTGGATTTCTTTTAACTGATCTTTAGAAAGATTTAGCTCCTTTCGGAAGTAATCGTTTTTTTTGAAGAAAGTTTCATTGAATAATTTATCAGCCACTCGATTCTCCTACCAATTCAATAATAATATATAATGCAAAGTCTACTTTTCTTCAAAGCATTCCGATCTTTTTAATGTTTTTTCTTAATTTTTCTTTGGTAAACACAGAAAAACCCTAATTTTTTCATTATTTCCTGTCAACCTGATTTTGCCTGAGACACGGATGTCGAAGGCACCTATACCAGCAAAGCCAATGGGGCGGTAATACTAAAAAGCCAAAGCAAAAAATGTCACCTAACGTTAAGAGTATCCGACGTGACTTTTAAACTCGAAAGTGCGGTAGCACCTTTTGAGTTTAAAAGTCATGTCTCCAAGCCGAACTAATACTAGCAAGTCCTGTGACTGAACGGATGGCACGCAAACTTGCTCTTTTCTGCAAGTTTCGTGACAGTAGTGAAGGCACTGGACTTGCGTAAGTTCAACAAAAATACTACACAGTGTGGCTAACACGACTATGCCGGCTTGGAGCAAGGTGACGGACAGCTTCCGATATAGTCCGTTACCGCAGTGGATACTCGCAGTTAGGTGATCGTGCTGCGTCTTCGTGTAAAAGTCCATCCTTCCATAAATCCAAGCTTTTTCAATTTTTTTTTCTATTTAAATGTTTGCTTCACCTATATTTTTTACAAGTGCAGTGATGCTATTTTTATTTTTTGGATCATAAATCCAATTACTATCAAACTCTTTAATAACTTCTGGATTCTGATTATCTCCGATTACTAAGCTATGAAATTTAGTTTTGTTTTTTTTAGCTTCTATAATTTTATTCATTAACTCATCAGATAGTTCAGACATGATAAAGTCAGAAATCATTAGAATATCAGCTTTTTTAAAATTTTCTGAATTTAATTTATGAAGCGCTTCTTCCAATGCAGGCGAGGCATCTGTACCACCATTAAAAGACATATTCAAAAATCTTACAAGTGGTTCAAGCGAAGATTTTATATCCGTCAATTCAAGAGTTTGCATTTTTGTTGAAAAAGAAATTAGAAAACATTTACGATTTTCAGAGATAGCTATTTTAGTTAAAGCAAAACAAACAGTTTTCGCAATTTGTTCCGGAGTTCCTTGCATAGAACCGCTAGTATCCACACAAATAATGATAGGACCCTTACTTTCTTCTTTTTCCTTTAATTGCTTTTCTTTTTGGGTTATATTTTCTGTTGATGCAAATTGATTTTTAAAATCATAGGTTATTAATTTTTTTTCAGCATATTTTTTTAAGAAGATCGCCTTAGTTGCAGGATTCGCAAGCGTAGCAATTTCCACAGGAAGCATACTACTTATATCATCACTTTCTCTAATTCCGATAACTTCTCCTTTGCTTGCATGACGAGGTTTAAATTTTGGTTTTACAATTATTTTTTCAATTTCAACTTCTTCAAATTCCTTTTCTGCTTTTCTATATCTACCGAGCATTTCTGCTAATTCTTTAATAGATTTATCGTTTTCTAATACACTTGCAAAATGTTTTAATATCTCAAAACCAGAATTTTGCCACACTCCACCGGATAAGTCCCATAATCTCCCTAAATCTTTTGTAAAAGGCTCTAATAATTCTTTTAACATATTAAAATTATTTATTTTTTTATATAGCTCTTTTATAAATTCTTCTCTAGCAATTTTAATCTGCTCTAGTTCATATGCTTGCTTTTTCTTTAAGAGTTGAGTTTCCCAATCTTTTAAAAAATTTTTTTGTAGAACATCAGCTTCGTCAAAAACATTTTTACTCTTATCCTCAAGATACTTTTTGTAATTCGATTGATTGAAAGGTAGTTCTTTTTCAAATTTCTTAAAGTCGGAGCTATTTAAAAAATGTTCAATTCCTTTTCGTAAATCAGCTCTGCCCTTTGTAATGCTTTTAATTTCTTTTTCTATACTTTTTTCAATATCTAACTTCTCTTCCAGAGATTTAACTTTATCCTCAAAAAAGGAGAAATTGATTTCTTTGTTTTGATAAATATTTTCCAGATTTTTAACGGTATCTTCGTATGATTGATAAAAATCAAGAATAGCGAGAGTCTTAGTTTTTTTTAATAACTCTTCTTCATCCGAAAATGGATTTTGTATTTCAATCTGTTTTTGAGTATTGTTTGCCCACTTAGCAATATCTTCCGTAATTTGCGAGGCGATTACTGAATTCTCCCCTGCAAGTTTTAGTAGATCAGGATGATTCGTTATTTCATCAACAGCCGAAGAATATTTTTGAATAGAGGGCTCTGTTGGAAAGCTGGTTCTAAGCGTTCTATCCTTTTCAGTTAGCTTATCGAGTAACGCATCAATGAGTTTTGTCCTATCCTTTTGCTTTCCGACATTTCCAAATTTTTCAAAGCTCTTTATTGTTGGATTAGAAGAACAATTTTTTTGAATAAAATCATTGGCATAATCTCTTAGTGCATTCAGGTTTTCACTTACTGTAGAAATGACTCGGTTTATATCAACTTCAACGTCAAATTCGTGTGCAATTTCATTTCGTAAGTCTTTAAATAATTTAAGTAAAGGATCTTTTTTATCAGTACGTTTTACCGCTTCGCCAATCCTCATTACTTCTTTTTTAAAAATACTTTTTGTTCCTTTATCAGATTTTATTCTTTCTTTGTCATTTAGAATATGGGTTAATTCATGTATGGCATCGGAAACTATCTGAAATGCTCGGCGTGCCTTCTCACTCCAATCCATCGTAATCTGCCTTAATTTTTTCTACTTCCAGTTTTAAATCTTGAAGCTTATGAACCGAGTTATGAAGATTTTCTTCTACAACATTTGAGAGTAATTTATTAACGAAAAGATTTGTTTGAAGATTTTCTAGTTTTTCTGAACGATGTTTTTCAATTATTAAAATCTGATTTTGTATATCTTGAATTATATTTGAGATTTCTCCATTCCAGACATTAATTAATTTTTCACTTGGTCTTCGTGTTTCTCGACTTTGTTTTTCCACAACTTCAGTTTCTACCTCAATGTCATATTCTCTTCTATTTAGATGTGCTTTTAATTTTGACCCCACTTTCAAAACATTTACGTTTTCATAGTCTTCCACGTTATCTGGATTATATAGATAAAATGATTGGTAATCATTTGTAAGCTTCTTATAGTCGGCAATCTTGAATAAATTATAATTATCACCCAATTCTAATAATTTATAGTATTGATTTTTTTTAGTATCAGTATAAACCCTTTTTTGTTTTACATTTTCAGTTTTTATATAATGGCTTTCTTTATCTACCTCAGTCTTTTTTTCTATAATTTGGTTTTCAATGCCTTCAATATCTATAGTCAATGAATATCCGTAATTCCGAATAGACTCAGCCACTATATCCTTTACTTTTCCTATTTCTTCTTTTTCATTCCAAATACAATGTTGAATTAGAAAACAATCCATTAAATCTACTTCTATTCGATCATTCAGGAAAGCAGAAGCTCTGAGGATTCTAACGGTTTTCCGCCATCTTCTGTCTGAGATATAAATTTCTTTTTGCCCTTCGGCTAATCCATTATTATATGCTTGAACCTTTTTTCGAATTACTTCGATTACCAGATAGACTTCTTCTGGTAAAATAATCTGGTTAATCTCTTTAGTCCATTGTTTGTAATCTTCTTCTGTAATTTTTTCTTGGATATTATCAATATTTGGATTAAGGTCATCGCTAATCATTTTATTAAACTTATCATTATCCTCGACACCGGTCACAATGTAACGAATCAAAAAACGATCCCAAAGTGCTTCTAATCCTTCATCCTCTGTCGGTAATTCATTCGATGCCGCTATCAAGCCACGCAATGGCACTGTTTGAATTTCTTTTCCATTATGAAATATCTTTTCATTTAAAACTGTAAGCAAAGTATTCTGAATAGCAGGTCCTGCTTTCCATATTTCATCTAAAAAAGCAATATGTGCATCTGGTAGATAATTCTCCGTAATCCGCTTATAATTATCTTTTTGTAGTTCAATTACAGAAACCGGTCCGAATATTTCATCAGGGGTACTAAAACGATTCATTAAATATTCGAACGATTTTGCATCTTTAAATGCAAACTTTAACCTACGAGCAATTAAACTCTTAGCAACTCCTGGCAAACCAAGAAGAAAAATGCTCTCTCCCGCTATCGCCGAAAGCAAGGAAAGTTTTATTACTTCTTCTTTCTCAAAAACTCCTTCATTCAGCCCATCTAGTATCTTTTTTACTCTTTCTTTTACTTTCATACAATCCCAATTCCTTTAATATCTTAAAAATTCCAGCAGCATGTCACCTAACGTTAAGAGTATCCGACGTTGAGAAAATGGGAAGAAAATGCCCCAAGCATTTTTCTTTCCATTTTCTCAATGTCTCCGAGCCAACAACTACTAGCAATGTCCTGTGACTGAACGGATGGCACGC
>JAGOHK010000212.1 GCA_017996175.1 Leptospiraceae bacterium
GCAATCAAAAGAGAAAATTTAGGTAAATCAATTCTAGGATAATCTATTTCTTGTTTTTCTAAGTTTTCATTCATTATCTGAACATCAGACAAACGAAGAGTAAACGTAGTTCCTTCTCCTATTTTACTTCTGAGATCTATGGTTCCATTCATCATTTCTGCTAATTTAGAAGAAATTGTCAGTCCAAGTCCAGTTCCCCCAAACTTGCTAATATTTTGATCTAGTTGTTGATAAAATGCATCGAATATTTTCTCTTGTTCTCTGTCCGTAATTCCAATACCAGAATCTTCGACTGCCACAACCAAATCAATCTTGCTTGAATTATTTCGATTAAACACTGAATTTACTTTGATAGTAACAAAACCGGATTCTGTAAATTTAATTGCATTTCCGATTAAGTTGGAAATAATTTGTCTAAATCTAAGTTCATCTATTAATATAATTTTAGGAAAATTACTGGAGATAATAAACGTTAGCTCTAATTTTTTTTCAACAGAGTTTAAATTAAAAATTTCCTTCAGTTCACTCATAACAGAATGAATCATCACGGGAGATTTTTTTATTTCCATCTTCCCAGCTTCTATTTTAGATAAATCTAATATATCATTGATTAAGGTTAATAAATTTTTACCGCTACTCATGATTGCGTCTAAATATTTTCTGGCTTTTCCATCTTTAATTTCATTTTTAAGAAGTTCCGAAAATCCAAGGATCGCATTCATCGGAGTACGAATTTCATGAGTCATATTTGCTAAAAATTCGCTTTTGGCAAGAGTAGTAATTTCTGCATGTTCCTTTGCTTTAATAAGTTCATTTTCGAATTCCTTATTTTGTGTAATATCGGTAATAAGTCCTACAACGTAACGTTCCCCGGATTCATCAGTATGCAATCGTTTTCTAGTAATGATTGTCTTAGTTATGCGGTTAACGTCTGTAAAACTCTCTTCGTTAGTTATTTCTTCTCCATAGACCAAAACCTTGTTATCATTGTACCAAAAAACATCTGCTTCTTCTCTTGGAAAAAAATCATAATCTGATCTTCCTATTAATTCTTCTCTTCTATAACCCATAAAACTACAAAATGCATCATTTAATAAAATCCAATTGTGTAGTGTGTCTTTCACAAATACGGGTGTAGGGATTGCATTGATGATGCTATCTAGAAAGTTTCTAACACCTAGGAGTTTTTGTTCGTAGTATTTTTTTTCACTAATATCTTTACTGTTGGAAGAAAATCCGATTGGTTTTCCTTGGTCATTTTTTACTAAGGATACGGTCAACAACGCCTGTAGGGAATTTCCATCTTTTTTCTTTTGAATAATTTCAGCCGACCAACCACCGTTTTGGACGATTAAATCTATTATCTCCTGGGTTTGTTCGACATCTCCAAAATTAAAAATATGTACATGCTGACCGATTAATTCTCCTTCTTCGTATCCATACAAATGATCTGCTGTAGAATTTGTATAACGCACAATTCCATTCATATCCGCAAATACAACTGCATCCCAATTGTTCTTTAGAATATGTTTGTAAATTTTTAGCTCTTCTTCTTTTGTTTTCCTTTCTGTAATGTCTTGTGTTAGACCAGTAAATTTTACCGGCAAACCATTATTAAACTCAATAGTTCCTTCGCTTAACACATATTTGATTTTGCCATCTGGCATAATTAAACGATATTCAGAGTAAATGCTTTCTTTGGAGTTTCGGGGGGATAGTTCTGATTTTGCTCTCTCTATATCCTCTGGATGGATAAATTTAGAAAAACCTTCGGCAGTATGGTCAAACTCGTTAGAGTTTCTTTCTAGAATTTCATAAATTTCTTTTGACCATTCCACTTTTCTGGAAATTAAATCGAAGGAAAAAGTTGCAATTTTCCCAATTTTTTGTGCGTAGGAAAGAAGGTATTCTTTTTGCGCAAAACTCCCCTTAGACTCCAATTCGAAATCTACTAAAATACTTTTTATTTCTTCGAAAGCTTTAGCGTCTTTGGCTAAAACTTCTATTTTTTTTAGTATTTCCTCTTTCATTGGTGGAATTATTTAAGGATTAAAATTTCCTTTGGGATTGAGACTAATCTTTTTTTGTAAGATTTTTTGTAAGATTTTTTGAATTTTACATGGCAGGACTTACAAGAAGAAAGATATTTTCCAGACTCAAGTGCCTCCTTTGTAATTTCTTCCCATTTTTCCTTATCCTCTGGAAGAGCTAGACTTGGAATTGTCTCAAGCATTTTTTTCATAGGCTCTTTATTGCCCTTCTTAAATTTCTTTTCCGCTAACTCTACATGGTCTTCCATAAAGTCATGTAATGTCATCTCACTCACTTCCCCTTCCTGGGAAAATATCCACCCTGCTGTTAAACAGGACATAGCCAAACTAATTGTAATATAAAATCTTCTCATAAGTCTAGTTTGATACAGTATTTATTTTGATAAACGTTTTTTTATTGCTAGAATAAAATAGGGTAAAACTAATAATTCTATGCCAGCTTATAAGACGATTCGTAAGAAAATAAAGAAGGTGTTCAAGAATAATGAAATCGCACTTGCCATAGCCGGTGGTGGTTGTAAGGCATTGTATGGTTTGGGAGTCGGATTCAAACTCCGAAATTGGGGAATCAAAATCAAAGAAATTTCTGGAGTCAGTGCGGGCTCCGCAATCGGTCTAATGATTCTCTCCCAAAGAGAAGAAGAAGGAATTGAATACTTCGAGCAGTTACTCAAACGCAATAAACGCAATTTCTGGCCCCACCACTTGCTTATGGGAAAACGCCCTTTTCCCCATGAAAATATGTATAGACGAACTCTACGTTATTCGATAGACTTCGAGAAAATTAGTAAAAGTAGAGTGAAAATTTTTATCCTCGCAGTAAAAGCATTTCCGAGAAAAGGAACCCTTCATAATTACTGGAAAAAACTTCTTTTAATACCAAAAACCATGCGCGCTGTTTTACTCGATGAAAAGGACAAAGAAAAAGGACTGCCCTGCCAAAGAGTAAGTAAAATTGTAAAAGAATGGAATTTGAAAGAAGTAATTTTTACAAATAAAGACTTTCAATACCCGGCACTCACCGAGCAGATAATCATGAATTCCTCTTCCATTCCACCTGTGCTTAGTTTTCAAAGAATCAACGAGGAGTATTATCTAGATGGGGGGCTAACAAATAATTTGCTCTTGGAGTCATTTTCCAATACTCGGAAAAAAATCGGAATCTATTACGAAGATACAACTCTATATGGTAAATCCGAAGATACTTTAAAAAACACATATTTAATAAAACCAGAAAGTAAACTCCCTATCCAAACCTTTGATTATACAAATGCGATAGGTGCTAGAGAAGCCTATGAACTCGGAAAAAAAGATGCGGAGGAACAAAAAGAAAAAATCTTTTCTTTTTTAAATTCGGACTATGAGTAAAATTGTTTGTATAGGGGCACATCCAGACGATGTAGAACTTTCCATGGGTGGAAGCGTTTTACGTCTATTAGACGCTGGTCATGAAGTTACAATTTTAGATATTTCCGATGGAGAACCAACTCCTCACGGTTCTATTGAAATTAGGGAAATTGAAAGAAAAAAAGCAGCCGAGTTACTGGGGGTAAACAGGATTACCCTTGATATAAAAAATCGCTATATTGAAGAAACGGTAGAAAATAGAATCAAACTTGCAGAAGTCTTTCGAGATTTAAAATGTGAGTATATATTCACTCATTATGAATACGATGTACACCCAGATCATATTGCGGTTAGTAAACTCACGGACTCAGCAAGGTTTTATTCTAAACTTACCAAATGCGACATTAAAGGAGAACCTTTTTTCCCAAAACGAATAATATATTATTTTCCCAATCATATTAAACTAAATCTAGAACCATCTTTCTGTGTTGACATTAGCCCCTATATTGAAATAAAACAACATGTTTTGGAATGTTATGAATCCCAGTTCATCAAAAAGGGACAAGGTGCTTTTATACGCGAATCTATTGAGACAAATCGTTATTTTGGTCTTAGGATTAATACTGGTTTTGCGGAGCCATTCTATATGAGAGATTCCGTTGGAATTATGGAGATTGGGAAATTATTTTTGAAGTAAGAGGTATACTTTTTTAGGGAAACGTTTTATGATTCAAAAGTAAAATTAAGTGGAAAATCCGCATTATCCAAGGCGACTATTTTTTTTGAAAGTAAATTTCTTTTAAAAGCAAATCTCTATGCGGTTCTAAAAAATCTAGAGTTGGCTTTTCAGGAATATATAAAATAAACTCATCAAATTCCATTTGTTTAAAAGAATTTTTAGAATTTCTATTTTGGATAAAATGTTTTTCAAAATTTGAATTTTTTTTAAATAAGAAAAAACCGGCTCGATTCTCAAGAACTTTCTTAACTGAATATAAATCACTTTGTTTATCTAGATAAATTAGATTATGTATTTGATCTTCAGAAAAATAGGCAGTAGGATACGCGACCCAGTAT
>JAGOHK010000213.1 GCA_017996175.1 Leptospiraceae bacterium
TCTTGTTTAGCTTTTGAATTTCGCTATAGTCGATTCCTGCGGCTAACAGTCCGTCGTCGGTAACTTCTTTCATGATAGAGAGAAATGTTTTACCTTCTTTAGACCAATTTCTTTGAAAGTCGGTTTGTGCTCCACCGAGAATGTATACTGGATTTCCTTTTGCCATGTTAATCTCCTTAGGCTCTAAATAGCGCTCTTGCGTCTAATTTATTTTGTAGTTTGTAAAAAATCTCTTTCGGATTCGCTTTTGCTAGTACTGGTGGTATCTCTATCTTAGACGCTGTGAGAAACTTTTTAGTTTCCACAACACCACCAAGTAAATCTACAAAGGCAGATGCAGGAACCCAGTTAAATCCAAATCCCATAGCCGCATCAGCGTTTTCTTTAGTATCAACGACTTCGCCAACGATTGAGAGCGAATAACTGATGTAACGCGCTAGAAAATAACGACAAAGATCTGCTTCGAGTCCTTTTGCTGATTTGATTACTTCCATTGCGCCTTTGTAATCAGAAGCAGCAATTTTTGCACTTGCTTCTTTTGCAAATGGAATGTCAAACTTTGGATACGGGTCGTAATTTCCAGTGGAGATATTGTATACGAACTTTTCTCTTTTTCCGTCAGCAGACTTGGTACGTTTAAAGAGACCCTGTCCGGTCTTTCCACCGAGGTCACCTTTATCAATTAATTTCTGCATGTATTTAGGAAGTTTAAATGTTTCGTGCGCAGAATCGTTAGTAAACTCATAGAGGTTGTCAACGATAGCTTTGTGAACATCAAGACCAACGAAATCAACAGTGGCTAACGGTCCCATTGCGCGACCAGTAAATCCACCCATGATTGCATCCATGAGCGCCAAACCGCCCTTATCCTGATATTTCTCTGCGAGTTGTGCAATTTCATTCATTAACTGAAATCCAATTCTGTTTCCAGCAAATGCAGGAGTGTCGTTAGTGTATACAACAGCACGACGAAGTTTTTGTTCTAAGTATTTTCCGAGTTCTGCTTTGAGTTTTAAATCGGAGCCTTTATGAGAAACTAATTCACAAAGAATCATTTTGTAAGGAGGATTAAAAAAATGTGTTCCGAAATAATGTTTTTGTCCATCTGCATCAAAAGCACTTGCTAGTCTTTCGATGGATAATCCAGAAGATACTGTGGAGACTATCGTTCCTGGTTTACGAGCTTTTGCAATTTGTGCATTGATCGGCTCTTTTACTGCATAACTCTCCGCAACTAATTCAAAAACCCAATCGGACTCAGCAACTGCTTTTGATAAATCTTTATCGTAAGTTCCAGGAATCATTCTGGATTTAATTGTATCAGTTCTTACAGATTTGATTGCTTTGGTGATACCTTCTTTTGCTTTGTCCAAATCTCTCGCGAGCATGTGAACTTTCGCTTCTCCAAACGCGGCAACGATAGCTGCACTGCCTGCACCCATGGAGCCGTTCGCTCCGACGATTGTAACTGTTTTTATCTCTCTCATAAATTCTCTTATTCCAAAAATAGTTTTTAAACTCTAGTTTGCAAATTCGATAATTTCTTTGCAACAACTCTGTAATTACTTGGTAATTTTGGAATCGTTTAGTGAAAAGATTTTTTTTAAATCAAAGGCTACAAAAACAGCAGTAAAGTTGATTCAATTTGCGAATGGTAGAGCAATACTGAAATTAATAAGAATTCGATTACTATTTTCTAAATAATTTTTCAAATTAATTACTCGAATATTTCCTTTATGGTTTCGAATGATTTTTTCTACATAACATAGCCCCAACCCGAAATCGAGTGTCGGAATATTTTCGAAAACCATTTTAGAAATTCGAAAGAAAGGCTCAAAAATTATATTCTGGTATTCTGGGGGAATGCCATACTGTTCTTTCGTGTCTTTTTCCGGAGTGTTTAGAAAAGAAATTTCCAATGTGTCTTTTAGAATTTCAAATAAAATATAAATTTTACTATTTGCTTCAGAAAATTTAAACGCATTCAATAAAAGTTCTTGGATTGCTTTTTTAAAATATTCTATATTTATACTTAGTTTCTTGGTATTTGAGGTAAATGTATTTCCTGCAAGCCGGACGATATAATTTTTCAATTTTTCATATTGTAGGTTTTCGGAAATGGTTTCTTCTATTATATTATGAATTTTGGAAACTGTAATAGGCTCCTTAGGCAAATCATTATTAATTACATAGTCAATATCTCCAATCATAAAAATAAGTTTGTTTGAAAATTGTGTATTTTCAAATAGCATATCCATTAAATCCTTTTCAACTATGTAAAAATTATTTTCTAATCTGGAGCTATCCTTTATTAGCTGGACTAAAGGCGCAAGCGTTCCAAGCCCTGCTCCTTGTACTAGACTAGTATTGATATTTGTCATAAGTCCACTGTCGATTTTGTCAGTGTCTTTTTTTATTAAGTTTTCTTTGAACAAATTCCAATTCAATTGGTGTTCAATTCGGATTTCCCTTTCTTTTTGAATATTCTCATTGATAATTCTAAGTTCAGCAATTTCAAATGCTCTATCAACTCTTCCAATTAATTCCGTTGCATTGAAGGGTTTAATTAAATAATCATGCACTCCAATTTTAAATAACTCAACTACTGTATTGACATCTGTTTCTGCAGTTAGAATAATTACGATTGGTCGATGCCCCGCTTCGAATATTTTGAGCATTAACTCCTTGCCGGACATTTCAATCATGTTTAGATCAAAGATGACAACGAGGGTAGGATCTTGTAAAAAAAGTTTTAAACCCTCAATCGGATTTCTAGTGGAAACAACTTGATATCCCTTTTGTGATAAATTTGTCCGTAAAACCTCTAAAATTATTTCGTCATCGTCTACAATTAATAATTTGTTTTCTTTCATATTTGTAAAACTTGAATTAAGTTCTCTCTATAAACTAATAAATTGGTTAGAACAAAAAAATGGCAAATCTTTCATTTATTTATGTATAAAATGAATTAGATATTTATTATAAATAAGCATACCTAATTTTAGCTAGGAGATTTTGGTTATTACTATATCACAGTTCAAAGAAAATTGTCCATTGAATTTTTTTAGAAATTAATTATTCTTCATTGACTATTTATTTTAGGGTTTGTAGAACAAGTAAACTGAGGAGATAGAAATTTTAGAATGAATATAAATAAAAAAATACCAATTCTGTTTTGGGTAATTGGACTCAATGCAATCACTTTATATGCTTGGACAGACCATACTTTAGGGACCTATCCTGCACTTGCGAATATGTCAGAAATCAAAGAAACAAAACCAGTTCCAGTAGAGTCTTTCGAAGATTTTTTAATTAAAGAAGGGGAGGGACTTGCTCAGTTACTTAAAGAACAAGAAGATTATGCAAGAGAGCATATATCTAATTATCCGCCAAAACCAGAAATACTCAGTTTTGATCCTAAAGACAAAAAGAATATTCGAAAGAACTTTTTAATGGCAATGCGGCTCAATCCCGAAATTCGCCTAACGTATTACATTCAAGAACTGCCTGGGGTAAATGTTCCTAAGGGAGAAAAATTTCCAATAGAAAATTTGAGTGTATACAAAGATCTTTCTTTTTTTAATAGAATGAATTATCGAACTCTAAAAGTAAAATCCAACGTAAGTCCATTAGCTATATTAGCCACTGCCGCCGACGAGCCTGACTACGGACATGATATTGGACTCTATGAAGACAGTGAAGTAGAGCCGGGAAAAGGACAAATTACAGAACATGGAAAAATCTACGGTTTCGGACAACAGCCATTTGGCGACAAACGCTTTGAGTATTCCAGCCAAGCTCCTTTTCACATGGGTTTTTATCATGAAGCATGGATTATTTATAAAGCAGGAAGTTTTTTAAAGCGAACTCTACCTGAATATAGAATGCATCAATTTTTAAGTTTAGCACGATTTGCATTTAAAACTGGACATCCTTATTGGGGATATAGATTTACGGGTTGGGGGTTACATTTTGTTCAGGATCTAACACAGCCGTATCATACTACCGTTTTACCAGGTGTTGGCGCAAGTCGAATGGTTTCTATCAATGTTATTGCAATGATGGGACTTGATGGATCGAAGAATGCAATGATTAAAAGAGCGGCTGATCGTCATACTTCGATAGAACATTATCAGTTCGAGTGGTTTGATTATATATTTAGAAATAAAGAAACGGATAATCTTATGTTACGCGCTTTCTCTGATGTAAGTGGAGATGTTGCCTACGGAGAGTTTAATCAGGATTATATCCGAAATATCCTTTCTAAAGAATCCAATTCTCGCGCAGAAGACCTAGATCAAAAAATAGAAGCTTGGGAACAAATCTTTAAATTTATGGATTATGAAGTTCGTTATGAAGATGTAAAAGACCAATCAGAGGCAAGAAAAGAAATTGACGAATACCTTGTTCTTCTTATGAAATCTTTCGGTGCGCATACTCGTAATTATGTGCGAGCAGCATTAAAGTAATTATT